>NC_014306.1:0-300009 GCF_000196615.1 Erwinia billingiae Eb661
GGAACTGCACCTCGCGATTGTGCGATTTAGGGAGATTGGTTATCAGGGCGTGGATTCTACGCAACTTTGGGCGATGGGGAAAGCGCACTACCCGGTGTGTATTAAAAAGAAGATCTTTTTTATCTAGAGATCTCTTTGTTAGATCTTCTATTAGGATCGACGATCTCTGTGGATAAGCCTTTTTTCCTGATAACGATCATCATCTTATTAAGGATCGTTAGCTGTGAAAGATCGGTGATCCTACGGCGTATAAGCTGGGATCTAAATGGCACCTTATCCACAAGCTCCGGCAAGTACTCAAGTTGTTCTTGGGATAACAACCGGTTATTACCGGGTTTTAAGCATAGTTATACACAAACGATCGCCACTTAAATGAACAAAAAAGGACATTATTTACAAAACCTGTCCGTTTTTTTTCGATCCGGCAGCCAAAATCAGGGCGATCCTGCTGCCAGCGATCCTCATTTGAGTAAGTTTTTCCAACTTTCTACCCAAACCTCAGCCGGATCCTCAGGGATCTCATGTTCCAGCACATCGATATCCAGTCGATCGCCGATCCGTTGAGCGCCACAGGACGTTAACAGCACGTCGATCTTCTCTATTGCACCGCAGAACAGATCGTACTCGCGGTTGCCAATACCGACGGCGCCGTAACGCAGTTGGGAAAGATCGGGCTTCTTCTCTGCCAGTTCATCAAACAGGGGTTGCAGATTGTCAGGAAGATCGCCTGCACCGTGCGTGGAGCAAACCACCAGCCAGGTGCCTTCAACGCTCAGTTCTTCCAGTTCAGGACCGTGAAGTAACTCGGTTGAAAAGCCTGCTTCTTCCAGCTTCTCAGCCAGAAGTTCAGCCACATATTCCGCGCTGCCTAAGGTGCTACCCGTGATTAACGTAATGTCAGCCATTTATAAAGATCCCTGTACCTCAAAGGCGGCTATTGTACGCTGTGATCAAGCGGGGATCTACCTGTGGATAAGTAAGGGTAATTGGCTGGGAGGGATGAACCGAAAAAGACGCGGGAGATCAGCAGCCCGACGATAGCTGATGAAAAAGAGAAAATGCTGGCGATCGGGCCTTAAACGATCCCGATCGGTGTGTGGATAATATTGTGCACAGATCAGGGCTTGATGGTGCGCATAATCGGGTTCTGCAGGGAGATCAGCGTCTCGGTTGACTGGATTTCATCGATGGTCTGGATCTTGTTGATCAACACCAGTTGCAGGGCATCGATCGAGCGGCACATCACCTTAATAAAGATGCTGTAGTGACCGGTGGTGTACCAGGCTTCCACCACTTCATCCAGCGCATCAAGTTTTGCCACCGCAGCCGGATAGTCACGGGCACTTTTCAAAATGATGCCGATAAAGCAGCAGACGTCATAGCCAAGATGCTTGGGATCAATCTCCAGCCGCGTGCCTTTAATGATCCCCGCCTGCTTCATTTTCTCCACGCGAACGTGAATAGTGCCTGGGCTGACGTTGAACACTTTTGCCAGTTCAGCATAGGCGGTACGGGCATTTTCCATTAACGCATTAAGGATGCCACGATCGAGACTGTCAATTTGCAGGTTATCCGCCATGATGGCTCCTGAGTTAAGGAATATTCAACGTATAGCGGGATAATGTGCAGGAAAGGGAGCAGACAGGCAATATTATTGTGGAATAAACAGCGGGCACAGGGCGTGCCCGCTGGAGGGGGTTAACGCTTACGCCACACGGTCAGCTGCGCAACGGTGTGCTGATACTTGCGCGCCGTTTCACGTATCACGAAAGGCACATCCTGCGGCGCGGCGATCTCTTCGAAATCGGTGGCCATCAGCCGCTGTAACGCCTGATAGGTGGTCAGCACTTCACCGTTCTCACGGATGCCGCCCAGCCAGTTCTCCTTCGGCGTAAAGTCTTCCAGCCAGGTATACGGCGAGGAGAGCATCAGGACACCGCCCGGCGCTATCATCGTCGTAATGTCCTGCAGGAAGCGCTTAGGCTGACGCAGGCGGTCGATCAGGTTGGAAGCCAGCACCAGGTCATACCGTTCGGGCTGCGGCTTGAGGTTACAGGCATCGCCCTGCACAAACTGAATGCGTTGCGCCTGTTCCGCGCCGAGATCGAAATCTTTCAGCCGCACCTGACGGTATTCCACCAGGTCGCCTTCTTCCTGGGTGACATAACGGAACTCTTCGCCACTGGTCAGCTGGATGGCCACATCGATAAAGCGCGCGGAGTAATCCATTCCCACTACGTCGCTGAAATGACGGGCCAGCTCAAAGCTGGCGCGGCCGGTGGCACAACCGATATCCAGTGCGCGACCGCGTTTTTCCGTCATCCGGCAGGCAATGTCCACCAGCGCTTTGCCGTAATTCGGCGTGCCGAAGTAATCCGGCCCGTACTGGAAGTCGAGATACTGCGAAACCATGCTGTCGGTTTCATACGGGTTCAGCATCTGTTTTTCCTGATGGTTGGAGACCACATAGCGGAAACCGGCGTGCTGGAAGAAGTGACGGCGGAAGGCGTAGCGGGCAGATTTCAGCGCTTCGTTACCGGTGGAGATCCAGCTACCGCCTTTGATCAGCGCATGTTTGCCATCAAAGGTCGGCGTCGAGAAGTCGTCATATAAAGGATGAACCTTAAATCCTTCCAGACCGTTGGTTGGCGTGGTGGTCCACTGCCAGACGTTACCGATCAGATCGTAAAACTCGCCCTGAGCAAAACGATCGACCGGACAGGAAGACGCCCACCAGGCTAGATTGATATTGCCCGGTGCCTCGCGCAAGTCGGTCTGATCGCCTGTCACCTGCTCACGCAACAGCAGCCATTCGGCTTCGGCAGGCAGCTGTACCGATTTGCCGGTTTCATCGGCTTTCCAGCGGCAGAACGCGGCGGCTTCCAGCTGGTTCACTTCGGCTGGCCAGTCCCATGGCATCGGCACTTCTTCGGTCATCAGACGCAGTTTCAGTGCATCAGGCTCGGCGGCAGAACCGACCCAGAACGTGGGCTGAGTGGCTTTGGCAAAGTCGCGCCAGCCAAGACCTTCTTCATCCCACCAGCGCGCGTCCTGATAACCGCCGGCGGCGACAAATTCGAAGAATTCGGCGTTGCTGGTCAGCATCTTGCTGGCTTTAAACGGCTTCACGTCGGTGGTCAGCGTGCCGTACTCGTTATCCCAGCCGTAGGTATCATCGCTTTTGCCCTGGGTGACCCGAGCGCCGTCAACGTCGACCAGCGCGTTCGCCGGCACTTTGCTTCGATCGTGTCGGGCTGAAGGGCAGGCTGGCCAGTGCGCCTGCGGCTTCACCCATTCAATGGGCAACTGGCGGATCAGCACGCTGGAGGTTTCCAGATGGATGCGCTCGTGCTCAATGCCCATCAGGATCACCCATGCCGGACTGTCCCAGTTGATCGGTAAGGTCAGCGGCATCTCTTTGATAAAGTTTTCGATAAGCGAGCGGACTTTGCCGCGATAGTCGCGCAGTTCGGCGACGGTCGGCCACGGGTAGTTGTGGGTGTCCAGATCGTCCCAGCTCATCTCATCGACGCCGATTGCCATCATCGCTTCGATGTTGTCATCCACGCGGTTATCCACCAGCCCACCCGCCATCATTTTATTGATGTAGAAAGTGGCGGTGTGGCCGTAATAGAAAATCAGCGGATGGCGCAGGGAAATCGCTTTGGTGAACCAGGCCTTTTCATCGGCGAGGCAATCGAACAGGCTCTCATACAGAGACCAGGTCTGATTGAAGTACGTCAGAATTTCCTGACGTTTTTGCGCCTCGCTGCCGCTGCTCAATAACAACGTACGGGTCGGTGCGGGTAATCCTGGTGCGAACTCTTGTTGTTGTGCTGTCACGTAATGCTCCCAATCTGCCTGTTGGCTAAAGCGTACACATGACTATAGCAAATAAGCATTTCCAGATTGTGTCTGAGGGAGAACTAGCGTTGCCAGCGGCGCAGCAGGCGGCTTTTCAGGCCGGTATCGAAGTGCCAGATGTGGTCGAAAATCCGCATGATGCCGGGTTTTCCATGATCGGACAGCGCAACGGCATGAAAGCGCTGCTGCTGTTTCAGCTGGTGCTGTTTGATGCGTTTAACCAGCTCTTCTGGCAGACGCTGGGCAATAAAATCGGAGATGATCACCGCATCGGCATCGTTCCATGCCGGCGTGGCCAGCTTAAGCAGCACCGAATCCAGGCAGGCGGCCAGATCGGTGCCGCCACGAAAACGCTGGCTGAGGAAGCGGATCGCCTGGGAGATGCCATCGCCCGCGGTCAGTTCGTAGGCCACCACTTCATGGGCGAACAGCATAATGTAGCAACGACGGTTATCCGCCAGCGCCACCTTCAGCAGGGCGAGGCAGAACGCTTTGGCGCAGCGCTCGTTGAAGCCGCCCATTGAACCGGAGGTATCCACGCAGACAATAAAGGGGCCGCGTGGCTGCTGGTCATGATGATGATGACTGACCGGCCTGAGCATCACCTTGTCGTGCCAGGCATCGCCCTGCAGACGATAGGTCAGCAGCCTTTTCTCCACCAGCCGACGGTAGAACTCAATTTCCAGCTCGCTGATGCCCAGCGTGACCAGTTCGGGTGGTAGCAGGCGCAGAATGTCGTCGCTTTGATGCAGCCCGCTGACCTCTTCCGGCACGCTTTCCGGCTCGCGCACCAGATGATGAAACTCCTCCAGCGGCGCGTCTTCGGTCGGCACCGCCTTGGCTTCTTTGCTGCGGCCCAGTTGTTCAGCCAGCTTCAGCAAGGCCGGTTGCTGGGCCAGAAAGTCGCCGTACTCAACGATCAGCTGGTAATCACCCCGTTGCAGCGGGCTTTTGGTTAAATCCCACAGCCGTCCCGCCGCAGCTTCATCGTTGTCCGATAACACCTTTGCCAGCTGACCACTCATGGCTAAGCGTTGCTGAAGCTCGGCCAGCAGTTTTTCTCGCTCCTGATCCAGCAGCTGCTGATTCAGGGTCAGGGTTTGCAGCGTCAGGCTTAACCGCCAGCGCTGGAGAAACAGGGTTTGCTGGGCCTGACTGAGCGCGCTGGGATCGGCATTGGCGACCAGCTGGTGGGCTTTTTCACTAAAGGGAGAATGATGTTCACTGAGGTAAGCCAGCAGCTCAGGCAGCTTCTGGCAGAACGGCGTATGACCCAGGCCCTGAAACTGCTGGAACAGCGCAAATTCGGCCGCAAGATCCTCCGGCACGGAGGTGGTCTTCAGCTGTTCCAACACTTCGTTTTTCCAGCGCGGCAGATCGCGCAGCAGCGCTTTCTTCATGCCGGGGAATTTTTCAAAAAAAAGCGCCAGCTGGGGGCTGGCGAGCAGGGCTATCACTAACTCTTCGAGCAGGTCGCCCTCGCTGATGGTCAGAAGTGCGCTCAGTGTATCAAGCGAGATCACCGACGGGCCTGCTTCAGCTGATCGGCCACCTGTTGCAGGCTCTCTTCAATTTTTGCCAGCCAGTCATCGCTGATAAACAGGCAGCGCTGATGCTGGCTGAACAGCGTGCGCTGGTTGCGCAGCTGGGTTTCCACCTCATCCAGTGCCTGCACAATCTCTTCCGGCAGCCCGCTGGCCTGCTGTTTGCCCGGCAGCATCAGCCGGGTGGATTGCAGGCTGACATCGCGCAGCGTCAGGCAGTCGTTACCGTCCACATGCAGATCCAACGTCTGGGCAAAGCCAATACCGTTAAGCTTGCCGCGAATATCGCCGCTTTTTTGCAGCCAGTGATGCAGCGGCTCACGCGCAATCACCACGTGCGTCACCTGCATATCGTGCAGCATCAGCGGCTTTTGCAGCATCAGCGTCAGCGAGTCATCGGCCAGCGTGGCGGGCAGTTCGTAATGCGGTTTGCGGCTGAACATGCCGCCATGTTTTTCCAGACGGATCGCCTGTTCGACGCTTTTTTCCTGCTGCAAGGCCAGCCGGCGCGACTCAATTTGCTGCAGCTTAATCAGCATCGGCTGCTGCTGCCAGGCGTGCTGGGTGATCAGGCTGTCGATTTCGCGATCCAGCAGCTTCATCGACGCCACGTCGTGCCACAGGCAATCCTTCAGCAGGATAAGATCGACCGGCGCAATGCTGTTGCGTCCGCTGTAAAACGCGCAGGCTTGCAGCAGGTGGATAGCTTTTTTCCAGCGGCGATCGGAGATATACGGCGCTTCGGGCTGGTTTTCCATCTGCTGGCGCAGCAGGAAGATCAGTTCAAAGACATCGTCAGTCAGCGCGACCTGAGTAATGCCTTTCTGCCATTCGCTATACTCTTCATCGGTGATGCACAGAGAGTCCGCCACCGGGTTGATGGTTTCATCCTGCTGGTGGGTAAGCATGCTGCGGAAGTTTTGCTTCTCATGCACGTTATCCAGCCACAGGCGGATTAACATGCGGTCATACAGCGCTTCCAGCCCGCTGTCGGCCTCGGGCAGCTCGTTCGACGCGGTGACCAGCAGGCGCATGGGGATTTTTTCTTCGCTGTCACCGTTACGAAAGCGACGTTCATTAATGGCGGTCAGCAGGGTATTGAGGATTGCCGGGCCTGCCTTCCAGATCTCATCGAGAAAGACAATTTCGGCATCCGGCAGATAACCTTTGGTCAGTCGCTGGTAGCGGCCTTCGTCTTTTAGTGCCTGAATAGAGAGAGGGCCAAACACTTCTTCCGGGGTGGAAAAACGGGTCATCAGGTATTCAAAGGCGCGGGAATGCTGAAAAGCGTACTTGAGTCGGCGGGCAATCAGACTCTTGGCAATGCCCGGTGGGCCCAGCAAAAAGACGCTTTCGCCGCTCAGCGCAGCCAACAGGCAGAGACGAATCGCGTGATGCCGCTCATAAAGTCCTTTTTCTAACGCATTGCTGAGGCGGGCGATTCTTTCCGCAAGTAAATGGGGCTGGGGCATATTCAAACATTCATCCTTTTCTACGGTCTGGCCAGCAGGGTGACTGGCGAGCGCAAACACTACTGGCTATGATGCTTGAAAGAGTTGATACGAGTCAGCTTTTTTCTTGTCAAAGAGTGACGCAGGGCAGTGAAGTCATTTCTCTTAACGTAATAAGGATAGGCATTCATCATGATTCATGCATACTGTGCGCGTTTTGATGGCTTGATGAGCTGTGCGCAATCCCGCGTCACTCGGCTCCAACAAAAGACTAGTTTATGAGTTCTGAAAAAAAGCAGTCCCTTGGCGCAGTGACCTTAGCCGCCATTGGCGTTGTCTATGGTGATATCGGTACCAGCCCTTTATATACCCTCCGTGAATGCCTTTCCGGCCAGTTTGGCTTTGGCGTGGAACGTGACGCGGTATTTGGTTTTCTTTCCCTGATTTTCTGGCTGTTAGTGCTGGTGGTGTCGCTCAAGTACATCAGCTACGTGATGCGCGCAGATAACGCCGGAGAAGGGGGAATACTGACCCTGATGTCGCTGGCCGGCCGCAATACCGGGGCCAGAGCCACGGCGGTACTGGTGATCATGGGACTGATTGGCGGCAGCTTCTTCTATGGTGAAGTGGTGATCACGCCGGCCGTTTCAGTGCTTTCGGCGATTGAAGGTCTGGAGATCATCGCGCCGAACCTCGACCGCTATATTGTGCCGATGGCGATTGCCGTGCTGACGCTGCTGTTTGCTATCCAGAAGCACGGTACCGGCATTGTCGGCAAACTGTTTGCCCCGGTGATGCTGCTGTGGTTCATTGTGCTGGCGGTGCTGGGCGGCATGAGTATCGCTGCGAATCCGGACGTGCTGCATGCGATGAACCCTTACTGGGCGATGCATTTCTTTATGGAATATAAAGAGGTGTCGTTCTTTGCGCTGGGCGCGGTGGTACTGGCGATCACCGGGGTGGAAGCGTTGTATGCCGATATGGGCCACTTCGGTAAATTCCCTATCCGTCTGGCGTGGTTCATTGTGGTACTGCCGTCGCTGGTGCTGAACTATTTCGGCCAGGGCGCGCTGCTGCTGAAGAATCCTGAAGCGATAAAAAACCCCTTCTTCCTGCTGGCGCCTGACTGGGCGCTGATCCCGATGCTGATCCTGGCGACGCTGGCCACCGTAATTGCCTCGCAGGCGGTGATTTCCGGCGTCTTCTCGCTGACCCGCCAGGCCGTTCGTCTGGGCTATCTGCCGCCGATGCGCATTGTGCACACTTCGGAAGAGGAGTCCGGTCAGATTTATATCCCGGTCATCAACTGGCTGCTCTATTTCGCCGTGGTGATCGTGATTGTTGGCTTCCAGCACTCCAGTAACCTGGCCGCGGCCTACGGTATTGCCGTCACCGGCACCATGGTGTTGACCGCGATCCTCTGTACCACGGTGGCGATTAAAAACTGGCACTGGAACCGTTATCTGGTGCTGACGGTGCTGGTCGGCATGCTGTGCATCGATGTGTCGTTGTTCTCAGCCAACCTGGTGAAAGTGTTCTCCGGTGGCTGGTTGCCGCTGTGCCTGGCGCTGGTGATGTTTATCATCATGACCACCTGGAAAAGCGAGCGTTTCCGCCTGCTGCGTCGTATGCATGAACACGGCAACTCACTGGAAGCGATGATTGCCTCGCTGGAGAAATCGCCGCCGGTGCGCGTGCCGGGCACCGCGGTGTATATGTCCCGTGCGTTGAACGTGATCCCGTTCGCCATGCTGCATAACCTTAAGCATAACAAAGTGTTACATGAGCGCGTGGTGCTGCTGACGCTGCGAACGGAAGATGCCCCTTATGTACATAACGTCCGGCGCGTGACCATCGAACAGCTTTCGCCAACCTTCTGGCGCGTGGTGGCCAGTTACGGCTGGCGTGAAACGCCGAACGTCGAAGAGATTTTCCACCGCTGTGGGCTGGAAGGGCTTAGCTGCCGGATGATGGAAACCTCGTTCTTTATGTCGCATGAGTCGCTGATTATCGGTAAACGACCGTGGTATCTGCGCCTGCGCGGCAAGCTGTTCCTGATGCTGCAGAAGAACGCCCTGCGTGCGCCAGACCAGTTCGAGATCCCGCCTAACCGGGTGATTGAGTTAGGGACACAGGTCGAGATTTGATCCCGACCGGCAGAGAAAAGGGGCCTTTGGGCCCCTTTTTTGTGCTCGCTGACGCGGGCTACCAGCTGACGGACGCCGCAAAACCGCCCGCATCACGGTTAGCAAAGCTGGCCCGCATCCCATGCAGTTGGGCAATATTGCTGACGATGGACAGTCCCAGCCCGCTGCCGGACTTTTCCTGTCCCGGAGGCCGGTAAAACCGCTCGCCAACCCGCGTCACAGCCTCTCCCGTAACACCGGGTCCGTTATCCAGAACCTCAATACGGCGTGGCGACAGGATCAGCTGCACGCTTCCGCCGGACGGGCTGTAACGAATGGCGTTATCCAGCAGATTACGCACCATCAGCGCCAGCAGCAGCGGCTGTCCATTTTTGATGACCGGAACCCCGGGCGCCTCAAGGCTAAGCTCGATACCGGCGGCCTGCGCGTTACCATAATGATCGACAACGGCCTGTTGCAGTAGCTGTTGCAGATTGACCGGCTGCGTCTCAAGATCCTTCTCGCTGTCCAGTCGGGAGAGCGTCAGCAACTGATCGACCATCCGAGTGGCTCTGTCGATCCCCGCATCCAGATTGGCCAGTGCATGGTGACGCATCGCTTCATCGTCATGGGCCAGCTGCGCCACTTCGGTTTGCACCTTCAGCGCCGCCAGCGGCGTGCGCAGCTCATGCGCGGCATCTGAGGTAAAGCGTCGCTCGCGGGTCAGCATCTGCGCGATACGGGCAAACAGCGAATTCAGCTCGTCCACCAGCGGCCGGACTTCTTGTGGAACCCGATCTTCTCTTAACGGCGTCTGATCGTCCGCAGAACGATGCCGCAGCTGGCTGGCGATACGTTTCAGCGGTGCGAGCTCGTGGGTGATCAGCCATAGCAGCAGGATCAACATCACCGGCAAAGCAAACAGCCACGGCCAGAGGTTGGTCTGCACGATATCGCGGGTCATATCATCGCGATATTCCCATTCCTGACCGACCACCACCACATACTGCTGATCCGGTGTGCTCAGCCAGACCATGCGCCACAAATCATCGTCACCTTTCAGCTTGCCGTCGGTGAAGCCGTTGCGCGGGTAGTGAAAGCGGAAGTCTTTGCCGTTTTCACCGTCGTTCATCACCATTTTTCCGTCGCGGGTGAAGACCGCAAAGGCCAGCGCATCGTCTTCCTGATCGCCGCGATGATGCTTGAGCAGCTTTTTGGTTTTGGGCAGCGTCAGCGGTTCGTGGCTGAGCTGTTCCGGGTTCATCGTTGCCAGCCTTTTGGCAAACAGCATTTGCTGGGTATCAAACAGCTCATTGATTTTATGCCGCGTCTGCCACCATGAGCCGAGGCTGGCCGTTCCCCAGCAAATCAGCGTCAGCAGCAGAAAGCCCAGCATCAGACGCAGGCGCAGGCTCAGGCGATTCACACCGGTTCTCCCAGCGTATAGCCGACGCCGTGAATGGTGCGGATAAACTGGCTGCCCAGTTTTTTTCGCAGATGGTGGATATGCACTTCAACGGCGTTGCTGGAGACGTCTTCATCCCAGCTGTAGAGCTTTTCTTCTAACTGCGCTCGGGTCAGCACTCTGCCGGTATTCATTAGAAACAGTTCGAGCAGCGCCAGCTCGCGGGATTTTAGCTCCAGCGGTTCGCCGTTCAGCGTCACGCGGTGCGAGCCGCTCTCCATCACCACTGCACCATGGCTGAGCAGCGGGTGAAGCTGGCCATGGCGGCGGCGAATCAACGCCTGTAACCGGGCCGCGACTTCGCTCAGGGCGAAAGGTTTGCAGAGATAGTCATCGGCCCCTTGCTGTAGGCCGGTTACCCGCTGTTCCAGCGCATCCCGCGCGGTGAGGATCAGCACCGGTTCATCCTGTCCCTGCTGACGCCACTGGCGCAAAATATCCAGCCCGTCCATGCCCGGCAGGCTTAAATCCAGCACCACCGCGTCATAAGGCGCCGCGCTGAGTGCCGCCAGTCCCTCTTTACCTTCGGTGAACCAGTCGACGCTGAATCCCATTTTTATCAGCCCGGCTTTAATCCCGTCGCCAATTAACCGATCGTCCTCAATGACTAAGATGCGCATGATAAATTCCTCTGTGATTACCCGCTTTATACGTAACAGGCAGACCGGTTGTACAGCGCAGATCGCCGGAATTCGCGTTTTTTCGCTAATTTTGATAAATATTAAGCGTGCCGCGAGGTTCTTAAGAACCTGTTAAGAACCCTTTGCTTTAATAGCTCCCGAAGAGACAAACGAGGCACTATTTATTACTGCCGAACCTCCAAGGAATAAAGGTGACAATATGAAAAAGACCGCTGCTTTATTAGCCATTACCGCGCTGGTTTCAATGCCTGTTCTTGCTGCTCAGACCGGTGGGTTTGTTGACCCAAATGCCCCCACTGCCCAGGTGCAGAAAGGCGGCTTTTCCGGACCAAACGGCACGGTAGCCACCGTTAAACAGGCGCAGGATATGAAGGATGATGCCTGGGTAACCATGCGCGGCAATATTGAAAAGCGTATTGGTGATGAGGATTATCAGTTCCGCGATGCCACCGGCACGATGAAGGTTGAGATTGATCATAAGCGCTGGGAAGGCCAGACCATTTCGCCGAAAGATAACGTCGAGCTTCAGGGCAAGATTGATAAAGACTTCAACTCGGTTGAACTGGACGTAAAACAGATCCGTAAAGTTCAGGGATAATAGGCAGCGGCGGGGACAGCGATCCCCGCCGCGCGTTATTTAGCTGACCAATGCACTGGCAGCCGTACGATGTTGAGCAATCAACGAGGCAATATCCAGACCCGGAATAACGCCATCAATCACCCGCCACTGACCGCCCACCATCACGTAATCAGCTCGCTCCGCGCCACACAGAATTAAGGCGGCAATCGGATCGTGGCTGCCGCTGAACCGTAATTCATCCATTTTAAACAGCGCCAGATCGGCCTGCATGCCGACCCGTATCTCACCAATATCCTCACGCCCTAATAAACGCGCCGATCCGCGAGTCGCCCAGCCGAGCACTTTTTGCGGTGTGATGCGCTCAGCGCCGTAGCGCAGCCGCTGTAAATAGAGCGCCTGACGGGTTTCATACATCAGGTTGGAGGCATCGTTAGAGGCGGAACCGTCCACGCCCAACCCTATGGTTGCGCCAGCCTGTTCCAAATCCAGCGTCGGGCAGATACCCGAAGCAAGCCGCATATTGGACACCGGACAGTGGCAGATGCCGGTTCCGGCCGCGCCGAGGCGGGTTATTTCATCAGGATTGAAATGAATTCCGTGCGCCAGCCAGGTGCGTGGCCCCAGCCAGCCCACCTTCTCCAGATAATCCACGGTACGCAGGCCAAAACGATCCAGACAGAATTGCTCTTCATCCAGCGTTTCGGCCAGATGGGTGTGCAGACGGACATCCCACTGCCCGGCCAGCTTTGCGCTTTCAACCATGATCTCTTCGGTAACCGAGAACGGAGAGCAGGGTGCCAGGGCAATCTGAATTTGTGCGCCGGCGCCGCGCTGGTGGTAGCGCTTAATCAGCCGCACGCTGTCTTCGAGAATAGCTTCACCCGTCTGCACCGTGTGCTGAGGCGGCAGGCCGCCCTGGTCTTCGCCGAGACTCATCGAGCCACGGGTTAACAGCGCCCGCATGCCCAGCTCTTTCACCACCTCAACCTGCACATCAATCGCCTCTTCCAGTCCGTCGGGAAAAAGATAGTGATGATCGCTGGCGGTGGTGCAGCCAGACAGCAACAGTTCCGCCATTGCCACTTTGCTGGCCAGCGCCAGCGCATCGGGCTTCAGTTTTGCCCACACCGGATAGAGCGTTTTCAGCCAGGGAAACAGCGGCTGATTGACGACGGGTGCCCAGGCTCGGGTCAGGGTTTGGTAAAAATGATGATGCGTGTTGATCAAACCCGGCAGCACCACGTGCTGGCTGGCGTCTTTGATCTCATCGCAGGGCTGGGAAGGGTGTTGGCCTGAAGCCAGGATTTCAGTGATCACCCGATCTTCAATGACCAGTCCACCTCGTCCATCGGTGTCTTCAGGGGTAAAAATGGCAAGCGGGTTTTTCACCCAAATACGGTGTGCGGGCATAGCCAGCTTCTCCTTTATAAAGAATAAGATAAGCCAGCTCAGTTATACCCTGTCTGCTGATCCAGGGAGCGCGTACGCGTTACAAGACTATTTTTCCGTTGCCAGTTTGCTTTCGCGGGTCTGACGTACCGCGGTGTCGGACGGCAACACCAGGTTCAGCACGATGGCAACAATGCCACCCGCGCTAATCGCTGAGCCAAACAGGTTAGCAAAAACCTTCGGTAAATGGCTGAGGAATTCAGGTTGCGCTTCGATGCCGAGGCCAATGCCAAACGAGACGGCAATGATCATCATGTCGCGGCGGGTCAACGGCGACTGGGTCATGATGCGGATGCCGGCCGCCAGTACGCTGCCAAACATCACCAGCGTCGCGCCGCCTAAAACCGGTGCCGGGATTTGCTGGATCACCGCGCCAAACGCCGGGAACAAGCCCAGTAACGCCAGCAGGCAGCCAATCCACATGCCGACATAGCGGCTGGCGACGCCGGTCATCTGGATCACGCCATTATTCTGCGCAAAGGTGGTGCTGGGCAGCGCCGAGAAGATGGCTGCCAGCATGCAACTGACGCCATCCGCCAGAATGCCGCCCTTTAAACGTCTGACGTAGCTTTCCCCTTCAACGGGCTGGCGTGACAGCAGGCAGTTCGCCGTCAGATCACCGACCGCTTCAAGAATACTGATTAACGAAATCAGCGCAATCGGCAGAAACAGCGAGAAATCAAACTGGAAGCCGAAGCGATAGGGCTGCGGCACGGCAATCCAGGATTCGGTGAACGGATGCAGGGTCAGATTGCCGCTCAGCGCGGCGGCCACGCAGCCAACGGCCATACCGAGGATCACCGCAGAGAGACGCAGCCAGCGGTTGCGCGCGTGGCTGAACAGCACGATGGTGGCCAGCGTCAGCAAACCCAGCAACAGGTTAGGTACAGAACCGAAGTTTGCCGCGTTATGACCGCCGCCCCAGTCGGTGATGCTGACCTTAATCAGGCTGATGCCAATCAGGCACACCACGGTGCCACTGATCAACGGGGTGATCAGGCGGCGGATCTGGCCCAGAAAACGGCTGACGATCATCGGAATAAAGGCGGCAACCGTGGTCAGGCCGAAAATCATCGCCATCACATCTTCCGGGCTGCCGCCGCGATTTTTCACGCTGAATCCGGCCGCCAGAATCACCGCCAGAAAGGCAAAGCTGGTGCCCTGCAGGCAAATCATCCCGGCACCGATATGCCTTATCCGGCGAGCCTGAATAAAGGTGCCAAGGCCGGAGACAAACAGCGACATGCTGATCAGATAAGGCAGCCAGGCATTGAGGCCCAACACCGTACCGATAATCAACGGTGGTGTAATCACGCCCACCAGACTCGCCAGCACATGCTGTAACGCGGTAAACAGCGCGACCGTCGGAGTGGGTTTCTCCTCAAGGCCATAAATCAAATCAGAAGGTTCATTAGCAGACATAACTACACTCCATGGATCGGCAGACTTTGTCTCATGCATGAAACACGCCAGAGTGCAGTAAATGATGCGGTGGTTTTTTATTGTCTGATAGATAAGCTTTTTTTTATTGAATAAGATGATCCGAAAGTTTCACGATGTTGTTTCGTGAACCTAATTGGTGCGATCCAACCCGGCAAATACGCACCAAAATGGCACATTCTCAGCGCGTGGCCGGCTGAATTTCATTGAGGGTGGCCACCAGATGCAGCACCGCCGGCGATCGATCCAGCCGTCGCCAGGCCAGGGCGATATCGCTGTTTAGCACCGCATCATCAATGGCATGCAGCGTGACGTCCGGATGGCGAATGCAGCCCAGCGATTCCGGCACGAGGGTATAGCCAAACCCACTGGCCACCAGCCCGATGGCGGAGGCGATTTGCGGTGCCTGTTGGCCGGTGCGCGGCTGGAATCCGGCCCGCAGACAGGCGCTGATGATCATCTCATACAGGCTGGGCGCCACTTCCTGCGGAAAGAGGATCAGCGGATCCTCCGCCAGCTGCTGCAGCGACAGGGATGCCTGGCCCGCCAGCGCATGGCCCGGCGGCAACACCGCCAGCATTTTTTCACTGGCGATGACCTTCAGATTAAAGGCTTTGCTGCTTTCACACGGCAGGCGTACAAAGGCCGCATCCAGCAATCCTTCCTGCAGGTTATGCAGCAGCGTCGCCATATTCTGCTCGCCGGTGATCATCTCCATATCCGGGTAGCGATGCTGAAACTCCCTGAGCAGGCTGAATACCGAACCATGAAACGCCACCGAGCTGGCGAAACCGAGGGAAAGTCGTCCCCGGGTGCCGCGCGCAATGCCTTTGGCTTTCTCCAGCGCATGGCCACTGAGTTCGAGGATCTGGCAGGCATCCTGATAAAAGGCCTCTCCGGCTTCGGTCAGCTCAACGCTGCGGGTCAGTCGTTTCAACAACGGCAGGCCAATTTCGCGCTCAAGGCGAAGGATTTGCTGGCTCAGAGGCGGTTGGGAAATCCCAAGCAGTTCGGCCGCGCGGGTGAAGTTGTGGGTCTGGGCAACGGCCACAAAATAGCGCAGGTGACGGAGTTCCATATCAAAAACGTCTCAAAGTGAAGGCTTCCCTATATTGGTATCCGGCACTGAATCGAGTCAACATCCTGTTAATGATTCTTAACCTTTTAGCCACGAGGATGCCATGAAAAATTCTGCAACTGACTGTTTATGCGAACAAGAGCTGGCCTCTACCGTCAGCGCATTGCAGCAGCATAAGCCAGAAAGCGTAATCTATCAGACCTCTCTGATGAGCGCGTTGCTGAGTGGGGTTTACGAGGGCAATATCACCGTTGCCGATCTGCTGAAAAAAGGGGACTTCGGCCTCGGCACTTTCAACCAGCTGGACGGCGAACTGATTGCCTTCGATCGTGAGGTCTATCAGTTACGCGCTGACGGCAGCGCCCGCGAGGCCAGTCCGCAGCAGAAAACCCCCTTTGCGGTGATGACCTTCTTCCGTCCGCAGCATCGCCATCATTTCGACCGGCCGGTGGGTCGTCAGCAGATTCACGACTATATCGACAGTCAGGTCACCTCCGATAACCAGTTCTGCGCACTGCGCATCGACGGCCGTTTCTCGGAGGCGCAGACCCGCACCGTGCCGTGCCAGCATCGTCCTTATCGCAGCATGCCCGAAGTGCTCGGCCAGCAACCCACCTTTCATTTCAGCGAGCGTAACGGCGTGCTGATTGGTTTCCGCACGCCGCAATATATGCAGGGCATCAACGTGGCGGGTTACCACGAGCACTTTATTACCGATGACCGTCAGGGTGGCGGCCATCTGCTGGATTACCGGCTGGAGGAAGGGGTGCTGACCTTCGGTGCGATCAGCAAACTGGTGATCGACCTGCCAAAAGATAACGACTTTCTGCAAGCCAACCTGAATCCCGACGATCTGGATTCGGCCATTCGTTCCGTTGAGAGCTAATTCCCCTAAGGAGTCATGATGAAAAACCCAACCGATACTCAGCTATGGCAGCATGGCGCCGATCTGGTCGTGGCGCAGCTGGAAGCTCAGGGCGTGAAGCAGGTCTTTGGTATTCCGGGCGCCAAAATCGATAAGGTCTTTGATTCGCTGGTGGACTCCACTATCCAGACCATCCCGGTGCGCCATGAAGCCAATGCTGCCTTTATGGCGGCGGCAGTCGGGCGGCTGACCGGCAACGCGGGCGTGGCGCTGGTCACCTCCGGCCCCGGTTGCTCGAACCTGATCACCGGTATGGCCACCGCCACCAGTGAAGGCGATCCGGTGGTGGCGCTGGGCGGCGCGGTGAAGCGCGCGGACAGTGCAAAACAGGTGCATCAGAGCATGGACACCGTTGCCATGTTTCGTCCGGTCACCAAATATGCCGTTGAAGTCACCGATGCCAATGCCCTGTCTGAAGTGATCTCCAACGCCTTCCGCCAGGCTGAACACGGCCGAGGCGGCGGTGCCTTTGTCAGCCTGCCGCAGGATATTGTTGATCAACCGGCCCGGGGCAATCTGCTGAGCAGCAAAGGTCAGGTGTTGCTGGGCGCCGCGCCAGATGTGGCGATTGAGGCGGTTGCCGCACAGATTGCGCAGGCCAAAAACCCGGTTCTGCTGCTGGGACTGATGGCCAGCCAGCCGCAAAACAGCGATGCGCTACACCGTTTGCTGGAGCGCAGCCATATTCCCGTCACCAGCACCTATCAGGCGGCTGGGGCCGTACGTCAGGGACACTTTTCACGCTTTGCTGGCCGGGTAGGCTTGTTTAACAATCAGGCGGGCGATCGTCTGTTACGTCAGGCTGACCTGATTATCACCATCGGCTACAGCCCGGTGGAATATGAGCCGGCCATGTGGAACAGCGGGACGGCCACGCTGGTGCATATCGATGTGTTGCCTGCGGAAGCGGATAACTGCTATTTGCCGGATGCTGAGCTGGTGGGCGATATCGCCGCAACGCTCGACAAACTCGCCGCGCGCATTGCCTCGCCTTTGCAGCTCAGCTCACAGGCCGCATCGATTCTGCACGATCGCCAGCAACAGCGGGAACTGCTGACATTGCAGGGCCAGAATCTGAATCAGTTTGCCTTGCATCCGCTGCGCATTGTGCGGGCGATGCAGGACATCATTAACAGCGACGTCACCCTGACGGTGGATATGGGAAGCTTCCATATCTGGATTGCCCGCTACCTTTACAGCTTCCGGGCGCGTCAGATTATGATCTCCAACGGGCAACAGACGATGGGCGTGGCGCTGCCGTGGGCCATTGGCGCCTGGCTGGTCGACCCGAGCCGTAAAGTGGTGTCGGTCTCCGGCGATGGCGGATTCCTGCAGTCCAGTATGGAGCTGGAAACTGCCGTCAGGCTCAAAGCCAATATTCTGCACATCATCTGGGTGGATGAGGAATACAACATGGTGGCGATGCAGGAACAGAAGAAATATCAGCGGGTGTCGGGGGTTAAATTCGGCCCGGTCGATTTCAAAGCTTACGCCGAAGCCTTTGGCGCTGCCGGATTTGCGGTCGACAGCGCAGCAGCGTTAGAGCCAACGCTGCGTAAAGCCATGGATGTGCAGGGACCTGCAGTGGTCGCGGTGCCGGTCGATTATGCCGACAATCATTTGCTGATGGGCCAGCTCCATTTAAGCCAGATCCTCTAACCTCAGCCACGATCGCAGCCTTAAGCCAAACCCGAGGCAGGCAACAGCGAAACGTTTCGATGGCGATCACAATTTCGCGATTTGGCGGTTGTTTTCGCCCCTGCCTCTCTTAAACTCCGGATCAGCGAAACGTTTCGCTCTGGAGTGAAAGATGAAAAAAGGCACCTTACTGAATTCTGATATTTCGTCCGTGGTTTCCCGCCTCGGGCATACCGACAGCCTGACCATCGGCGATGCGGGCTTGCCAATTCCGGCCGGCCCTCAGCGTATCGATCTGGCGCTGACCCACGGTATTCCCAGCTTTCTGCAGGTGGTTCACACCGTGACCGAAGAGATGCAGGTAGAAAGTGCCATCATCGCGGAAGAGATCAAATCTCATAATCCCAAGCTTCACAGCGACCTGTTAGCCCTGCTCGACTTGCTGCAACAACATCAGGGAAACACCATCTCGATCCAGTACGTCACTCATCACCAGTTAAAACAGCAAACCCAGCGTAGTCAGGCCGTGATCCGCAGTGGGGAATGTTCCCCCTACGCGAATATCATCCTGACCGCTGGCGTGACCTTCTGAGGCCATGATGCAACCTTTACTGCAACTGCAAGGTATTGATAAATCCTTTCCCGGCGTGAAGGCGCTTTCCGGCGCGGCACTCTCGGTCTATCCGGGCAGAGTGATGGCGCTGGTCGGCGAAAATGGTGCCGGTAAATCCACCATGATGAAGGTGATGACCGGGATCTATCCGCGTGATGCGGGCCGCATCACCTGGCTGGGCAATGACGTCTCCTTCAACGGGCCAAAAGCGTCACAGGAAGCCGGCATTGGCATCATTCATCAGGAGCTGAATCTGATCCCACAGCTGAGCATTGCGGAAAACATCTTCCTCGGCCGTGAGTTTGTTAATGCGTTTGGCCGCATCCAGTGGAAGAAAATGCACGCCGAAGCCGACGTGCTGCTGAAAAAACTCAATCTGCGTTTTAGCAGCCACAGGCTGGTGGGCGATCTGTCGATCGGCGACCAGCAGATGGTCGAGATTGCTAAAGTGCTGAGTTATGAGTCGAAAGTGATCGTGATGGACGAACCCACCGATGCACTGACCGATACCGAAACCGCGTCGCTGTTCCGCGTGATCCGCGAGCTGAAGGCGCAGGGATGCGGCATTGTCTATATCTCGCACCGCATGAAGGAAATCTTCGAAATCTGCGATGACGTGACCATTTTCCGCGACGGACAGTTTATTGCCGAGCGGGCCGTGGAAAGCCTGGAAGAAGATTCGCTGATTGAAATGATGGTTGGCCGCAAGCTGGAAGAGCAATACCCGCGGCTGGATAAAGCGCCTGGTGAGGTTCGCCTCAAGGTGGAACATCTTACCGGGCCGGGCGTTGACGATATCAGCTTCACCCTGCGCAAAGGTGAAATTCTGGGTGTTGCCGGGCTGATGGGCGCGGGCCGTACCGAATTAATGAAGGTGTTATACGGCGCGATGCCGCGCAGCAGTGGCAGCGTACAGCTCGACGGCAAAAACGTCACCACGCGTTCGCCTGAAGAAGGGCTGAAAAACGGCCTCGTCTATATCTCTGAAGACCGTAAACGCGATGGACTGGTGCTGGGCATGTCGGTGAAAGAGAACATGTCTTTGACCGCGCTGGATTACTTCAGCCATAAAGGCGGACGCCTGAAGCACGCTGAAGAGCAGATGGCCGTTGGCGATTTTATTCAGCTTTTCAATGTGAAAACCCCGTCAATGGACCAGCCAATTGGGCTGCTGTCTGGCGGTAATCAACAGAAAGTCGCCATCGCTCGCGGTCTGATGACCCGGCCAAAAGTGTTGATCCTCGATGAGCCGACGCGCGGCGTCGATGTCGGGGCGAAGAAAGAAATTTATCAGTTAATCAATCAGTTCAAAGAAGAAGGGCTGAGCATCATCCTCGTCTCCTCTGAGATGCCTGAAGTGCTGGGTATGAGCGATCGCGTGCTGGTGATGCACGAAGGCCGCCTGAGCGGTGACTTCCCCATTGAACAAGCCACGCAGGAAGTCTTAATGGCGGCGGCGGTAGGCAAGCAACATAGCGTGGAGCTAGCAAAACTATGAGTACCCAAACCCTTCGTGCCAACCGCATCTTCAGCAAAAGCTGGCTGCTGGAGCAAAAATCGCTGATCGCCCTGATCGTGCTGATTGCCATTGTGTCGAGCCTCAGCCCGAACTTCTTCACCGTCAATAACCTGTTCAACATCCTGCAGCAGACGTCGGTCAACGCCATTATGGCGGTGGGCATGACGCTGGTGATCCTGACCTCGGGCATCGATCTTTCCGTGGGTTCATTGCTGGCATTGACCGGCGCGGTGGGCGCTTCGCTGGTGGGCCTGGAAGTGAATGCACTGGTCGCCGTGGCGGGATCGCTGGCATTGGGCGCGGCGATTGGCGCGCTGACCGGCACGATTGTCGCCAAGGGCAAGGTTCAGGCCTTTATCGCCACGCTGGTGATGATGTTGCTGTTGCGCGGCGTGACCATGGTTTATACCAACGGCAGCCCGGTGAACACCGGCTTTAATGACAATGCCGATCTGTTTGGCTGGTTCGGCATCGGCCGCCCGCTGGGCATCCCAACGCCGGTGTGGATTATGGCCATCGTCTTCTTCGCGGCCTGGTACATGCTGCATCACACGCGTCTGGGCCGTTATATCTATGCGCTGGGCGGCAATGAAGCGGCGACCCGTTTATCCGGCATCAGCGTCAGCCGCGTTAAAATCATCGTTTATGCCCTGTGCGGCATGCTGGCCGCGCTGGCAGGCACGATTGAAGTGGCGCGTCTCTCTTCGGCTCAGCCAACGGCGGGAACCGGCTATGAGCTGGATGCTATCGCGGCCGTGGTGCTCGGCGGTACCAGCCTGGCAGGCGGTAAAGGACGCATTATGGGAACCTTGATCGGTGCGCTGATCCTCGGCTTCCTGAATAACGGCCTCAACCTGCTCGGTGTTTCTTCTTACTACCAAATGATCGTCAAAGCTGTGGTGATACTGCTGGCGGTGCTGGTAGATAACAAAAGCAGTAAATAACTCTCCCCTACAGGAATTTATGATGAAAATGAAACTGACTGCACTTGCTGTTCTGCTCGGCGTAACCGTCAGCGCAAACGCGCTGGCAAAAGACACCATCGCGCTGGTGGTTTCCACACTGAATAACCCGTTCTTCGTCTCCTTAAAAGATGGCGCACAGAAAGAAGCGGATAAGCTGGGCTACAACCTGGTGGTGCTGGATTCACAGAACAACCCGGCGAAAGAGCTGGCTAACGTGCAGGACCTGACCGTTCGCGGCACCAAACTGCTGCTGATCAACCCTACCGATTCAGACGCGGTGGGCAATGCCGTGAAGATGGCGAACCAGGCGAATATCCCGGTGATCACCCTTGACCGCGTGGCTTCCCAGGGCAAAGTGGTGAGCCACGTCGCCTCGGATAACCGTTTCGGCGGTAAAATGGCCGGTGACTACATCGCCAAAAAACTGGGTGATAATGCCAAAATCATCGAGCTGGCCGGTATTGCCGGTACCTCGGCTGCCCGTGAACGTGGCGAAGGCTTCAAAACCGCGGCCGATGCGCACCACTTCCAGATCCTTGCCAGCCAGCCCGCTGATTTCGACCGCACTAAAGGCCTGAACGTGATGCAAAACCTGCTGACCGCGCATCCTGATGTGCAGGCCGTGTTCGCGCAGAATGATGAAATGGCGCTGGGCGCGATGCGTGCATTGCAAACCGCAGGCAAATCTGATGTTCTGGTGGTTGGCTTCGACGGCACCGCCGATGGCGTGAAGGCGGTTGAAGGTGGCAAGCTGGCCGCGACCGTGGCGCAGCAGCCAGAGCAGATCGGCGTTATCGGCGTGGATACCGCTGATAAAGTGCTGAAGGGCCAGAAGGTTCAGGCAATCAACCCGGTTGATCTGAAACTGGTCACTAAATAATTCAGCACGACACGCGCCACCTCCTGCAGGTGGCGCCTTTTTCTGGACGACACCCTGATGAAAACACCCGGTAAGCTGGCTGTCCTTGGCAGCATCAACGCAGATCACATCCTTAACCTGAACACCTTTCCTCGTCCCGGTGAAACGGTGATCGGCAAGCATTATCAAATCGCTTTCGGCGGCAAAGGGGCCAATCAGGCGGTCGCGGCCGGACGCAGCGGCGCTGACATCGCGTTTATCGCCTGTGTGGGTGAAGACGATATTGGTCAGCGTATTCGCGAGCAGCTGAATAAAGACAACATTGATGTTTCTCCTGTCGAAGTGATTGCGGGTGACTCCACCGGCGTGGCGCTGATTTTCGTCAATGCCGAAGGCGAAAACAGTATCGCCATCCATTCGGGTGCCAACGCGGCGTTGACGCCAGCCATCGTCATCAAGCACCAAAAAACGATCGCTGAGGCTGGCGCGTTACTGATGCAGCTTGAGTCTCCGCTTGATAGCGTGCTGGCGGCCGCCAAAATCGCCCATCAGCATCAGACCAAAGTGATCCTCAATCCCGCGCCTGCCACGCCGCTGTCCGATGAGCTGCTGGCGCTGGTGGATATGATCACCCCCAATGAAACCGAAGCCGAGATCCTGACGGGCGTCCATATCGACAGCGATGAGGATGCAGCCCGTGCGGCGGCGGTTCTGCATGATAAAGGCATCCACAGCGTGCTGATTACGCTGGGCAGTCGCGGCGTGTGGCTCAGTGAGCAGGGCGACGGGCAGCGCATTGCCGGCTTTAAGGTGGATGCGGTCGATACCATCGCCGCAGGCGATACCTTTAACGGCGCGTTGATTACCGCCTTACTGGACGAACAGCCGATGGCGCAGGCCGTGCGCTTTGCCCACGCCGCGGCCGCGATTTCAGTCACGCGATCCGGTGCGCAGCCTTCGGTGCCCTGGCGTCACGAGACCGACAGCTTCTTGCAGCAGCAGGGGTAGCACTTGGCCACCATGAAAGATGTCGCACGGCTGGCGGGCGTTTCAACGTCCACCGTTTCCCATGTGATCAACAACAACCGCTTTGTCAGTGACGCGGTGCGGGAAAAAGTGACCACGGCGATTTCGCAACTTAACTATGCGCCATCCGCCCTGGCACGAAGCCTGAAGCTTAATCAGACCCGCACCATCGGGATGCTGCTGACCGCCAGCAGCAACCCGTTCTATTCGGAAGTGGTGCGTGGCGTCGAAAGAAGCTGTTATGAGCGCGGCTACAGTCTGGTGCTGTGCAATACCGATGGCGACGAAAACCGCATGAACCGCAGTCTGGAGACGCTGTTGCAAAAGCGTGTCGACGGGCTGTTAATCATGTGTACCGAAAGCCATATTCCGTCGGTTGAGATCCTGACGCGCTATCCTTCTATCCCTTCCGTGATGATGGACTGGTCCCCTTTTGACGGTGGCAGCGACATTATTCAGGATAACTCGCTGCTGGGCGGCGAAATGGCCACCCGGCATCTTATCTCCCGGGGGTATACGCGTATTGCCTGTATCGCCGGACCGCAGGATAAAACGCCGGCCCGATTACGCCTTGAGGGATTTCATCAGGCGATGGAACAGGCGGGTTTACCGGTGCTGCCTGGCTATATCGTCGCTGGCGATCTGGAGTTTGAGGGCGGCTACAATGCGATGAACCAACTGCTGGCGCTCAACCCGCTGCCGCAGGCGGTGTTTACCAGCAACGATGCGATGGCGGTTGGGGTTTATCATGCGTTGTATCAGGCAGGACTGTCGGTGCCGCAGGACATTGCGGTGATCGGCTATGACGATATCGAGCTGGCCCGCTATATGACCCCGCCGCTGACCACCATCCATCAGCCGAAAGATGAACTGGGTGAGTTGGCCATTGATACGCTGCTGCATCGTCTGGCCGAGCCCGGTGGCAGCCAGCAACTGCTGGTGCTGACACCGGAACTGGTCGAGCGTGGATCCGTCGGGGAGCGTTAAGCGGCTTTCTTCTTTTTCTCCCGGTTGCTGATCAGATGCCTTCCGTCGCCGGGTTTCAACATCAAAAACACCGATCCTGAGATCACCGTGACCACACCCATCGTCAGGAACGTGGCATGGAAGTGCTGAACGGTGGTGCCATCAAAGTTTTCATAGAATCGCAGCACGGCGGCACTGACCGCCACCCCGAAGCTGATCGCCAGCTGTTGGGTCACGGCCAGCATACTGTTGCCGCTGCTGGCGTTGGCATCATTAAGATCCGCCAGTGTGATGGTGTTCATGGCGGTGAACTGTGTCGACATCCCCATCCCCAGAACAAACAGCGGCAGCAGGAGCACCAGCAGGCTCATCCCCGGCGTTTGTAAGGCGAAGCTGGCAACCAGCACGCCGATGATCACGCTAATCCATACCAGGGTTTTGCGGTAGCCAAACCAGCGCAGCACCTGCGTCACCATCGACTTGGCCATAATCGAACCTAACGCGGTCGGTGCCATCATGCAGCCTGCCAGGATCGCCGAGTAACCAAAGCCAACCTGCAGCATCAACGGCATCAGGAAAGGAATGCACCCCGTCCCGAGGCGTGCGGCGATATTGCCCAGTATGCCTACCGAGAAAGTGCGGGTTTTAAACATCGGCAACGGGATGAGCGGCGTAGGGTGGCGTCTTGCGTGCACTATATAGAGAAGAAGTAACAGAACGCCGCCCAGCGTGACCGCCAGCGCAATGCTGGTGGCAACGATCTTCTCGCCAAACAGCTCTATTCCGCTCGAAAGCAGCACCAGCCCAATCCCGAACAGCAAAAAGCCCAGGAAATCGAAGCGGCGGCGTGGCGTGGTGAAGTCCGGCATATATTTGCGGGCATAGATGATGCCGGCAATTCCCATCGGGATATTAATCAGGAAGATCCAGTGCCAGGTGGCATAGGTCACCAGCACGCCACCCAGCATCGGCCCCAGTACCGGGCCAATCAGTCCGGGCATGGTGACGAAATTGAGTACCGGCAGCAGCTCGCTCCGTGGGTAAGCCCTTAACAGGGCAAGGCGTGCTACCGGCATCATCATCGCGCCGCCGACACCCTGCACCACCCTGAAAGCAACCAGTGAGGTTAACGACCCCGAGAGTGCGCAGGCGAGAGAGCCGAGGGTAAACAGTGAGACAGCGACGATAAAGACTTTGCGGGTGCCGTAGCGATCGGCCAGCCAGCCGCTGACGGGAATAAGCAGGGCAACCGTTAAGGTGTAGCTGATGACGGCGGACTGCATCGCCAGCGGAGAGCGGTTGAGACTTTGGGCGATTGCGGGAAGGGCGGTGTTCAGTATCGTGGCATCCAGCGCCTGCATAAAGAAGGCCATGGCGGCGATCCACGGAAGTCCGGCCATACTGCGCGCGGATTTTATCATTTAGCATCCTTTTTAATGTTCAATGCTGGCAGGGCAAACCTGCAATGCATAAAGAATAGCATCAGCTGACCTGGTTACAGGAAGGGCAAAAGGGCTTTTAAAGGCCATTTAGCTGCTAAAAACAGCGTAAGACGGGTGTTTTTTCACCTTTTGGTGAAAAAAGAGGCGGTCAGATCTTTTTTGTTGAGAAACACTTGCGGCCTTCCAGGAATTCCCTATAATGCGCCTCCACTGACACGGAACAACGGCTTACGAGTCACCGGGTCAGAGGTTCAGGAAGCTGAATCGCCGGAGAAAAACTTCCCAAAAAGAAGTTGACTCTGAAGGAGGAAAGCGTAATATACGCCACCTCGCAGTAAGGCGCTAAGGCACTTACCGCAACGCTCTTTAACAATTTATCAGACAATCTGTGTGGGCACTCGCAGGATTGATATCAGCGCCGCAGGGCGCAAAAAAATATCAAGCCTTAAGAGTGAACACATAATGAAATTCATTATGACGTTTTACACTTGAGCACCGCTGAACTTGTTTCAGCAAATCGAACTTTTAATTGAAGAGTTTGATCATGGCTCAGATTGAACGCTGGCGGCAGGCCTAACACATGCAAGTCGAACGGTAGCACAGAGAGCTTGCTCTCGGGTGACGAGTGGCGGACGGGTGAGTAATGTCTGGGAAACTGCCTGATGGAGGGGGATAACTACTGGAAACGGTAGCTAATACCGCATAACGTCTTCGGACCAAAGTGGGGGACCTTCGGGCCTCACACCATCGGATGTGCCCAGATGGGATTAGCTAGTAGGTGGGGTAATGGCTCACCTAGGCGACGATCCCTAGCTGGTCTGAGAGGATGACCAGCCACACTGGAACTGAGACACGGTCCAGACTCCTACGGGAGGCAGCAGTGGGGAATATTGCACAATGGGCGCAAGCCTGATGCAGCCATGCCGCGTGTATGAAGAAGGCCTTCGGGTTGTAAAGTACTTTCAGCGGGGAGGAAGGCGATAAGGTTAATAACCTTGTCGATTGACGTTACCCGCAGAAGAAGCACCGGCTAACTCCGTGCCAGCAGCCGCGGTAATACGGAGGGTGCAAGCGTTAATCGGAATTACTGGGCGTAAAGCGCACGCAGGCGGTCTGTCAAGTCAGATGTGAAATCCCCGGGCTTAACCTGGGAACTGCATTTGAAACTGGCAGGCTAGAGTCTTGTAGAGGGGGGTAGAATTCCAGGTGTAGCGGTGAAATGCGTAGAGATCTGGAGGAATACCGGTGGCGAAGGCGGCCCCCTGGACAAAGACTGACGCTCAGGTGCGAAAGCGTGGGGAGCAAACAGGATTAGATACCCTGGTAGTCCACGCCGTAAACGATGTCGACTTGGAGGTTGTGCCCTTGAGGCGTGGCTTCCGGAGCTAACGCGTTAAGTCGACCGCCTGGGGAGTACGGCCGCAAGGTTAAAACTCAAATGAATTGACGGGGGCCCGCACAAGCGGTGGAGCATGTGGTTTAATTCGATGCAACGCGAAGAACCTTACCTGGCCTTGACATCCACGGAATTCGGCAGAGATGCCTTAGTGCCTTCGGGAACCGTGAGACAGGTGCTGCATGGCTGTCGTCAGCTCGTGTTGTGAAATGTTGGGTTAAGTCCCGCAACGAGCGCAACCCTTATCCTTTGTTGCCAGCGAGTAATGTCGGGAACTCAAAGGAGACTGCCGGTGACAAACCGGAGGAAGGTGGGGATGACGTCAAGTCATCATGGCCCTTACGGCCAGGGCTACACACGTGCTACAATGGCGCATACAAAGAGAAGCGAACTCGCGAGAGCAAGCGGACCTCACAAAGTGCGTCGTAGTCCGGATCGGAGTCTGCAACTCGACTCCGTGAAGTCGGAATCGCTAGTAATCGTAGATCAGAATGCTACGGTGAATACGTTCCCGGGCCTTGTACACACCGCCCGTCACACCATGGGAGTGGGTTGCAAAAGAAGTAGGTAGCTTAACCTTCGGGAGGGCGCTTACCACTTTGTGATTCATGACTGGGGTGAAGTCGTAACAAGGTAACCGTAGGGGAACCTGCGGTTGGATCACCTCCTTACCTGAAGATACTCTCCCGCGTAGTGTCCACAACAGATTGTCTGATAGAAAACGTAATGAGCAACAGTAACAGAGTCCCCATCGTCTAGAGGCCCAGGACACTGCCCTTTCACGGCTGTAACAGGGGTTCGAATCCCCTTGGGGACGCCATCTCCTGATAATGAGTGAAAGACATTATCAACCCGTATCTCAAAACTGATTCTCTCCGCAAGGACGAGTCACGTTTGAGATATTTGCTCTTTAACAATCCGGAACAAGCTGAAAATTGAAACGACATGTCGTTTTCATTCTCCGTAATAAGAATGAAATCAACGATATGTTCGAGTCTCTCAAATGCTTACAACAGCAATGTGTCTTTCGGGACGCTTGTGGGTTGTGAGGTTAAGTGACTAAGCGTACACGGTGGATGCCTAGGCAGTCAGAGGCGATGAAGGGCGTGCTAATCTGCGATAAGCGTCGGTAAGGTGATATGAACCGCAATAACCGACGATACCCGAATGGGGAAACCCGGTGCACTTTGGTGCATCATTGCAACATGAATACATAGTGTTGCAAGGCGAACCTGGGGAACTGAAACATCTAAGTACCCAGAGGAAAAGAAATCAACCGAGATTCCCCCAGTAGCGGCGAGCGAACGGGGAACAGCCCAGAACCTGAATCAGTTTGTGCATTAGTGGAAGCGTCTGGAAAGTCGCAGGGTACAGGGTGATACTCCCGTACACAAAAATGCACTTGCTGTGAGTTCGATGAGTAGGGCGGGACACGTGACATCCTGTCTGAATATGGGGGGACCATCCTCCAAGGCTAAATACTCCTGACTGACCGATAGTGAACCAGTACCGTGAGGGAAAGGCGAAAAGAACCCCGGCGAGGGGAGTGAAACAGAACCTGAAACCGTGTACGTACAAGCAGTGGGAGCACCTTCGTGGTGTGACTGCGTACCTTTTGTATAATGGGTCAGCGACTTATATTCTGTAGCAAGGTTAACCGTATAGGGGAGCCGAAGGGAAACCGAGTCTTAACTGGGCGTTAAGTTGCAGGGTATAGACCCGAAACCCGGTGATCTAGCCATGGGCAGGTTGAAGGTTGGGTAACACTAACTGGAGGACCGAACCGACTAATGTTGAAAAATTAGCGGATGACTTGTGGCTGGGGGTGAAAGGCCAATCAAACCGGGAGATAGCTGGTTCTCCCCGAAAGCTATTTAGGTAGCGCCTCGTGAACTCATCTTCGGGGGTAGAGCACTGTTTCGGCTAGGGGGCCATCCCGGCTTACCAACCCGATGCAAACTGCGAATACCGAAGAATGTTATCACGGGAGACACACGGCGGGTGCTAACGTCCGTCGTGAAGAGGGAAACAACCCAGACCGCCAGCTAAGGTCCCAAAGTCATGGTTAAGTGGGAAACGATGTGGGAAGGCACAGACAGCCAGGATGTTGGCTTAGAAGCAGCCATCATTTAAAGAAAGCGTAATAGCTCACTGGTCGAGTCGGCCTGCGCGGAAGATGTAACGGGGCTAAACCATGCACCGAAGCTGCGGCAGCGACGCTTAGGCGTTGTTGGGTAGGGGAGCGTTCTGTAAGCCGTCGAAGGTGGCCTGTGAGGGCTGCTGGAGGTATCAGAAGTGCGAATGCTGACATAAGTAACGATAAAGCGGGTGAAAAGCCCGCTCGCCGGAAGACCAAGGGTTCCTGTCCAACGTTAATCGGGGCAGGGTGAGTCGACCCCTAAGGCGAGGCCGAAAGGCGTAGTCGATGGGAAACAGGTTAATATTCCTGTACTCGGTGTTACTGCGAAGGGGGGACGGAGAAGGCTATGTTAGCCGGGCGACGGTTGTCCCGGTTTAAGCATGTAGGCGGAGAGTTTAGGTAAATCCGGACTCTTTTAACGCTGAGGTGTGATGACGAGGCACTACGGTGCTGAAGTAACAAATGCCCTGCTTCCAGGAAAAGCCTCTAAGCATCAGGTAACACAGAATCGTACCCCAAACCGACACAGGTGGTCAGGTAGAGAATACCAAGGCGCTTGAGAGAACTCGGGTGAAGGAACTAGGCAAAATGGTGCCGTAACTTCGGGAGAAGGCACGCTGGCGCGTAGGTGAAGGGACTTGCTCCCGGAGCTGAAGCCAGTCGAAGATACCAGCTGGCTGCAACTGTTTATTAAAAACACAGCACTGTGCAAACACGAAAGTGGACGTATACGGTGTGACGCCTGCCCGGTGCCGGAAGGTTAATTGATGGGGTTATCCGCAAGGAGAAGCTCTTGATCGAAGCCCCGGTAAACGGCGGCCGTAACTATAACGGTCCTAAGGTAGCGAAATTCCTTGTCGGGTAAGTTCCGACCTGCACGAATGGCGTAATGATGGCCAGGCTGTCTCCACCCGAGACTCAGTGAAATTGAACTCGCTGTGAAGATGCAGTGTACCCGCGGCAAGACGGAAAGACCCCGTGAACCTTTACTATAGCTTGACACTGAATATTGAACCTTGATGTGTAGGATAGGTGGGAGGCTTTGAAGCGTGGACGCCAGTCTGCGTGGAGCCAACCTTGAAATACCACCCTTTAACGTTTGATGTTCTAACCTGGCGCCGTGATCCGGCGTGGGGACAGTGTCTGGTGGGTAGTTTGACTGGGGCGGTCTCCTCCTAAAGAGTAACGGAGGAGCACGAAGGTTAGCTAATCACGGTCGGACATCGTGAGGTTAGTGCAATGGCATAAGCTAGCTTGACTGCGAGAGTGACGGCTCGAGCAGGTGCGAAAGCAGGTCATAGTGATCCGGTGGTTCTGAATGGAAGGGCCATCGCTCAACGGATAAAAGGTACTCCGGGGATAACAGGCTGATACCGCCCAAGAGTTCATATCGACGGCGGTGTTTGGCACCTCGATGTCGGCTCATCACATCCTGGGGCTGAAGTAGGTCCCAAGGGTACGGCTGTTCGCCGTTTAAAGTGGTACGCGAGCTGGGTTTAGAACGTCGTGAGACAGTTCGGTCCCTATCTGCCGTGGGCGCTGGAAGATTGAGAGGGGTTGCTCCTAGTACGAGAGGACCGGAGTGAACGCACCACTGGTGTTCGGGTTGTCATGCCAATGGCATTGCCCGGTAGCTAAGTGCGGAAAAGATAAGCGCTGAAAGCATCTAAGCGCGAAACTTGCCTCGAGATGAATCTTCCCTGGGCCTTTAAGGCCCCTGAAGGGACGTTGAAGACTACGACGTTGATAGGCCGGGTGTGTAAGCGCAGCGATGCGTTGAGCTAACCGGTACTAATGACCCGTGAGGCTTAACCTTACAACACCAGAAGCGTTCTGGTGGTGTCTGAGAGACACGAACAGATATTTTCAGCTTGAACCGGATAAATTTGCGCGGCCCTATGGCGGCGTGAATAACAGAATTTGCCTGGCGGCTTTAGCGCGGTGGTCCCACCTGACCCCATGCCGAACTCAGAAGTGAAACGCCGTAGCGCCGATGGTAGTGTGGGGTCTCCCCATGCGAGAGTAGGGAACTGCCAGGCATCAATTAAGCAGACAAGCCTCATGCGAAAGCATGGGGCTTTTTTGTGTGCGTAAAAAGCAAAAACCCACAGCAGGCCCGCCTGATAACGGCCAAAACCCGCCACTAAAATCCCAAACTACCCCAAAACCCCCAAAACCACCCAAAAACCAGACAAAAAAAGACGCCGTGCTGCCGCACGACGCCTCTAAATTCAGCGCTTACCCTGAAATGAAGCGAGATCTTCAGGCGTATTAAGATTAATAAACGCCTGCTGGTTGTCGAAATTAACCGCTGAACCGCCCACTTCTTTCAGGAAAACCATCAACTTGCGGTCGCCACGCTGCAAATATTCTTCCAGCTGAGGCGCCAGACTCCGGTGAACTAACGCCAGTGTGGGATGATCGCGTTCAGCACATCTCACCCAGGCTGCTTTTGCCTCGGCATTTTTTCCCTGCCAAAGCTGACTGACCAGATTTGTTGAAAGGAAGGGCGTATCACAGGAGGCAAAAACGGCCCAATCGGTGCTGATTCGCTGCAAAGCGGCCAACATGCCTGCCAGCGGACCCGCAAATCCGGTAAAAGTATCGGCAAAAACCTCGCAACCACTTTCCTGATAGCGCTGATGATGACGATTGGCACTGATACAGACCTCCGCAACCTGCGGCTGCAGGATCGCCAGCACATGCTGATACAGCGGCTTGCCATTCAGCATCACCAACCCTTTATCCTCGCCCTGCATCCTGGAACCTCTCCCTCCGGCCAGAATCACGCCGCTGACATCCTCTACTCTATACTTCACTGGTTGAGTCATGCGCCACAATACCCCTCTTTTCATGTGGGATTAAAGCTGGTAACCTGGCGTCCTCTGTCGACCTTAAGGAACCCTGTCATGAAATGCCACCGTCTTAATGAACTGATTTCTCTTCTTCAGCCTGAATGGCAGAAAGAACCCGACCTTAATCTGATGCAATTTTTGCAGAAACTGGCGTCTGAGTCAGGTTTTAGCGGCCCAATAGGCGATCTGACAGACGATATTCTGATCTATCACCTGAAAATGCGCGGTACCGATAAAGATGAGCAGATCCCAGGTCTGAAAAAAGATTATGAAGAGGATTTTAAGACCGCGCTGCTGCGTGCCAGAGGAGTCATTAAAGATTAATTCCCCGCAGTCTCCCGTAGCCTGCTGCGTTTAATGGTATTCTTAACGGCTAATTCACGCCATGAGCATCCCGGATGAAAGAACCCGCGTTTAACTTTCAACATCTTGATCCCGATACCATCCTTGATGCGCTCTGGGAGACCGGGATCCGTGTGGAATCAGGGCTGACTGCCTTGAACAGCTATGAAAACCGGGTCTATCAGTTCTCAGATGAAGACAAAACCCGCTATGTGGTGAAGTTTTATCGCCCACAACGTTGGTCACAGCAGCAGATCCTGGAAGAACATCAGTTCACTGCAGAACTGTTTGCTGATGAGATTCCGGTCGCAGCGCCGCTGCAATTACAGGGAAAAACCCTCCATCAGCATAATGGTTACCTGTACACCGTATTCCCAAGCCTGGGTGGTCGTCAGTATGAAACGGACAATTATGACCATCTGGAATGGGTAGGACGCTTCCTTGGTCGTATCCATCAGACGGGCCGCAAAAGCACCTTTGCTGTTCGTCCTACCCTGGGGCTGGACGAATACATCAACGAACCGCTTCAGGTCTTTGAAGCCAGTACGTTAATCCCCCGTAAGTTGAAGGAGCCGTTATTGGCCAGCGTGCGGCTGATAGGCACAACTTTACAAAAATACTGGCATACTCAGTGGCAGCCTTTACGCCTGCATGGTGACTGCCATCCGGGCAATATCCTCTGGCGTGATGGCCCGTTCTTTGTTGACCTCGATGATGCCCGCAATGGCCCCGCCGTGCAGGATTTATGGATGTTAATTAACGGGGATCAACAGGAACAACGCCTGCAGTGGGATATTCTGTTAGAGGCTTACAGTGAATTCTGCGAGTTCGATACACACGAATTGTCACTTATTGAACCTTTACGCGCTATGCGGATGGTTTATTATCTGGCGTGGGTTGTTCGCCGCTGGCAAGACCCTGCATTTCCTGCAAGTTTTCCATGGATGACGGATGAAGATTTCTGGCGCAGGCAGATTTCACTATTTAACGAGCAGGCAAGGTTGTTGCAGGAGCCCCCGCTACAGCTGACGCCCGCATTCTAAGGCTGACCGTCTTTTCCGGTTTGCCCCATTTGCTGTTAGGAGAGAGTTTCACGATGAAAAAGATTTGGTTTGCGCTGGTTGGTCTGGTTTTGGCCTTCAGTGCGTCAGCAGCCCAGTTTACGGATGGCCAGCAATACGTGACGATGCAAAAACCCGTCGCTGGCGAACCTCAGGTTCTCGAGTTCTTCTCTTTCTTCTGCCCTCACTGCTATGAGTTTGAACACGTCTGGCATGTTAGCGATGCAGTGAAGAAAGCCCTGCCTGCTGACACCAAAGTGACCAAATATCACGTCGAGTTCCTGGGTGGCGAGATGGGTAAAACCGTGACTCAGGCCTGGGCTGTTGCAATGGCTCTGGGCGTGGAAGATAAAGTTACCGCGCCAATCTTTGATGGCATCCAGAAAACGCAGACCATCACTGATGCAGCAAGCCTGAAAGATGTCTTCGTTAAAGCGGCAGGTATTACGCCAGAAGCTTATGACGGCGCCTGGAACAGCTTCGTCGTGAAATCTCTGGTAGCCCAGCAGGAAAAAGCGGCAGCCGATGTACAGCTGCAGGGCGTTCCGGCGATGTTTGTTAACGGCAAATATATGGTTAACAACGGTGGCCTGGATACCAGCTCAATGGACAACTATGTTCAGCAATATGCCAACGTAGTGAAGTTCCTGCTGACTCAGAAGTAATTCACGTCAGTCTGCAACGCCGGCGTAATGCCGGCGTTGTTGTTTTCAACTGCCGGCTCTGGTTTCTCCACGGAATAAACATGTTGAAAAGATCCTGATTAAAAGACAGAGATCCTGTGCGATCGGCAAAGGCAATAATTAATATCCACATATAATTCATTCCGTGAAACCTGAAGTTATTCCTGGCGAATAAATTTAACTTATTGAAAACAGGTTTTTTTTGTTTTTGTGTCGGCATTTTATTCTACGTATGAAAAACCGGGATCATTTTTACGCACAAACTTATCCACAGCTTATTACTGCGTCACCTCCCGCAAAATCAACAGCCAAATGAAGTTTATCCGTCAGGTTATTTCAACTTTCGTCCTCAGCTGTGGCATCCTTACCGCATTGAAAAAACCAACGAAGAACGTGACGACTTATGGCACAAATTGCAGAAAACCCGCTGATTCTGGTAGATGGCTCTTCTTACCTCTATCGCGCATACCACGCGTTCCCTCCGCTGACCAACAGCGCAGGAAAACCTACCGGCGCGATGTACGGTGTGCTGAATATGTTGCGCAGCCTGCTGCTGCAATATAAGCCCAGCCATGTAGCCGTGGTTTTTGATGCCAAAGGCAAAACCTTCCGCGATGAGCTTTTCGAAGCCTATAAATCCCACCGCCCACCGATGCCGGACGACCTGCGAGCGCAGATCGAGCCCTTGCATAATATGGTCAGAGCGATGGGCTTGCCTCTACTGGCCGTCAGTGGCGTGGAAGCCGATGACGTCATCGGTACGCTGGCGCTGGAAGCCGGTAAAAAAGGCAAGCCGGTATTAATCAGCACTGGCGATAAAGATATGGCGCAGCTGGTAACGCCAGATATCACCCTTATCAACACCATGAACAATGCGATCCTCGGCCCTGACGAAGTGGTGGAGAAATATGGCATTCCGCCTGAATTAATCATCGACTTCCTCGCGCTGATGGGCGACGCATCCGATAACATTCCCGGCGTACCGGGCGTGGGCGAGAAAACGGCTCAGGCGCTGCTGCAGGGGCTGGGCGGAATTAAAGATATCTATGCCAACCTGGATAAGGTCGCTGACCTGACGTTCCGTGGGGCAAAAACCATGGCCACCAAGCTGGAGCAAAATAAAGAGATGGCGCTGCTCTCTTACCAGCTGGCGACCATTAAAACGGATGTGGAATTAGATCTGACCAGTGAACAGCTGACGGTGAATGAGCCGGCGGTGGAAGAGTTACTGGGCCTGTTCCGCGAATATGAGTTCAAACGCTGGATCACCGACCTGGAAGAAGGAAAGTGGCTACAGGGTAAAAAGAGTCATCCTGCCGCGCAGAAAGCGCTGGTTGAACAGGTTGAAGAACAGGTCGAAACCACCAGTACGCTCTCTGCCGAAGGCTATGTCACTATTCTGGATGAAGAGACCTTCGAAAGCTGGCTGAAGCAACTCAAGACCAGTTCACTGTTTGCGTTCGATCTGGAAACCGACTCGCTGGATACGCTGAGCGCCAATATCGTGGGGATTTCCTTCGCCATTGAGCCAGGCAAAGCCGCCTATCTTCCCGTGGCGCATGATTATCTGGATGCGCCAGCCCAGCTGGATCGCAACAGCGTGCTGGAGCGCCTCAAGCCGCTGCTGGAAGATCCGGCGTTGCTGAAGGTGGGTCAGAACCTGAAATACGATCGCGGCGTGCTGAAGAACTACGACATCGAATTACAGGGCATCAAGTTCGACACCATGCTGGAGTCGTACGCGCTGAGCAGCGTGGGGAGCCGTCATGATATGGATACGCTCTCATCACGCTGGCTGAACCATAAAACGGTCTCCTTTGAGGAGATTGCCGGCAAAGGCAAAAAGCAGCTGACCTTTAACCAGATCGATCTGGAACAGGCCGCGCATTATGCTGCCGAAGATGCCGACGTAACGCTCCAGCTCCACCTGAAGATGTGGCCAGAACTGGAGAAAGAGCAGGGGCCGAAGGAGGTGTTCGAAAACATCGAAATGCCGCTGCTGACGGTGATCTCGCGCATTGAGCGTAATGGGGTGTTGATCGATCAGGGGATTCTGGCCGCCCATTCGAAAGAGCTGACCATTCGTCTGGCAGAGCTAGAGCAAAAAGCCCATGAACTGGCGGGTGAGCCGTTTAACCTCTCTTCGCCAAAGCAGCTGCAGACCATTCTCTTTGAGAAGCAGGGCATCAAGCCAACCAAGAAAACGCCTGGCGGCGCGCCGTCTACCAGTGAGGAAGTCCTTGCTGAGCTGGCGCTGGATTATCCTTTGCCGAAGGTGATCCTGGAGAACCGTGGCTTAGCCAAGCTGAAGTCGACCTACACTGACAAGCTGCCGTTGATGATTAATCCTATCACCGGACGCGTGCACACCTCTTATCATCAGGCGGTCACGGCCACCGGCCGACTCTCTTCTACCGATCCCAACCTGCAGAACATTCCGGTGAGAAACGAAGAAGGTCGCCGCATTCGTCAGGCTTTCATTGCTTCCAAAGGCCATAAGATTGTTGCCGCTGACTATTCTCAAATTGAGCTGCGCATTATGGCTCACCTGTCACAGGATAAGGGCTTGTTAAGCGCCTTTGCTGAAGGCATGGATATACACCGTGCGACGGCTGCCGAAGTCTTTGGCATGGCACTGGATAAAGTCACCGGCGAACAGCGACGCAGCGCGAAAGCGATCAACTTTGGCCTGATATATGGCATGAGCGCCTTTGGCCTCTCCCGTCAGCTGAATATTGGTGCAGGTGAAGCGAAGAAGTATATGGATCTGTACTTTGAACGCTATCCTGGCGTGTTGGAATATATGGAAAGCACCCGCCAGCAGGCCGCTGAAAAAGGCTATGTCTCAACGCTGGATGGCCGACGTCTCTATTTGCCGGATATCAATGCCAGTAATGCAATGCGCCGTAAGGCGGCCGAACGCGCAGCAATCAATGCGCCAATGCAGGGCACGGCGGCTGACATTATCAAAAAGGCGATGATTGCGGTCGATGGTTGGTTAACGCCGCAGTCAGCACCGGACGTGAAAATGATCATGCAGGTACACGATGAACTGGTCTTCGAAGTGAAAACCTCTGAAGTGGAGGCGGCCACGGCGAAAATTCGCGATCTGATGGAAAACAGCATGAAACTCGACGTTCCTCTGCAGGTGGATGTCGGCGTTGGCGATAACTGGGAACAGGCGCACTAATTTTCCGGATGCCCACGGATGAGACTGATTTTATAGCAAATTCAGTCTCATTTTTTATCCATAAGAAAATGCTTTAGTTCCGCTGTACGCCTGAACCTTTGGGCCAACCACCGTTCAGAATTTCACCTAAGCAGTTATCCTGGAAGCATTTTTTTTGTAATTAAGCTACAGGCAAGGGCGGTTTCTGTGACCTGAGTTGGATAACACCCGGTGTTTTCTGAAAATTAACTACAAAAAACCCTTTTGAGGGCCGAAAAAATCCTGTAGAGTTTCAGTTGTAGGGTACAGAGGTAAGATGTTCTATCTTTCAAACCTTTTACTTCACGTAATCGGATTTGGCTGAATATTTTAGCCGCCCCAGTCGTTATGACTGGGGCGTTTTTTATTGGGCGCTATCTGGCCCCAGGGCGAGAATCTTACTCTGCAGGCGCTTCTTGTTCTTCGTCTTCTACTGCTGGCGGAAGTTCGCTAAACCACGTATTTAACTGATCGCTCAGTTTATCAACGCCAATTTTCTTCAGTGAAGAGAACATCTCTACCCGAACATCCCCAATGAACCCTTTGGCTGTTTCACGCACTGCATTCAGCTGCGCTTTGCGTGCGCCAGAAGCCAGTTTGTCGGCCTTGGTCAACAGCACCAGCACCTGAATGCCGCTCTGCACTGCCCACAGGATCATCTGCTGATCCAGGTCCTTCAGCGGATGGCGGATATCCATCAGCACCACCAGGCCCTTCAGACACTGACGATCGCGCAGATATTCTGCCAGCGCTCTCTGCCACTTCAGCTTCATCTCTTCCGGTACTTCTGCATAACCATAGCCCGGTAAGTCGACCAGACGATAGCCTTCAGCAACCTGGAAAAGGTTGATCAGCTGGGTACGGCCTGGGGTTTTACTGGTACGTGCCAGGCTTTTTTGATTGGTCAGCGTATTCAGTGCGCTGGATTTGCCCGCGTTGGAACGACCGGCAAAAGCCACTTCAAGTCCGGTATCGGCTGGAAGGTGACGAATGTCAGGGGCACTGGTGACAAAATGGGTAACGTGATAATTCCAGCCAGACAAAATAAAAACTCCAGATAATAAGGTCAATTGCGCAGAGTATACCCTGTATAGAATGAAAGCGCCCAACCGACCTTTTTACGGCCGGGATTTTGTAGGAGATTGGCTATTAGATTTGCCAGAAGTTTCCTCTTTTTCACGCTAAATAAAACTAATAAAACATTTAATAACAATCTGTTATATAAACTTATGACTTTCCGAAAAGAATTTTGTTGTGGCACCTCCCTTGTCAGTTTGACCATTTAGTCTAAAGTAATTGGCAGAACCCGGACGGTTCTCTTCAGGATGATGTGCTCATGGGCGCCAGGACGGTGTGGAGCAGGGAAGGAGCGTGTTGGGATTTTCAACACAACATGGAAAGGATCGAGTCCAGGACGGGACTCCCAGGCAATGGAAAACCGGGATGTTGGCTGCTCAAAAGGATGCTGACCTAGTCAGTCCTTCTGCGGAAGGTGCGAAAAAAGGCGACAGGGTGACCTGGCGCCTTTTTTCTTTGTCTGCTTTCTGCTAGATTCCGCCGCAATTCTATACTGAATATAAATCGTCTGAGAGCAGAAAACATGAAGCAACCCGCACGCGCGCCACAGGATAAGAAACCGGCAGCAAAAACCCAGCGTAAAACGCGTGATGAATCCAACGCGGAAGCGCGCGATCGTAAGCGCGACAAGAAGCATCGCGGCAATGCCTCCGGCAGCCGTGCTAATCCGGTCACCGTTAACAAGAAGAGCGGCGAAAGCGCCGTCAGCAAAGATCCGCGCATTGGCAGCAAAAAGCCCATTGCCCTGGGTCCGGTGACTGCAGACGCTCAGCCCGCGAAGAAAGTGGCTAAAGTCGCTAAACCTGTAGAAGAGAAAAAAGTCCTTCTGTCTCCGGAAGAAGAGCTGGCGAAGCTGGAGAATGACGAACGTCTGGACACCCTGCTGGATCGCCTGGAAAAAGGCGAGACGCTGTCAGCAGAAGATCAGGCCTGGCTGGACCAGACGCTTGACCGTATCGACGTGCTGATGGAAGAGCTTGGCATCGCGCTGGACGACGGTGCGGAAGATGAGCAGGCGGAAGAAGATATGTACCGCTTGCTGAAAGGCGGCCAGTAACCTTTCTGCGTTATTGAGTAAAATTGAGGTGGCGCAGTATTGCGCTGCCCTTTTAAAAGGTTTCTCTGCGAATGAATTGGCCTGGATCAATTTTCGTGCTGATTATGCTCTGCAGCCTTGGCGGGTTATTCGTTAAACTACGTCGTCTTTCGCGGTTGAAAACCCGACTGCACCGAGCGACCGTCCGCCAGTCTGCCAGGCACACCCCTTTCACCCGACGGTCGGCATCCAGACGCCAACGCAGGAGTGAATACCGTGACGCAGATGATTGAATGGGATCAACGCCTGATCCAGACCTACAATATCTCCGGCCCCCGTTATACCTCCTATCCCACCGCGCTGGAATTTACCGAGCAGTACAACGAAGCGGCTTTTCAGCAGGCAGCGCAACGCTATCCCGATCGTCCTCTGTCCCTGTATGTTCACATCCCGTTCTGCCATCGGCTGTGTTATTTCTGCGGCTGCAACAAGCTGGTCACGCGTCAGCAGCACAAGGCGGATGCCTATCTGGATGCGCTGGCGAGCGAAATTCAGTCTCGCGCCAAATTATTTCGTGGCCGCACCGTCAGCCAGATGCACTGGGGCGGCGGCACACCGACGTATTTAAATAAGCAGCAGATAACCCGCCTGATCACCCTGCTGCGGCAGGCTTTTACCTTCAGTGAAGACGCCGAGCTGTCGATTGAGGTCGACCCGCGAGAAATCGAACTGGATGTGTTGGACCATCTGCATGCGGCAGGCTTCAACCGCCTGAGCATGGGCGTGCAGGACTTCAACAAAACGGTGCAGGAGAAGGTGAACCGGGTTCAGGATGAACAGGTGATCGTCGATCTTATCGCGCGTGCCCGTCAGGTTGGCTTTGCTTCCGTCAGTCTGGACCTGATCTACGGCCTGCCGGCACAGACGCCAGAGAGTTTTGCCTTCACCCTGCAGAAAGTCATCGCGTTGAACCCCGATCGGCTTAGCGTGTTTAACTACGCGCACATGCCGGCCTTGTTTGCCGCACAGCGCAAAATCAAAGAGGCTGATTTGCCGAATGCTCAGCAAAAAATGGATATCCTGCAGCAGTCAATCGCGATGCTGACCGGCGCGGGCTACCAGTTTATTGGCATGGACCACTTTGCCCGCCCTGACGATGAGTTGGCCGTCGCGCAGCGGGAAGGGAAGCTGCACCGCAATTTCCAGGGCTACACCACGCAGGGCGACAGTGATTTACTGGGCATGGGCGTTTCAGCCATCAGCATGCTTGGTGACACGTATGCGCAAAATGAAAAAGAGCTGAAATCCTGGTATGCCGCCGTGGCTGAAAATCACACGGCGTTATGGCGGGGTGTGGCGCTGTCGGCTGATGATTGCCTGCGTCGGGACGTGATTAAAACGCTGATGTGCAATTTCGCGCTCAATTTTGCTGACTTTGAGAGTGGTGAACGGTCCTTTAGCGACTATTTTGCCGAAGATCTGGCGCTGTTAGCGCCGTTCATCAGGGATGGGCTGGTGGAATGCCACGAGAAGGGCCTTCAGGTGACGGCTAAGGGACGTTTGCTGGTGAGGAATGTCTGTATGTGCTTTGACATCTACCTGCGTCAGAAGGCGCGTATGCAGCAATTCTCACGGGTGATCTGATTGCCAGAAAACAAAAAGGCCGGACAAATACTGTTCCGGCCTTTTTTTTGGGTAACGGACTCGCGGTATCCGCTACTCCATTCCCAACTCTTTCAGCTTACGGGTCAGGGTATTTCGTCCCCATCCCAGCAAGCGTGCGGCTTCCTGCTTGTGCCCCTGCGTATGACGCAGTGCGGTGGTCAGCAGCGTGCGCTCCATTTCGGGTTGCGCTTCTGACAGCAGGTTTTGATGACCGGAACGCAGCGCGCGATCGGCCCATTGTGCCAACAACGTTGCCCAGCTGTCCGGCAGTGACTGCACCGGATTTTCAGGCGTTGAAGTCTCAAACAGCTCGGACGGCAGATCCTGAATCAACACTTCCTGTCCGGCCGCCATAACGGTCAGCCAGCGGCAGGTGTTCTCAAGCTGACGAACGTTACCAGACCAGTGAAGCCGGGTGAGGGCCGTTTCGGTTTCTGGGTGCAGGATCTTCGCTTCAACACCGAGTTCACGTGCCGCAACCTGCAGGAAATAGCGTGCCAGGCGCGGAATATCTTCGCGACGTTCGCGCAATGGCGGCAGGTGCACACGAATCACGTTCAGGCGGTGGAACAGATCCTCACGGAACTTGCCTTCCTGTACCCGCAGCTCCAGGTTCTGGTGGGTTGCTGCAATAATGCGCACATCCACTTTCACCGGTGCATAGCCACCAACGCGATAGAACTGACCATCCGCCAACACACGCAGCAAGCGGGTCTGAACATCCATCGGCATATCGCCGATTTCATCCAGGAACAGCGTGCCGCCGTCGGCCTGTTCAAAACGGCCCTGACGAATTTGATTAGCGCCGGTAAATGCGCCTTTCTCATGGCCAAACAGTTCCGACTCAATCAGGTCTTTCGGGATCGCCGCCATGTTTAGCGCGATAAATGGCGCTTTTGCCCGCGGGCTGTGGCGGTGCAGAGCATGGGCGACCAGCTCTTTACCGGTACCGGACTCGCCGTTGATCAATACGCTGATCGACGAACGGGAAAGGCGTCCAATAATGCGGAAAACATCCTGCATCGCGGGCGCTTCGCCAATGATGTCGGTAGTGGGGCCGCTAACCGGTTGATTACGCGGCTGCTGCTGCTCCTGGTAATGGCTGATCGCCCGTTCTACCAGCGCAACGGCTTCATCGATATCAAACGGTTTTGGCAGATAATCAAACGCACCCTGCTGATACGCGCTGACCGCCGCATCCAGATCGGAGTGGGCCGTCATTATGATGACCGGAAGCATCGGATGACGCTGCTTAATTTGTTTCAGCAGCGCCAGGCCATCCATGCCGGGCATGCGAATATCTGAAAGTAAAACGTCTGGGGTTTTACTGGCAAGGGCGTCCAGCACCTCATTAGCGCTGTCAAACGTGGCGCAGTTCAAACCGGCTCCAGTGAGCGCGCGTTCAAGCACCCAGCGGATGGAGCTATCGTCATCGACGATCCAAACTATCCCTCGTTGCATAGAAACCTCACTGGCGAATAGGCAGAAATACCGAAAATTCAGTGTGACCGGGCCAACTGCTAAATTCTATTTTTCCCGAATGCTGATCGATCAGGCTTCGGGCAATCGACAGGCCTAAACCTGTGCCGCCTTCACGCCCGCTCACCATCGGATAAAACAGCGTATCCTGCAGTTGTGCCGGAATGCCTGGGCCATCATCTTCAACATCAATGCGGGCCACCAGGCGATAGCGTACGCCGTGCAGCGTTAACTGAAACGCCGTGCGGGTACGAAGAGTAATAGTGCCGCCTTCTTCACCCAACGCCTGAAGCGCGTTGCGTACTACGTTCAGCAGGACTTGTTCAATCTGATCCGGATCGTGCGGCAGTTCAGGCAGGCTGGGATCGTAATCCCGCACCAGCGTGACGTTTTCGGGCAGCTCCATCGACACCAGGTTCACGATGCGTTCTGCGACCTGATGGATACTCTGCGTGACGTGCATACCCGGCTGCTGTGGACCCAGCAGGCGATCAACCAGATTGCGCAGGCGGTCGGCCTGTTCAATGATCACCTTGGTATATTCGGTTAATGACGGATCGGGCAGGGCTTTCGCCAGCAGCTGTGCTGCGCCACGCAATCCTCCCAGCGGGTTTTTAATTTCATGTGCCAGACCACGGACTAAATCCCGGGCGGCGACCTGCTGAGCATGTTGAATTTGTTCCTGACTGAGACGGCGCTGATTATCCATCGGGGCCATTTCAAGCAGAATTAAGCCTTCAGGCAGACGCTGTGCGGTTAGCGACATAATATGCGCACGGCTGTCGACCACTAAAGTCACTTCACTGTCAGTAAAACCCTGACCTGCATCCAGACTCTCAAGCATGACGTCGATATTTAACGAAAAATATCCCATCAGTTCCGGCAGCGGTAATCCAAATAGCTTGCGGGAGCTTTGCGCTAACAGTTGTTGGGCCGCGGGATTGGCGTAATGCACCACCAGCTCGCTGTCGACCAACAAAATACTGTTAATAAGGGAATTGAGAATCTGCCCAGCATCGGGCAGCGTGCCTGTTGCCATACAGCCTTCTCCTGCACCATTTTAGTGCATTATAGTCCTTAAACCCGAAATTCGTCTTCCCGGACGATGAATTCGTGGTGAAAAAAGCCCATCCGGAGATGGGCTGGAATTTTCCACGGCAACAAATACTGTCTTACCTGTTAAACGCTGTAGTACAGCTCGAACTCAACAGGATGTGGCGTCATACGAACGCGGTCCATCTCGGCTTTACGCAGTTCGATGTAAGCTTCGATAGCGTCGTCAGTGAACACGCCACCACGGGTCAGGAACTCGCGGTCTTCGTTCAGTGCTGCCAGCGCTTCGTCCAGTGAACCTGCCACTTTAGGGATCTCAGCTTCTTCTTCCGGCGGCAGGTCGTACAGGTTTTTGTCCATCGCATCGCCAGGGTGGATCTTGTTGATGATGCCGTCCAGGCCAGCCATCAGCAGTGCAGCGAAGCACAGGTACGGGTTAGCCGCTGGATCAGGGAAGCGCGCTTCGATACGACGTGCTTTCGGGCTGGCAACCACTGGGATACGGATAGAAGCAGAACGGTTACGGGCAGAGTAAGCCAGCATTACTGGCGCTTCGTAGCCTGGGACCAGACGCTTGTAGGAGTTAGTGGTTGGGTTCGCCAGGGCGTTGATCGCTTTAGCGTGCTTGATAACACCACCGATGTAGAACAGGGCCATTTCAGACAGACCGCCGTATTTGTCGCCGGCGAACAGGTTGTTACCGTCTTTAGACAGTGACATATGGCAGTGCATACCAGAACCGTTATCACCGAACATAGGTTTCGGCATAAAGGTCGCTGTTTTGCCGTAGGCGTGCGCCACGTTGTGAACAACGTATTTGTAAATCTGAATTTCGTCAGCTTTTTTGGTCATGGTGTTGAAGCGGGTTGCCACTTCGTTCTGACCCGCGGTTGCCACTTCGTGGTGGTGAGCTTCAACAACCAGGCCCATCTGCTCCATGGTCAGACACATCGCAGAACGGATGTCCTGTGAGGAGTCGACAGGTGGAACCGGGAAGTAACCGCCTTTCAGACCTGGACGGTGACCTTTGTTGCCGCCTTCGTAAGCTTTACCGCTGTTCCAGTAAGCTTCGATATCGTCGATAGCAACATGGGAACCGGAGGTGCTGCTGCCGAAACGGATGTCATCGAACAGGAAGAACTCTGGCTCTGGTCCAAACAGAACGGTATCTGCAATGCCAGAAGAGCGCAGGAAATCTTCAGCGCGCTTTGCGATGGAGCGTGGGTCACGATCGTAGCCCTGCATGGTGCCTGGCTCGAGAATGTCACAACGGATGATCAGCGTAGGATCTTCGAAGAATGGATCCAGCACAGCGGTGGTCGCATCTGGCATCAGAACCATGTCTGATTCGTTAATGCCTTTCCAGCCACCAATAGAGGAGCCGTCAAACATTTTGCCTTCTTCGAAGAAGTCAGCGTTAACCTGATGAGCAGGAATGGTGACGTGCTGTTCTTTACCTTTGGTATCGGTAAAACGCAGGTCAACGAATTTGACTTCGTGCTCGTTCATCATCGACAGAACGTGTTCAGCGGACATACTTAACTCTCCTGGATTTTGTCATTGTCGTCGTGGTTAGCGATCTCAAGGTGGACTTTGCTTATCTCGCATTGTCATCCGATAATAAAGATCTCTCACACGCTATCAACCGTTGTGAAAAACTGCATTCTTCGCTTGAGTGTATAAAGCGAAATCTATGCCAACTTTATTATTTACCTGAAAAAGCGCTATGATGCGCCCTCTCGTGATACGGGACCTGCACCATGATGGAAGTCGCGCACCATTTTGGTGCTATTGAGTGCTGAGTGAGCACTATTCTGGTGCATTTTTTCGATGGAGTGCGATTCTTGCACTGTTTAAGGTGTAAAAAGCAATCCTGACAGTTATCTTTAATTGAAATTTGTGATCCTGTTCAGTCCTTCGATTAATCCGTGTACAATAGCGCGCTATTTCTAATGCCTGAGGCAAAGCTGTGATCGAAAATTTGCGTAACATCGCCATTATTGCCCACGTTGACCATGGTAAAACTACCCTGGTCGATAAGTTGCTGCAGCAATCCGGGACCTTTGACGCCCGTACTGAAGCCACCGAACGCGTAATGGACTCCAACGATTTGGAGAAAGAGCGTGGGATTACCATCCTCGCAAAAAACACCGCCATTAATTGGAATGACTACCGCATCAACATCGTGGATACCCCAGGACACGCCGACTTCGGCGGTGAGGTTGAGCGTGTGATGTCAATGGTTGACTCGGTGCTGCTGGTTGTGGATGCAATGGATGGCCCAATGCCGCAAACCCGCTTCGTGACCAAAAAAGCGTTTGCTAATGGTCTGAAGCCGATCGTTGTTATCAACAAAGTTGACCGTCCTGGTGCGCGTCCGGATTGGGTTGTTGACCAGGTATTTGACCTGTTCGTAAACCTCGATGCGACTGACGAGCAGCTCGACTTCCCGGTAATCTATGCATCAGCGCTGAACGGTATCGCTGGTCTGGATCACAACGATATGGCTGAGGATATGACTCCGCTGTATCAGGCCATCGTGGATCACGTTTCTCCTCCGCAGGTTGAGGCAGAAGCGCCATTCCAGATGCAGATTTCCCAGCTGGACTACAACAACTACGTTGGTGTTATCGGCATCGGCCGCATCAAACGCGGTAAAGTTAAGCCAAACCAGCAGGTTACTATCGTAGATAGCGAAGGCAAAACCCGTAACGGTAAAGTCGGTAAAGTCCTGACCCACATGGGTCTGGAGCGTATCGAAGCGGTTGAAGCTGAAGCGGGCGATATCATCGCTATCACCGGTCTGGGCGAGCTGAACATCTCCGACACCATCTGTGATCCACAGGCTGTTGAAGCGCTGCCAGCACTGAGCGTTGATGAACCAACCGTAACCATGTACTTCAACGTAAACACCTCTCCGTTCTGTGGTAAAGAAGGTAAGTATGTGACTTCACGTCAGATCCTTGACCGTCTGAACAAAGAACTGGTGCACAACGTTGCGCTGCGTGTTGAAGAAACCGAAGATTCTGACGCCTTCCGCGTGTCAGGTCGTGGTGAGCTTCACCTGTCCGTTCTGATTGAAAACATGCGTCGTGAAGGCTTCGAAATCGCCGTTTCACGTCCTAAAGTTATCAACCGTAAAATCGATGGCCGCATGCAAGAGCCGTTCGAGAACGTGACGCTGGATATCGAAGAACAGCACCAGGGTTCTGTAATGCAGGCAATGGGCGAGCGTAAGGGTGATGTTAAAGACATGATCCCTGATGGCAAAGGCCGTATTCGTCTGGATTACCTGATCCCGGCGCGTGGACTGATCGGTTTCCGTACCGAATTCATGACCATGACGTCTGGTACCGGTCTGCTGTACTCCACCTTCAGCCACTACGATGATGTTCGTCAGGGTGAAATCGGCCAGCGCCAGAACGGCGTGCTGATCTCTAACGGCCAGGGTAAAGCGGTAGCATTCGCCCTGTTCAGCCTGCAGGATCGCGGTAAGCTGTTCCTCGGCCACGGTGCTGAAGTGTATGAAGGCCAGGTTATCGGTATTCACTCACGTTCAAACGACCTGACCGTGAACTGCCTGACCGGTAAGAAACTGACCAACATGCGTGCTTCGGGTACTGATGAAGCAACCACGCTGGTTCCGGCAATCAAGATGTCTCTGGAGCAGGCTCTGGAATTCATCGATGATGACGAACTGGTTGAAGTTACGCCAACGTCCGTACGTATTCGTAAACGTCACCTGACGGAAAACGACCGTAAACGCGCAAGCCGTGGTCCTAAAGAGTCTTAATCCTCTTTAAGCACTGCACTCTCAAGGCCGGAGCTCTCCGGCCTTGATTCTTCTCCCTGATTTTCCCCCTCTCCTGTTCAGTCTCCCGATTTACCGCTAGAGTGAATATCTCACCGGCACAAAAGGAGATGACCATGCTGTATATCTTTGATTTAGGTAACGTCATTGTTGATATTGATTTCAACCGGGTTCTTGGCGTCTGGAGCGATCTGGGGCGCGTACCGCTGTCTACATTGCAAAGCCGTTTCCAGATGGATGCGTCTTTCGAACAGCACGAACGAGGTGAAATCAGTGATGAAGAGTTCGCAGAGAAAATGTGCGAACAGCTGGATGTCGCGTTAAGCTTCGAACAGTTTGCGGCGGGCTGGCAGGCGGTTTTTGTCGGCGTGCGTCCGGAAGTGATTGCCATCATGCACAAGCTGCGTGAGCAGGGCGATCGCGTTGTTATCCTCTCTAATACCAACAAGCTGCATTGTACCTTCTGGCCGACGCAATACCCGGAAGTGCAGAGCGCGGCAGATAAACTCTATTTGTCCCAGGAAATGGGGCTGCGCAAGCCTGAGCCTGAAATCTATCAGCAACTGCTGAATGCCGAAGATGCATCCGCACAGGAGGCGATTTTCTTCGACGATAATCTTGCCAACATTGAAGCTGCCCAGGCATTGGGTATTCACAGCGTGCACGTCACGGATGCCAGCGTGGTGCCGATGTTCTTTAGCGATCGCTTCTGAATGAGCCGTATTAATCATTACCGCCACCGGCTGCGGGCTTTTTGGGGTTGGCTAAAATTACTGTGGGAACGCATTGATGAAGATGCGATGACGACGCTGGCGGGTAACCTGGCGTATGTGTCGCTGCTGTCACTGGTACCGCTGGTGGCGGTGGTCTTCGCCCTGTTTGCTGCCTTTCCGTCCTTTGCCAATGTCAGTGTTCAGCTGAAGGCATTTATTTTTAATAACTTTGTGCCGTCTTCCGGTACGGTGATCCAGAGCTATCTGGAGCAGTTTGTCGCCAACGTCAACAAAATGACTGCGGTCGGCGCCTGCGGGCTGGTGGTGACGGCATTGCTGTTGATGTACTCGATCGATACCGCGCTGAATACCATCTGGCGCAGCAAGCGCAAACGCCCGATTGTGTACTCGTTTGCGGTGTACTGGATGATCCTGACGCTGGGGCCGCTGTTAGCGGGTGCCAGTCTGGCCATCAGCTCGTATCTGCTGTCGCTGCGCTGGGCGTCCGTGACGGGCGTCAGCTGGCTGATTGACTATGGGCTCAGGATTTTCCCGTTACTGCTCTCCTGGCTGTCATTCTGGCTGCTGTACAGCATCGTGCCGACCCGCCAGGTGGCGGGAAAGGATGCGTTGATTGGTGCGCTGGTGGCCGGGCTGCTGTTTGAGCTCGGGAAAAAAGGCTTTGCGCTGTATGTTACGATGTTCCCTTCGTACCAGTTAATTTACGGTGTGCTGGCGGTGATCCCCATCCTGTTCCTGTGGGTTTACTGGACCTGGTGTATCGTCTTATTGGGGGCCGAAATCAGTGCCACCCTTGGCGACTATCGCCTGATAAAACAAGAAGAACAAAAAAAAGAAGATGAGGAATTATGATTGCCTTAATTCAACGCGCGTTGAGCGCCAGTGTGACGGTGGCAGGAGAAACCACCGGTGAAATCGGCCCGGGATTGCTGATCCTTTTAGGCGTGGAAAAAGGCGACGACCAGCAGAAAGCCCAACGGTTATGCGATCGGGTGCTGGGGTATCGGATCTTCGGCGACGAAAACGACAAAATGAACCTCAATGTCCAGCAGGCGGGAGGTAGCCTGCTGGTGGTCTCACAGTTCACCCTGGCTGCCGACACGCAAAAGGGGATGCGTCCCAGCTTCTCCGGCGGTGCCGATCCCGCTGACGCGGAGCGGCTGTATGAATCCTTTATCAGCTGCTGCCGGGAAAAGGGGATGGTCACGGAAACGGGGCGTTTTGCTGCCAATATGCAAGTTGCACTGGTCAATGACGGACCGGTGACGTTCTGGCTGCAGGTTTGAGGCAGCTGGCTGAACGGCAGGGAGGCGTTGCGGGCTCAGAGAGAGAGAACCACTTTATGTATCACCTTCGGGTTCCTGAAACAGCAGAAGAGCTGGATACCTACTATCAGTTCCGCTGGGAAATGTTACGTAAGCCGCTCCATCAGCCGATGGGCTCAGAGCGGGATGCCTGGGATGCGTTAGCGCATCATCAGATGGTGGTGGACGAGCGCGGAGAACCGGTTGCGGTTGGCCGCCTGTACATCAATGCAGAAAATGAGGCCGCTATCCGCTTCCTGGCGGTGCATCCTTCCGTGCAGGGAAAAGGGCTGGGTACGCTGGTGGCGATGACGCTGGAGTCTGTGGCGCGCCAGGAAGGGGCCAAGCGAGTGGTCTGTAGCGCCCGTGAAGATGCCGTCGAATTCTTTGCCAAGCTGGGCTACATCAATCAGGGCGAAATTACCGCGCCGCAAACCACGCCGGTGCGCCACTTCCTGATGATCAAACCGGTGATGTCGCTCGACGATATTTTGCACCGTGCCGACTGGTGTGGGCAGCTGCAGCAGGCCTGGTACGATCACATCCCGCTGAGTGAAAAGATGGGCGTGCGCATCTTGCAGTTCACCGGGCAGAAGTTTATTACCACCATGCCGGAAACCGGCAACCAGAACCCGCACCATACCCTGTTCGCGGGCAGCCTGTTCTCGCTGGCGACGCTGACCGGCTGGGGATTAATCTGGCTGCTGCTGCGCGAACGCCGGCTTGGCGGCACGATTATTCTTGCCGATGCGCACATCCGTTACAGTCATCCGATTACCGGCAAACCGGGTGCCGTTGCCGATTTAGGCTCGCTGAGTGGCGATCTGGATCGGCTGGCGCGCGGACGTAAAGCGCGCGTGCAGCTGGAAGTGGAGCTGTTTGGTAATGAAGAGTGCGGGGCGGTGTTTGAAGGGGTTTACATCGTGCTACCCGCCGATGCTGACGGCCCTCTTGAGCAGGGCGGTTCCGGCGGGTAACGGAAGGGGCGCTGAGTTAGCGCCCTTTCTTTTTGCGTCCAGGCTGAACAAAACGCTTACGGGCAGCGCCGTTGGCAGTCGGCTTTTCTGCCGTTTTCGGTCCGGCGATGGTCGGCTTTTTCACCGCAGCAGGTTTAGCCTTCGGCTTGGCTTTCTTCTCCGGGTTTTCTTCCGACGAGGAATGCTCGATCAGCTTAAATAACTCAATCAGCTCATCATCCGTGAATTCACGCCATTCGCCGATTGGCAGGCCTTTCAGGCTGACGTTCATAATGCGCGTGCGTTCAAGCTTGGTTACTTCATAACCAAAGTGCTTACACATGCGGCGGATCTGGCGGTTAAGTCCCTGCACCAGCGTGATGCGGAACACGAACGGCGCCTCTTTCTTCACCTTGCACTTTTTGGTCACCGTGCCCAGCATCGGCACGCCGGCACCCAGCCCGGCAATAAACTCGTCAGTGACCAGTTTGTTGACCGTCACCACGTACTCTTTCTCGTGATCGTTGCCGGCACGCAGGATTTTGTTCACCAGATCGCCGTGGTTGGTCAGGAAGATCAGTCCCTGGGACTCTTTATCCAGACGGCCAATCGGGAAGACGCGTTTGCTGTGGTTAACGAAGTTAACGATATTGTCGCGCTCACCTTCTTCGGTGGTACTGATGATGCCGACGGGCTTGTTCAGCGCGATAAGCACCAGATCGTCTTCGTTACGAGGCTCAATCAGCTGACCGTTAACCTTTACTACATCCCCTGCATAGACCTGATCGCCCACGGCAGCACGCTTGCCGTTGATAAAAACATTTCCCTGTTCGATATAGCGATCGGCATCACGACGAGAACAGATACCGCTCTCGCCGATGTATTTGTTAAGACGAATGGATGAGTTGGTCAGCATGGTTCCTCCGTAAAAAAACGGACTATACCTTACCTGCGTTACTGCGCGCCAGTGACCTGACCCGCGTGCAGGGTTTGCTGCACGCTTTTGTCACCTGCGCTGGCGGAGAGGCTGCCGTTTACCGTCGGTTTTAACGGCGCATCAGCCGCCAGACTGGCCTGCGCTTTCAACTGCAGATCGCCATCGCCTTCCAGCGGAACCGTTGGCCAGCCCCAGTCGTGCAACAGATTAACCGGCACCTGACGACCGTTCAGGGTCAGCGAAAGGGCACGTTGCGGCTGCTGGGAAAGGGTCGCCAGGCTCTCGACCATGCCGTTTTTAGTGAACGCGCTCATCTCGGTAACGTTGATTTTGCTGTCGTCCGCGGTCAGTGCGATTGACGGATGGCGCAGATCCACCCGGTTAAAGGTGGCTTCAGCCGCGTTCAGCCTCAGGCTGCCTGACCAGATCCCCCACTGATGATCCTTCGCCATCAACAGGTTGCTGCCATTGCCATCCAGCGAGGTGGTCTGGAACGGGAAGGCCGGATTAATATCAATAATCAGATTGCGGTTGGCGGCAAATTTGGTCACTTCAACGCTATCCAGCCAGTCCGGCAGACGCGCCATCCAGTGTTCGCGCCAGTTCTGCGGCAGCGTGTATTCCAGACCGGCGATCGCCAGCTCATTCAGCGTGAGTTTCTTGTCACTGCGGTTCCAGTTGCCTTCGGTGCGGACCAGACCGTTAACCCAACGCGAACTGAACTGCGTCAAGGCGACGCCCTGTGGCGAGAAGGCCAGGTTCACAATCGGATCGTTGAGTTCCAGGCTGCCATTCACAAAAGTACTGGCGTTCATCGATAGCGAACCGTCATCGCTTTCCCAGTCACCGTTTTTCAGGGTGATATTCTTCAGCGCCATATCCAGGTCGGTCACTGCCCAGTCCGTTCCCTGCAGGCGGGCATCGGTCATATCAATGCGGTCAAAATGCACTGACGGCAGCGCTAACAGCGGATCGAGGAAGCCGCTGAGGGTGTTATCAGACTGCAGGCGGATGCTGTTGAGGCGCAAATTCGCCACGTCCCAGTTTCCCTGAGCATCACGTTGCGCGCTGGCGGTGATCGAGCCCAGCGCAGCATCCGCGCCAATATTGCTGATGATCAGCTGCCTATTCTTGATGCTGCCCTGAATCAGCACATTGCTGGCGGGAATGCCGTTAATCTCCACTGAACCGGCACTTATCTGGAAGCTGGCATCGTTGCCGATGAAATCGCCGGCCTGCGGTTTCCAGGGGAGAACGCCGCCATCGACACGGGTTGCCGTGACGGGCAGGCTGCTGTCCGGGCTGTTCACCGCCATCTGGTTCAGTTGCAACCTGTCAGCCTGCAGCGGCAGCGGTTTCCCCTTGCCGGAAAGCGTCAGCGAGCCTTTTTCCAGCCAGATGCTGGCGAAATGCAGCGGCTGGGTAAACTGGATAACGCTCAGGCCAAGATCGACGCGTTTAGCGGTCACCATCGCCGGCTGCGTTTTGTGGCCAAAGGAGACATCGTTCAGGATCAGATGGTCAGGATCGGAAAAGTTATGCTCCAGCTTGCTCATCGCCAGCTGATAGTCGGTATGTGAGCTAATGGTACGGCTAATCCAGCGGGCACCCCACTGGGTCTGCACCACAACATACAGCGCAACCACTGCCAGCAGCAGGATCAGCAGAATCGTCAGCAGAATTTTTCCGATTACTTTCATGGCATCTGTCCCTGTGAACATCGGGTAAAAGGTTGTTATGCCTGATTTATCATCGAAGCTCAACTCTCAGAAGACGCAGAGGGCACCAGGACCCTCTGCGAATCACCACAGGATGACACAAGACGGGATTATTTTTCCTGCGGAAAGAGCAGATTCAGAATGATGGCAGTGATGCCGCCAGCGGCAATTCCGGAAGAAAGTAACGTTTTCAACCAGTCAGGAGCAAATTGCAGGATCAGCGGCTGCTGAGAAACACCCAGGCCAACTGCCAGTGACAGCGCCATAATCATGATCGCCCGGCGATTTAGCGGCTCGCGGGAAACAATGCGCACCCCGGAAGCGGCAATCGTACCGAACATCACCAGCGTCGCGCCGCCCAGTACCGGTTCCGGAATATGCTGCACAAAGCCACTCACCGCCGGGAACAGACCCAGCACAATCAACATTAACGCCACGACAAAGCCAACGTAGCGGCTGGCCACGCCGGTCAGCTGGATCACGCCGTTGTTCTGGCCGAAGCAGGAATTAGGGAAGGTATTAAACAGCGCCGAGACGAAAGAGTTCAGCCCGTTAGCCAGCACGCCGCCTTTCAGGCGCTTCATATACAGCGGTCCGCTCACCGGCTGCTCGGAGACATCTGACGTTGCCGTGATATCACCGATGGTTTCCAGCGAGGTCACCATAAATACCAGCATCAGCGGGATCAGCAGGTTCCAGTCAATGCCCAGGCCGTAATAGAACGGCGTTGGAACCGCGATCAGTGGCTGACTGACCGGAGCGCTGTTTTCGGGCAGCATACCGAGCGCCCAGGCCAGCAGATAGCCGACGGCCATCGCAATCACCAGAGACGCCACGCGCAGATAAGGATTTCGCTGGCGGTTAAGCAGAATAATCACCAGCAGCACCGCACCCGCCAGCATCAGATTCCTGGGCGCACCAAAGGTGTGATCGTTCATCGCCGCAAAGCCACCGCCAATCGACGTCAGGCCAACCTGGATCAGTGACAGGCCGATAATCATTACCACAATGCCTGACACCAGCGGGGTAATTACCCGGCGGGCAAGATGCAGGAAGCGGGAAAGGATCATTTCCGTGCAGGAGGCCAGCATCAGCGTGCCGAACAGCGCGGCCATCATGGTGGGCACATCGGCACCGCCATTCTTCAGCGTCATTCCGCCCATAATCAATGGCGTGACGAAGTTAAAGCTGGTTCCCTGAATCGACAGCAAACCCGAACCAACCGGGCCCCAGGTTTTAATTTGCAGTACGGAAGCCACGCCCGACGCAAACAGCGACATGCTGATAATGTGCTGCGTATCCTGCGCCGGCAGGCCCAACGCCTGGCAAATCAATAATGCGGGGGTGATCACCGCCACAAACATCGCCAGCAGATGCTGACAGGCTGCAAACAGGGTTTGCGGCAGAGGAGGACGATCTTCCAGACGGTAGATTAATTCACTTTTCACCGCAGGTATTGGGTTACGGCTGGCTGCTGCATCGGGGATATTGGCGGACATTCTCTGGCTTCTCTGACGAAGAAAGTGGCGATTTTAATCGTCTGGTGGGCAAAAGCAAACGTTTGCCGGGCGTTATAGTTGGGTTGTTCAGCCTTCACCCAGCGAAACGGCGCGCTGTTCGCTAGACTAAGGGTAACTACGTCCACTGAGAGAGGAACACATGCAGGTATTTATTATTGGTGCAACGGGTGGCGTCGGAAGCCGTTTAAGAAAGAGTCTGGTCAAAGCCGGGCATCAGGTGACCGGTGTTTACCGCAGCGAAATCCAGGTGGATGACCTGGTCGCCGATGGGGTTAAGCCGGTAAATGTGGATTTGATGAACACCAGCGGGGAAAAGCTGGCCGAGGTGATGAAAGGCTGTGATGCGGTGGTGTTCTCTGCCGGCGCTGCCGGTGCCGGTATCGAACAGACGGACGGGATTGATGGGCGCGGGTGCAAGTTTGCCGCCGAAGCGGCCAGGCTGGCAGGGATCAAACGCTTTCTGCTGGTCTCCGCATTTCCGGAAGCCGGTCGGGCGAAAACCCTCTCGCCTACCTTTGAACACTATATGCAGGTGAAGAAGCAGGCCGATGTGATGCTGGCCGCCACCGCGCTGGATTGGGTTATTCTGCGTCCGGGTACGCTGGTGAATGGCTCTGGCAGTGGAAAAGTGCGGCTGGGTCTGGCGATCCCTTATGGCACGGTGCCAAGAGCGGACGTTGCCGCCGTGCTGCACAGCCTGATCGATCATCCTGAGGTCAACCGGGTGATCATCGAGCTGACGGCCGGCGAGCAGGCGGTGAATGATGCTGTGGCAGAAATGGCGGCTTACAGCGGCCGATAGCGGGATTCAGGCGTTGGTATAGCGCTGCGTTTCCGGCAGCCAACGCTCAATCAGCGACTGTGCCTGAGTAGGATAATGCTGGTGGATGTGGCGGGCGACGCGCTGAACTTCGGGGATCATTGCGGCATCCCGCAGCAGGTCCGCCACCTTGAATTCGGCGTTACCTGTCTGCCGGGTGCCGAGCATTTCGCCTGGCCCACGAATTTCCAAATCGCACTGGGCAATCACAAAGCCGTCATTGCTGTCGCGTAAAACCTGCAGGCGCTTTTGCGCCGTTTTGCTCAGCGGCGCTTTGTACAGCAATACGCAGTGCGATGCGACCGATCCACGGCCCACGCGGCCGCGCAGCTGGTGGAGCTGTGCCAGGCCCAGCCGCTCGGGATTCTCAATGATCATCAGGCTGGCGTTCGGCACATCCACACCCACTTCAATCACCGTGGTGGCGATCAGCAGGTGGATCTCACCCAGCTTAAAGGCCTGCATCACCGCCTGCTTTTCCGACGGCTTCATGCGCCCATGCACCAGTCCAACGTTCAATTCTGGCAGCGCCAGCTTCAGTTCTTCCCAGGTGGCTTCTGCGGCCTGAGCCTCAAGCTGTTCAGACTCTTCAATCAGGGTACATACCCAGTACGCCTGACGTCCTTCATCGCTGCAGGCGCTTTTCACCCTGGCGATAATGTCCGGCCTGCGGGTATCGGGGATGGCAACCGTGGTGACCGGCGTTCTGCCCGGTGGCAGTTCATCAATCGTTGAGGTATCGAGGTCAGCATAGGCAGTCATCGCCAGCGTTCGCGGAATGGGCGTGGCGGTCATGATCAGCTGATGCGGATGGAAACCCTGCTCTTCGCCCTTCTCCCACAAAGCGAGGCGCTGATGGACGCCAAAGCGATGCTGCTCATCAATAATCACCAGTGCCAGCCCGTTAAACTGCACCTGTTCCTGGAAAATGGCATGGGTGCCGACGATCATCGACACCTGACCGCTGGCGATGGCTTCCTGCTGCGCCAGTCGGGCTTTGCCTTTTTGTTTTCCTGCCAGCCAGCCCACTTCAATCCCCAGCGGTTCAAACCACTGACGGAAGTTGTTGGCGTGCTGTTCAGCCAGCAGTTCGGTCGGCGCCATCAGGGCAACCTGCTTACCGTAAGCGATGACGTTTAGCGCGGTGAGTGCGGCGACCAGCGTTTTGCCCGATCCCACATCGCCCTGAACCAGACGCATCATCGGATAGTCGTGAACCAGATCCTGCTCAATTTCACGCACCACGCGTGCCTGGGCACCCGTCGGGCTGAAGGGCAGCGCGGCCAGTAATTTGTTACTCAGGTCATGGCGTGCAGGCATTGATAAGGCATGGTAGCGCTGGGCACCGGCGCGAACCGCAAGCATGCTGAGATTGTGCGCCAGCAGTTCTTCCATAATCAGCCGCCGCTGAGCGGGATGCTTACCGCTCTCCAGATCGGCGAGCGCCATATCCGGCGGCGGACGGTGCAGGGTGCGCAGTGCGTCTTTCAGGCTGATCATGCCCTGGCTTAACTCGGGCGGCAGCAGTTCGGCAATGGCGCAGGTATCCAGCAGAGCCAATGCCTGGTCCGTCAGATTGCGTAGCGTCGCCTGGCGGATGCCTTCGGTGGTGGAGTAAACCGGTGTCAGCGTCTCCTGCAGCTCAACCCCGCTATGGTCACCCTGGATGCGATATTCGGGATGGATAATCTCCGCGCCGCGCTGGCCACGTTTCACTTCACCATACGCGGTGACGCGTTTGCCTGGAGAGAGGCTGTTTTTCATGCCGGCGTTGAAGTTGAAGAAGCGCAGGGTGAGGATGCCGCTGCCGTCACTGATCTGACAGGTCAGCATGCGCTTACGGCCGAAGGAGATGTCGCTTTGCAGCACCTCGCCTTCTACCGTGGCATAAATATTGGGAAGGAGATCGTTAATCGCGTACAGCTGGGTGCGGTCTTCATAACGCAGCGGCAGATGCAGCAATAAATCCTGCACGGTTACCAGCCCCAGCTTCGCCAGTTTGCCTGCCTGACTTGCGCCAACGCCAGACAACGAATTCAGCGGGACGGCATCGAGCAGGCGGCCGGTCATTTTCTGCGTACCGAAGCTTGCATGCTGTCCCACCATTCGGCATCGGCGATCACTTCACCGACGTCGCTAATTTCCGGGTAAGGCAGACCTTTGTGCTTCGCGACGCGCGCCAGCACCGGGTAACCGCCTTCGAACAGTAAACGCTGCTGCTCGCTGTATTCCAGCGTGCTTTCCCGTCGCTGATACATGCCGGCGTTTTGCCGCTGGCGCTGGGCTTCGTAGAGGATTAAGGCCGAGGCCACAGAGACGTTCAGCGACTGCACCATCCCGATCATCGGGATAATGATGTCCTGGTCAGCAAGGTCGAGGGCTTGCTGGGTGATGCCGGTTTTTTCCTGCCCCATCAGAATACAGGTAGGGCGGGTGTAATCAATCTCACGGAAATCGACGGCTTTATCAGAAAGATGGGTGGCAAGAATTTGCATCCCCTGGCCTTTGAGGTGGCCGACGGCATCAGCAATATTGCTGTGCGTTTTCACCTGGACCCAGCTGTTGCTGCCCGCTGCGGACGAGACCATGGTGCGCATCCGGCTACCGGGCCAGACCGCATGGACTTCGTGCACGCCAACCGCATCCGCGGTACGGATCACCGCGGCGACGTTATGGGGCTTATGAACCTGCTCCATACAAACGGTCAGGTCGTGCTGGCGGGCGGCCAGCATCTCAAGGATGCGGGCATAGCGTTGAGCATTCATGCGTTAGTTTCGGTTGCGATGAACTTTAATCACGTCCGGCATTACGCGGATTTTACGCATAATATTCGCCAGGTGAACGCGATCGCGTGCCGTCAGACGGATAAAGGCGCTGTAAACCCGGCCATCTTTTTCTTCCGTATTCAGACTCTGGATATTGGACTCAGCCGTATTGATTGCCGCGGTCAGATTCGCCAGCGCGCCCTGATGGTTGAACATGTCCACTTTGATCTCCGCCACGAACTCATGCTCGGTGACTTTATCCCATTCTACGGCCATGTACTTCTCTGGCTCTTTCTGCCAGCCGCGAATGTTACGGCACGACTCATGGTGCACCACCAGGCCTTTGCCAGGGCTGACGTGCGCCACAATCGGATCGCCTGGAATCGGGCGGCAGCACTTAGCGAAGGTGATCAGAACGCCATCTGCGCCTTTGATCGGCAGCTTATTGCGCGAAGAAGAGGTCGTTGTTTGCTGTGGTGCAGGCGCAGCGTGTTCGCCCTGCTGCAGATTCTTCGCCACCACCACGCTCATCGCATTGCCGAGGCCAATTTCAGCCAGCAGGTCATCCATGGTCGGCAACTTCATTCTTTCCAGCTCATGCTGAACATTTTCAGGCGGGATTTCGGCCAGTTTACGGCTGCCCCCTAACGCATGGTTCAACAGACGACGGCCAAGGCTGACGGAGTCTTCGCGCTTGAGGTTTTTCAGCAGCTGACGGATTTTCGCCCGGGCTTTCGAACTCACCACAAAGTTCAGCCAGGCGGCGTTTGGACGCGCGCCTGGTGCGGTGATGATTTCGACGGTTTGCCCGCTGGTCAGCGGCTGGGAAAGCGGATAGGGCTGACGATCGACACGTGCGCCAACGCAGGCATGACCGATATCGGTATGCACGGCGTAAGCAAAGTCGACCGGCGTTGCGCCCGCAGGAAGTTCGACAATGCGGCCTTCCGGGGTAAAAACGTAAATCTCATCCGGGAACAGATCGGATTTCACGCTTTCGATAAATTCAAACGAGCTACCGGCACTCTGCTGCAGCTCCAGCAGGCTTTGCAGCCAGCGCTGGGCGCGGATTTGTGCGGTGGTGCTGCTTTCACCTTGCTCTTTATAAGCCCAGTGCGCGGCGACACCCATTTCTGCCATCTGATCCATATCTTCGGTACGGATCTGGACTTCGACCGGCACGCCGTGCGGACCAATCATCGAGGTATGCAGCGACTGATAGCCGTTGGCCTTGGGGATCGCGATGTAGTCTTTCACCCGACCTGGGCGCGGTTTGTAGAGGCTGTGCATCTGCCCCAGAACCCGGTAACAGGTATCGAAATCACTGACAATCACCCGGAAAGCATAGATATCCATAATGGAATGGAAGCGCTGCTCTTTCAGATGCATTTTGCAGTAAATCGAATAGAGGTGTTTTTCCCGACCACTGACGCGACAGGGGATCCCGGCTTCCTGCAGACGACCGTCAATTTCAGAGAGGATTTTCTGGATCATCTCTTTACGGTTGCCGCGGGCCGCTTTAACCACTTCTTTAATGACGCGGTAGCGGTTTGGGTAAAGTGCTTCGAAACCCAGCTCTTCGAGCTCAGTTTTCAGGTGATGAATACCCAGACGGTGAGCCAGAGGGCTGTAAATTTCCAGCGTCTCTAACGCAATGCGTCGTTTTTTATCCGGGCGCAGGGCCCCGAGGGTACGCATATTGTGGGTGCGGTCAGCGAGTTTGATCAAAATGACGCGGATATCCTGCACCATCGCCATGATCATTTTGCGGAAGTTTTCCGCCTGCGCTTCTTTTTTATCGCGGAATTTTAGCTTATCGAGTTTAGAAACCCCCTCGACCAGTTCAGCAACAGTCTGACCAAACAGCTGTTCCATATCCTGATACGTTGCGGGCGTGTCTTCGATAACGTCGTGCAAAAGCGCGGCCATGAGCGTTTCATGGTCGAGCTTCATTTCAGCAAGAATGCAGGCCACGGCTACCGGATGGGTGATATAAGGCTCACCACTGGAGCGCGTCTGTCCCTCGTGAGCATCACGTGCGACAAGGTAAGCTTGCTTGAGGCGTTTAATCTGATCCTCAGGCAAGTATTTTTCAATCAGTTGATTGAGACTTTCGAACAGATACAAGGGCGACCTGCAGGCTGGTGATTAACGACGACCTTCAGCGATAGCGGTTACGGCCTGCAATTCAGCGGCTTCCTGCTCATGCTGTTCCTGGCGATCACGCACATCCAGAATCTGGTTGGTGATCAGACCTTCTTCGATTTCGCGCAGCGCGATCACGGTAGACTTGTCGTTTTCTTCCGGAACCAACGGATCTTTACCGCCAACCTGCATCTGACGTGCGCGACGAGCCGCGACCAGAACCAGGTCAAAACGGTTACCAATTTTCTCTACTGCGTCCTGAACGGTTACGCGTGCCATAAGTGTGATACTCCACGGGTGACGAAATGACTGGGCATCATACTGAGTTGTCCTCAGTCTGCCAATAGTTTGCTGATTAATGCGTCATGACGGGATTTTTGACGGCCCATACGCAGACGCTCAGCGCGAATGATGGTTTTCAAATCGGACAGTGCCAGGTCGAAATCATCGTTCACAATAAGGTAATCATACTCCGCGAAGTGGCTCATCTCTGCCACGGCCTGAGCCATGCGCTTGGTGATAACCTCTTCGCTGTCCTGTCCGCGGCCACGCAGGCGACGATCCAGTTCATCTTTCGATGGCGGCAAAACAAAAATGCTGCGTGCCTGGGGCATTTTCTGGCGGATTTGCTGCGCGCCTTGCCAGTCGATATCCAGGAACACATCCACGCCGGTCGCTAATACCTGCTCGATCGCTTTACGCGAGGTGCCGTAATAGTTGCCAAACACTTCCGCGTGCTCAAGGAAGGCTTCTTCCTTAATCATGCCGCGGAATTCGTCATGACTGACGAAAAAGTAGTGTTCGCCGTGATTCTCACCGGGACGCACTCCCCGCGTCGTGTGGGAAATGGAAACCTGAGTATCGTACAGCGGCTGCGTTTTCAGCAACGCGTGAATCAAGCTGGATTTTCCCGCCCCACTGGGAGCAGAAACAATAAAAAGTGTGCCTTGAGCCATGATTATCTTGATATGCCAATAAAGCGGAGTCTACTTCCTGCACAGTATACACGGCTGATGCCCTTCATGCAGCGTTTCAGCGTCCTGGCGGTGCATTTTCTCAGAATATGGAAAGCGGGTCGCGGTATGGATGTAGCTTTTCATGCTAGGCAAATCAATTTTCGAGCGGCATTCCAGGTCGTTTCTTTGCCTCTCGCCAACCGGTCCATTTTTGCATTTAATCCCCACAGCACCCTAAAAGGAGACAGGGATGAACAAACTATGGCTGGTACTGGCCTTGTTCGCGGGCATCGCGCAGGCCGCTTGTCCTGCCTGGACGCCGGCCAGAGCAGAGCAGGAAATGAATGCGCTGGAAAATCAGCTCAGTGCATGGGATGACGCCTATTACCGGGCGGGCGAACAGAAAGTGCCGGACGATCGTTACGATGCGCTGGCACTTAAGTATCAGTCGTGGCAGCACTGCTTTGCCCCCGGCAGCGATCTTCGCCAGCCGGCACTGGCCCGTAACGGCAAAGTCCTGCATCCGGTGGCTCACGTCGGGGTGAAAAAGGTGGCTGACCAGCAGGCGCTTTCACGGTGGATGGCGGGAAAAGACGCGCTCTGGGTGCAACCCAAGGTAGACGGTGTGGCCGTTACCCTGCATTACAAACGGGGAAAACTGGCTCAGGTGATCAGTCGCGGAAATGGATTGCAGGGAGAAGACTGGACGGAAAAAGCCCGCTTTATCCCCGATATTCCCCAACAGATCGCGCTGGGGTCTGACAGCCTCGTTTTGCAGGGCGAGCTTTACCTGAAGATGACCGATCACCAACAGACGTTACTGGGCGGCCTGAATGCCCGTGCCACGGTAGCGGGGGCCATGCGGCGCAATGCCCCCTCAGATACGCTGAACAGGCTGGGTATCTTTATCTGGGCGTGGCCCGACGGACCGGCAACCTTGCGGGAAAGGATCGAAAGGCTCAGCGAAGCGGGCTTTCCAATGATGGGCGAGTGGAGTAAACCGGTTCGCTCTGCGGAAGAAGTCGCTGGCTGGCGTGAACGTTGGTTTGCTCAACCGTTACCCTTTGTCACCGACGGCGTGGTGGTCCATAGCCAACCTGTTAAAGGCGCTTACTGGCAGCCCGGCGAGAACGCCTGGTCGGTGGCCTGGAAATATCCTCCCGCCACGGTGACCACGGAAGTCCGTTCGGTGGATTTTCCGATTGGGCGCACCGGGAAAATAAGTACGGTGCTGAATCTTGTCCCGGTAAAGCTGGATGATAAGCAGGTCAGTCGGGTCAATGTCGGTTCGTTCAACCGCTGGCGGGAGGCGGACATTGTCGCCGGCGATCAGGTTGCGGTCAGCCTGGCGGGGCAAGGCATTCCACGGCTGGATGAGGTGGTCTGGCGGGTGGCCGATCGCACGCTTCCTGAGCTGCCTGATGCGACCTTATTCCATCCCCTGAGCTGTTTTAGCCTGACGCCTGTTTGTCGTCAGCAGCTTCTGGCCCGGCTTGTCTGGCTGAGTGGCAGGGCCGCCTTAACTCTATCTGGTGCCAGCGAAAGCACCTGGCAGCGGATTATGCAGTCCGGCCAGCTCACTCACCTTTTCTCCTGGCTGACGTTAACGGCAGAACAGTTAAGCCAGATCGCCGGTATTACCCCGGCAAGGGCGAATCAGCTCTATCACCAGTTCAACCAGACCCATCAGCAACCTTTTAAACGCTGGGTCAGGGCGTTAGGCGTGCCGGTTCCCAACAAGGCGTTAGATGCGCTGGATGATGACAACTGGCAGAGCCTGCTCTCGCGGAAAGTTGCCGACTGGCAGCGCCTGCCAGAGATAGGCGAAAGGCGTGCGGGTCAAATCGTGACCTTCCTTCAGCATCCCGATGTGCAGGCGCTGATCGCTTTTCTCTCAACACATCTTCAGCAATCGATCAGTGTTCAGCATGAGGGTAATTGAAAATGGGCAGGCCAAGCTTAAATCGCAGTGCCAGCAGACGGGCAATAAAGCCGAAGAGCAGGGTCGCGGTGATCACCACTTCGTGGGAAAGCGGGGTCTTCAACAGCAGGATATAGATCCAGCCAGAGGCGAAAGCGATGCCGGCATACAGTTCTTTCTGGAACACCAGCGGGATGCGGTTGCAGAACATATCGCGCAGCACGCCGCCAAACACGCCGGTAATGACCGCACAGATTGCCGCAATGATCGGCGCATGGCCCATATCCAGCGCGACTTTCGTGCCGATGATGGAGAACACCACCAGGCCAAGCGCATCCAGCACCAGGAACACTTTGCGCAGGTGCGGCATCAGATGGGCTAATTGGGTGGTGACGACGGCCGCTGCGGCCACAATGATGATATAGACCGGATGCTGCACCCAGCCAAGTGGATAATGGCCTAGCAGCATATCCCGCACCGACCCGCCGCCAATGGCGGTGACCGAGGCGATAATGATGACGCCGAACATATCCATTTTGCGTCGCCCTGCTGCCAGCGCGCCGGTCATGGCTTCAGCGGTGATACCGATGATGTAGAGAACAGTAAGTAACATAGCCAGCTCCAGAGTGATCGCCGGCAAGCCTGCAGGATCTGCAGCAGATTGACGATTGAATTTTTTTAAGGCGAATTCAGCTAAATTAGATTAGCTAATCCGAATTGTCATCAGGATATAAATGGGAGAGTGCAATGAATAAGCCATTTACCATCGTTATGCCGTTGTATCAGGGAATTACGCAGTTAGATTTCACCGGTCCTTATCAGTTTTTTTCCCGCCTGCCGGATGCAAAAGTTGTGGTGGCATCACTTGGCGCTGAGCCTGTCGTTGTGGAAAGCTTCAGCTTTTCCGGCCTTGCTGCCCTGGATGAGATTACCGAATGCGATCTGCTCTGTGTGCCGGGCGGCACCTGCACTAACGCGATCGAGAATGCCGACTTTCTCGCTGCCATTCGACGCTTAGGGTTGAATGCCAGCTACGTGACGTCAGTCTGTACGGGTTCAATGATCCTCGCAGCCGCTGGCTTGCTGAAGGGGAAAAGAGCCGCCTGTCACTGGGCATGGCGTGATTCGCTGGCGCTGTTTGGCGCGATCCCGGATAACGAGCGCGTGGTGAAGGATGGGCACATCATTACCGGCGGTGGCGTGACCGCAGGAATTGATTTTGCGCTGGTGGTGATTGCCGAAATTGCCGGAGAAGAGATGGCGCAGTCAATTCAGCTTGGCCTTGAGTACGCACCGCAGCCGCCTTTCAATGCCGGACGACCTGAAACGGCGCCTCCCGCTGTCAGAGAGAGAGTGATGGCGCGGATGCAAAAAGTGGTGGAGGAAAAAATGCCGATCCTCGAAAAAGCGGCCCGCGAGCTCAACTGACGATCGCCCCGACGTCCCTGTCCGGACCGACGCATCGGCGCCGGGCAGGCAACTTTCACACTAAGATTCCGGCATCTTTAAGGATTAGTTCTTCTTCACAAACTCTGATTTCAACTTCATCGGGCCAAAACCATCAATTTTGCAGTCAATATTGTGGTCGCCTTCCACCAGACGAATGCTTTTAACTCGGGTGCCGATTTTTAGCGGGGTTGAGCTGCCTTTCACTTTTAAATCTTTAATCACCGTGACGCTGTCGCCATCGGCCAACAGGTTGCCGTTAGCATCTTTCACAATCAGCGCGTCATCAGACGCGGCTTCAGCCCCTTCGGACCAGACGTGACCGCACTCAGGGCAATTGAAGAGCGCGCCATCCTGCCAGGTATATTCAGAGTGACACTTCGGGCAGGGAGGAAGGGTTTGCATAATAAGCCTCAAAATAATCCATAGAAAATAAGGGGGCATTTTAGCCTGGCGGCTGGCGTAAGCCCACAAAAAACGCCGATGCAGGTCCGGAAGGCGTCATTGCGCAACCTTCCGTACCGCTTTGACATAAAGGAGTTACCGGTATCACAGAAATAAGAAATCATAAAAATGGAACGAGATCCCGCAATTGAGCCTTCCTCGCCTCAACTCTATAACTAAACGTCAGTTTCCCTTAAGGCTTCCAGGCCACGATCTGCAACCCTTAACAACAGGCGTGCCATCTATGAAAGAGACGTTATCGGTAAAAGAAAAAATTAGCTACGGCCTCGGCGATATGGCCAGCCATATTGGTCTCGAAAATGTGATCATTTTCCTGACCTTTTATTATACCGATGTGGTGGGATTGCCCGCCGTCTTCGTCGGAACGATGTTCCTGCTTGCGCGCGCGGCTGATGCCATCATCGATCCCCTGATGGGCCTCATTGCGGACCGCACCAAAACGCGCTGGGGTAAATTTCGCCCCTGGTTGCTGTGGCTGGCTGTGCCGTTTGGTGCCAGTTGTCTGTTGATCTACGCCGTGCCGGAATCCCTCTCGCTGAGCGGAAAAATGATTTTTGCCAGCGTGACTTACGCAGCGATGATGCTGATGTACACCGCCATCAACATTCCTTATTGCTCGATGGGCGCGATCATCACGTCGGATAATGAAGAGCGCATTTCGCTGCAATCCTACCGTTTTTTCCTCGCGACCCTCGGCGGCGCGATGTCCACTTTCCTGATGATGCCGCTCGCCCAGTATATTGGCGGCGAAGATAAACTGGCCGGTTATCGGGGGGCGATGGCCATCATGGCTGGCGCAACCGTCTTTATGTTCCTGATCTGTTTCAGAAATACCAGGGAGCGTATCCAGGCACCGGCCAGCCACGAAAACTTTATCAGCGACCTGCGCGACTTACTGCGTAACGACCAGTGGCGTGTTGTGGCGGGTCTGGTGTTTTTCAACATTGCTTTTGGCGTTATCAGGCTCGGCGCCATGATGTATTACGTGACCTATCACCTGGGCAATCCCAGCTATTTTATGTGGCTGCTGGGGGCACACATCGTCGGCAAAAGCGCGGGCAGTGCGCTGTGTAAACCCCTGACCACCGGCCGCAGTAAGGTGCAGGTATTCAGGCTGGCTGCCTGGGCCGCAGGCCTACTAAGTATCGCGATCTTCTTCCTGCCCGCCTCCATCAGTCTTCTGGTGGTGATGGTGGTACTGGTTTCCACCTTCTACCAAATTACCACCACCCTGATGTGGGTGATGATGTCGGACGTCGTCGATTACGGTGAATACACCCAGGGAAAACGTATGGACGGCACCATCTTCTCCACGCTGCTTTCCATTTTGAAAATGGGCATGGCGGTGAGCGGAGCGATCGTCGGCTGGACGCTGGGCCTGAGCGGCTACATTCCCCATGCTGAGATGCAAAACCCGGTCGCCATGTCCGCCATTATCGCGTTGTTCAGCCTGGTTCCCGGCGTGCTTTCAATTCTCAGCGCGCTGACGCTGCGTTGGTACATGCTGAGCGATGCCACGATGGCTGACGTTAATACCTCGAAAAGATCGCTACAAAGCGATCGTTACTAATCAGGAGTTTCTATGAGCGAGTTAATCGCAGAGCAGCGCCGTATTCTGTGGCATTTCGATCGACAAACGCTGGTTGTTGAACCCTGGGGGAAGAACAGCCTGCGCGTTCGCGCCACCTGCTTACCGCCGATCAAAGATGAATGCTGGGCACTGTTACCAGACCCGCAAGAGACACCCGTGTCGATCACGGAAGGGCCGGAAACCCTGAGCATCACCCACGGCAATTTAAAAGCGGTGCTGAACATCAAAGGCCAGCTGGCTTTTTATAACCAGCACGGTGAATTACTGCTGGAAGAGTTCTGGCGCCAGCGCACCACGGTGGGCATTGGCGCCAGCGAAAAGAATCAGGATAAGTACATCAGCGCGCTGAAGCTGGATGCCCGTGAGTTCCGTCCTATTCCCGGTGGAAAATATCAGCTGACCGTCCGCTTTGAAGCCCGGCCGGAAGAGAAAATCTATGGCATGGGCCAGTATCAGCAACCCTGGTTAGACCTGAAAGGCTGCACGTTAGAGTTGGCGCAGCGTAATTCCCAGGCCAGCGTGCCCTTTATGCTCTCCAGCCTGGGTTATGGGCTGCTGTGGAATAATCCGGCTATTGGTGAGGCGACCTTCGCGAAAAATGGGACCGAGTGGCAGGCCAAAGTCACTGAGCAGATGGATTACTGGATCACTGCCGGTGAGACGCCTGCAGATATCGTCCGTCAATATGGCGCCGTAACAGGCACTGCGCCAAAAATGCCGGAATTCGCCACCGGTTTTTGGCAATGCAAATTACGTTACCGAACCCAACAGGAAGTGCTGGAGGTGGCGCGTGAGTATCATCGTCGTCACCTGCCACTGTCTGTAATCGTTATCGACTTCTTCCACTGGCCGAATCAGGGTACCTGGTGCTTCGATCCCAAAGACTGGCCAGATCCGAAGGCGATGGTCGCCGAGTTGAAATCGCTGGGCATCGAAACGATGGTATCAGTGTGGCCAACCGTCGACAGCCGCACCGAAAACTATAAAGAGATGAAGTCCAAAGGCTATCTGGTGAATACCGATCGCGGCGTGTCGGTCAATCTGGATTTTATGGGCAACACCACCTTCTTCGATGCAACACATCCTGAGGCACGGCGGTTTGTCTGGGAGAAGGTAAAACAGAATTACTATGACCTGGGTATCAAGCTGTTCTGGCTGGATGAAGCCGAGCCGGAATACCGCGCCTATGATTTTGATAACTATCGCTATCATCTCGGTCCGGTGCTTGAGGTCGGTAATATCTATCCGCAGAAGTTTGCTGCCGGTTTCTATGATGGGCTGAAAGAGCAGGGAGAAACCGACATCGTCAATCTGGTTCGTTGTGCCTGGGCAGGTAGCCAGCGCTATGGCGTACTGGCATGGTCTGGCGATATCCATTCCTCTTTCCATTCACTCCGCAACCAGATTGCCGCCGGCCTGAACATGGGGATGGCAGGTATTCCCTGGTGGACCACCGATATCGGCGGATTTCAGGGCGGTAACGTTAACGATCCTGCCTTCCAGGAGTTGCTGATCCGGTGGTTCCAGTGGGGCGTTTTCTGCCCGGTTTTCCGTCTGCATGGCTACCGGGAACCACAGATCCAACCTCCTGAGGCCTGGCGAGACGGTATTGCCCAATGTAATAGCGGGTCGCCGAATGAGGTCTGGAGCTACGGTGAGGATAACTATCAGATCATGCGCCACTGGCTGCTGGTTCGTGAAAAGCTGCGTCCTTACATCAACCGCATGATGGATGTGGCTCATGAGCAGGGCGATCCGGTGATGCGTGCCATGTTCTACGCATTCCCTGAACAGAGTGAAAGCTGGCAGGTGGAAGATCAGTACATGTTTGGGCCCGATATCCTGGTGGCACCCATTCTTCACCAGGGACAGCGCGAACGCCGTGTCTGGCTGCCTGCGGGGACGACCTGGCGTGAGTTAAACGGGGAGCAGCATGAAGGCGGTCAATGGATAGGCGTTGCCGCGCCGCTCGACGCAATTCCCGTGCTGGTGCGTGATGGCTCGCAGGTTCAGCAAGAGCTGGGGGAGTATGTGACGCGTTAAGTGTTGGAATTATCGTGAAGTCAGGTGAAAGCCCACTGAACAGTGGGCTTTGTACGCATGGACGCGGTTATTCGATGTTTTGGATCTGCTCGCGCATCTGCTCAATCAGCACTTTCAGCTCGATGGCGGAGGTGGTGATCTCGGCATTGATCGATTTAGAGGCCAGGGTGTTCGACTCGCGGTTGAACTCCTGCATCATAAAGTCGAGACGACGGCCAACGGCTTCCTTCTTCTTCAGGATGTTGTAGGTCTCTTTAACGTGCGCTTCCAGACGATCCAGCTCTTCAGCCACGTCAACACGCTGTGCCAGCATGATCAGTTCCTGCTCAACACGGTTGCTGTCCAGCTGCACCTGCGCATCTTCCAGCTTGCTGACCAGCCGCTCGCGCTGCCATTTCAACACGTCTGGCATCTGCGTCCGCACCTTGCCGATTTCCGTCGTCACGCCTTCAAGGCGTTGTTCAATCATCGCCTTCAGCGCCGTGCCTTCTGTCTCACGGGAGGTGATAAAGTCTTCCAGCGCGGTATCCAGCGACGTTAACAGCTCGGCGGAAATAGCATCCAAATCCTGCTCTTCGGCAGACATCACGCCAGGCCAGCGCAGAATATCAACCGGGTTGATTTCCCCTTCATCGCTCTGCATTTTGACCCAGTTAGCGGCCTGAACCAGCTGAACAGCCAGCTTTTCATTCAGCACCAACGCGCTCTGCGCGCTTGGATCGGCGTCAAAACGCAGGTTGCATTCGATTTTACCGCGCGTCAGGCGGTTACGGATGCGCTCACGGATCACCGGCTCCAGGCCACGGAACTGCTCCGGCAGGCGGATGTAGGTTTCTAAATAGCGCTGGTTAACGGAACGAAGTTCCCAGGCTGCGCTGCCCCATTCGCCTTTGGTTTCACGCCGCGCGTAGGCGGTCATACTGCGGATCATGTGCGTACCCGTTTTCTGAGAAAGATAAACGGATTATAGCGGCGCAAGCCAGGCCTTAACAGGCATTCGGCTAAACTCAATGAAATCAGCGATCGTCACTGGTTTTTTACCCGGGCCAGCTTATGATGCAGTTACCCGTAATCTGCATCAGGAACTTCATGAAAACCTCTTCCGTTATTGCTGTGGCTGTCGCCTTTACCCTCAGCGGCTGCATGGCTTCCAGCCAGCAAACTACCGTGACCCCCGCCAGCTGCCAGGTGGGCGATGCCATGCAGCAAACCACGCTTTATTTTGGTCTGAGCCGGCCTCATGGCGCGGATATCACTCACGCTGAATGGCAATCGTTTGTCGACAGCGAGGTGACGCCACGCTTCAAAGATGGCCTGACGGTATTTGATGCCAAAGGTCAGTGGCTGGGAGAAGACGGCAAGGTGGCACGAGAGGGCAGTAAGGCGTTGATGCTGATCCATGCGCCAGGCAAGCAGGATCAGCAGAATATTGAAGCGCTGCGCACGCGTTACAAGCAGCGCTTCCAGCAGGAGTCGGTGATGCGGGTGGATAGCCCGGTCTGTGTCGGCTTTTAAGTTCAGCCCGGCATCACGCCGGGCTGGTTGTCAGATTACAACACCAAACCGGCAAAGGCGGCTGACAGCAGGCTGACCAGCGTCGACCCGTAGACCAGCTTCAGACCAAAGCGGGAAACCACGTTGCCCTGCTGTTCGTTCAGGCCTTTGATCGCGCCCGCGACAATGCCAATGGAAGCAAAGTTGGCGAACGAAACCAGGAAGACGGAGAGGATGCCAAGCCCGCGAGGTGAAAGCTCCGCCGCGATTTTCTTCAGCTCTATCATTGCCACAAACTCATTTGCCACCAGTTTGGTCGCCATGATACTGGCTGCTCGCAGCGCATCCGGGGCCGGAATGCCTATTAGCCAGGCAAATGGCCAGAAGATGTAGCCGAGAATTTCCTGGAAGCTGATGCCAAACAGGCTGGAGAAGATGGCGTTGACCGCAGCAATCAGCGCAATAAAGCCAATCAGCATCGCCATAATAATCATCGCCACCTTAAAGCCGGCAAGAATGTATTCCCCCAGCATTTCAAAGAAGCTCTGATCTTCGTGCAGCTTTTCCAGTTTGATTTCCGGCTCGTCGCCAGGTACCGTCGGATTGATGATCGACAGGATAATAAAGGTGCTGAACATGTTAAGCAGCAAGGCCGCCACCACGTAGCGCGGTTCAATCATCGACATATAGGCGCCAACAATCGACAGCGACACCGTCGACATCGCCGCCGCCGCCATTGAATACAGGCGGCGAGGGGAGATATCAGCCAGAATGCCTTTATAGGCGATAAAGTTCTCAGACTGGCCGAGGATCAGGGTACTGACCGCGTTAAACGACTCCAGTTTGCCCATCCCGTTCACTTTCGACAGAACCGTGCCGACCAGACGGATCAGCAGCGGCAAAATACGCAGGTGCTGCAAAATCCCGATCAGTGCCGAGATAAAGATGATCGGGCAGAGCACACCCAGGAAGATGAAGGCCAGACCCTGACTTGCCATGCCACCAAAGACGAACTCCGATCCTTGCCCGGCAAATTTCAGCAGGGTTTCAAAGAATCCGGACACCGCGGTGACCAGCGTCAGGCCACTGGACGCGTGCAGGAAGAACCAGGCCAGCGCGGCTTCAATCACGACCAGCTGAAGGATCACCCGAGGGCGGATTTTTTTACGGTCGTTACTGAACAGCAACGCCAGGCAAAAGATGACCACAAGGGCCAGAAGAAAATGAAGTACGTCAGGCATTTCAATGATGTCCGGCAGACTAATGAGAGAAGGCAGCATTTAGCCACAACTTGCCGCGGTTTTCACTCTGCGTTGCGCTGCGCTGCAATTTTAGACGTAAGAAAGTCATCTCAGGCATAAGAAACGCCGTCTGCATCAGGCGAACGTAGGCATTCGGCGGTGAAATCCGTATAATGCGCAGCCAATACTGATTTGCTAGCCGGAGAGAAACCATGCGTCCTGCAGGCCGTAGCGCACAACAAGTGCGCCCTGTCACACTGACCCGTCATTACACCAAACATGCTGAAGGTTCAGTTCTGGTTGAATTCGGTGATACCAAAGTGCTGTGTACCGCCACCATCGAAGAAGGCGTACCGCGTTTTCTGAAAGGTCAGGGACAAGGCTGGGTAACCGCTGAGTACGGCATGCTGCCGCGCGCGACCCACAGCCGTAATGCCCGCGAAGCCGCGAAAGGTAAGCAGGGTGGCCGCACGCTGGAAATTCAACGTCTGATCGCCCGCTCTTTGCGTGCGGCGCTGGATTTGAAGGCGCTGGGTGAATTCACCATCACCCTGGACTGTGACGTGCTGCAGGCGGATGGCGGAACCCGTACCGCCTCCATCACCGGTGCCTGCGTGGCGCTGGCCGATGCCCTGAATCATCTGGTCTCTATTGGCAAGCTGAAAACCAATCCAATGAAAGGGATGGTGGCCGCCATTTCCGTCGGTATCGTTAACGGCGAAGCGCTGTGCGACCTGGAATATGTCGAAGACTCCGCCGCTGAAACCGACATGAATGTGGTGATGACGGAAGATGGCCGCATGATTGAAGTGCAGGGCACCGCAGAAGGCGAGCCCTTCAGCCACGATGAGCTGCTCCAGCTGCTTGCTCTGGCAAGAGGGGGAATTGATTCCCTGATTCTGGCGCAGAAAGCAGCGCTGAAAGACTGATTTTATGAGGCGACCCGTGAGTCGCCTTTTTTATGACAAGTAGAGGACCAAGACATGAAAGCCTGGCAGCGCCAATTTATCGAATTCGCCATCAACAAGCAGGTGCTGAAGTTTGGTGAGTTCACGCTGAAATCAGGGCGCACCAGCCCTTATTTCTTCAATGCTGGCCTGTTCAATACGGGCCGCGATCTGGCGTTACTTGGGCGTTTCTATGCCCAGGCGCTGGTAGATTCCGGTATTGATTTCGACCTGGTTTTTGGTCCGGCGTACAAAGGGATCCCAATTGCGACCACCACCGCCGTCGCGCTGGCCGACCATCACGATCGCGATGTGCCTTATTGCTTCAACCGTAAAGAAGCCAAGACGCACGGTGAGGGTGGCACGCTGGTGGGCAGTCCGTTGCAGGGGCGCATTATGCTGGTGGACGATGTGATCACGGCCGGTACCGCCATCCGCGAATCAATGGAGATCATTTCAGCAAGTCATGCCACGCTGGCTGGCGTGCTGATTTCGCTGGATCGTCAGGAACGCGGGCGTGGTAAGGAGTCAGCCATTCAGGAAGTTGAGCGGGATTACGGCTGTAAGGTGATTTCGATTATTACGCTGGAAGAGCTGATTGCTTATCTGGAAGAGAAGCCGGAGATGGCAGACCATCTGGTGGCGGTTCGAGCTTACCGTAAAGAGTACGGTATCTAAGAGTGTCGCGGGTCAGATCCCTCTGACCCGCAGTCTGTTTACACCAGCTGAGACGCCAGCAATGGCCAGCGGGTATCAAAGTCTACCGTTGGACGGTAGCGGAAGCCGGAACGGACAAAGCGTGAAAGCAAGCCTTCACAGAACGCCAGCAGTTGACTGGCCAGCAGCGTTTCATCGGTCACAAAACCCTCGCCTTCCCGCAATTTCTGCTCGCGAAGCACCTGACGCAGCTGCACTTCAATGCGCTCGAACAGCTGATTGATTCGTCCCTGCAGACGGTCCTGTTCAAACATCAGTGCATGGCCGGTCAGAATGCGCGTTAAACCCGGATTACGCTCACCAAAACCCAGAATTAACTGGATAATCAGACGCAGACGCGGCAGCGTCTCTTTTTCGTCTTTCAAAATCAGATTGATGCGCGTAATCAGGCTGTCTTCAATAAACTCGATCAGGCTGTCAAACATCCGGGTTTTGCTGGGAAAATGGCGATACAGCGCCGCTTCCGAAACCCCAACGTTGGCGGCCAGTTTGGCCGTGGTGATCCGCTGACTGCCATCGCTTGATTCCAGCATTTGTGCCAGAGCCTGCAATATTTCTTCGCGACGATTCCTTTTCGCACTCTTTTTCTCTGCCATGACCTGAAAAACCCCTGAAATATCACTTTAATAGGGCAGTAGCCCACGCAACGTCCGTGAGCAAAGCGCTCACGGCGAAAATAAGGATAAGTGACTGGCTAACGATCTGCAGGCAGACGCTTACTGGCGACCAGAGTGACCAAAGCCACCTTCTCCGCGATCGCTGGTATCAAAGTCTTCTACCAGATTGAATTCAGCCTGAACGACCGGCACGAAGACCATCTGCGCGATACGCTCGCCGGGTTCAATGTTGAAGGCTTCCTGACTGCGGTTCCAGACGGAAACCATCAGCTGGCCCTGGTAATCCGAATCGATCAGACCGACCAGATTACCCAACACCACGCCATGTTTATGGCCAAGGCCAGAGCGGGGAAGAATGACTGCTGCCAGTTGCGGGTCGCCAATGTGAATAGCCAGACCGGTAGGCACCAGCGTGGTGGCGCCTGGTGCCAGTAAAATGGCTTCATCCAGGCAGGCGCGCAGGTCAAGACCTGCCGATCCAGAGGTGGCGTAGGTAGGTAATGGGAAGTCTTTACCCACACGCGCATCTAAAATCTTAACGTCGATTTTTTTCATCATAACGGCTGACTATCTCGTCTAGTAACTGTTGGCCAAGGAGTGACTTATCGCTGAGCGGTAAGACTTTTTCTCCCTCCTGCCAAAAAAGGTGCAGAGCATTGGTATCACTGTTGAAACCCTGCCCGGCTTTCGAAACATCGTTGGCGCAGATTAAATCCAGGTTTTTACGGACCCGTTTTTGTTGCGCGTATTCTTCCACATTCTGGGTTTCTGCCGCAAACCCTACGACGTAAGGGCGGCCTTCCTGCATGTGCGCGACCCCTGCAACGATGTCGGGGTTTTTTACCATTTTGAGGGTGACTTCATCACCCTGTTTTTTGATTTTATCTGGCGCAACTTCAGCGGCACGATAGTCTGCAACGGCTGCCGTGCCAATAAAAATATGTTGTTTAGCGGCGCTTGCCATCACCGCATGTTGCATCTCTAACGCGGTTAACACGTCGGTGCGTTTAACCCATTGCGGCGTGTTTAATGCCACCGGACCACTGATCAAGGTGACGTTTGCGCCCCGTTTTGCCGCCGCGGCGGCAATCGCGAAGCCCATCTTACCTGAGCTGTGGTTAGTAATGAACCGAACCGGATCCAGCGATTCACGGGTGGGACCGGCGGTGATCATAATGTTGAGATGTTTCAGATCGTTGACGGGTGAAGACCAGTTCACCGCTTCATCCACAATCGCCAGCGGATCTAACATCCGGCCTGGACCGACATCACCACAGGCCTGGCTGCCGCTGTCCGGCCCCCAAATCAGCACACCCCGCTGTGCCAGCACCTGCAAATTATGCTCGGTGGCCGGTGCCCGGTACATCTGCTGATTCATTGCCGGCACCACGGCAATCGGTGCCGGTGTGGCGAGGCAGATGGTGGTCACGAGGTCATTTGCCATCCCTGCCGTCACCCGCGCAATAAGGTCCGCGGTCGCGGGTGCCAGGATCACCAAATCGGCCCATTTCCCCAACTCGATATGCCCCATCGCCGCTTCCGCTGCCGGATCGAGCAGGTCATCAGACACCGGATAGCCAGAAACAGCCTGCAGGCTAAGCGGTGTGATAAAGGCTTTTGCCGCTTCCGTCATCACCACGCGCACTTCAGCCCCGCGATCGCGCAGGCGCCTGACCAGTTCGGGTGCTTTATAGGCCGCGATACCGCCGCTTACGCCCAGAACAATGTGTTTACCGGTTAATCCCGTCATCTTGCTATCCGCCCTGTAGAGTCAGACTGGCGCGGCTCACTGCCGCCACAATGCCGCTATTTTACCATACTCATCCGGCGGTGCCTGTTAGCACTCTGTAGCCTTTGCGAGACAATTCGCAGAGTCAGACCGGAAGGGTGGAAAAGTACTGTATATAATGCCATGCTTTTTCGGGCTGAGGAAGAAGGGATACGCAAGATGAAACAGTGGACGGAGTTACCGCCGAGAGAAAAGTTACTGGTAAAAGGCGTTGAGGCATTGAACGATACCGAATTACTTGCGCTGTTTTTACGCACGGGATCGGGCGGTGTGCATGTGATGGCGCTGGCGCAGCAGCTGATAGGGACATTTGGTTCGTTATACCATTTGATGACGGCAGACCGGACGGCATTTGATCGGGTTAAAGGGATAGGCGATGCAAAATATACCCAGATCAATGCGATAGCCGAGTTAGCCCGCCGTTTCTTTTCCAGTATTCCGGTTCAGGAGCGCCAGCTGGCGGGTGGGACGGCCGATATGCTTACCTTTTTTATCAGTCAACTTGCGCACCGTGAGCGAGAAATTTTTATGGTGGCGTTTCTTGATAACCAGCACCGGATGATTCACGCGTGCGAAATGTTTGCCGGAACCTTAAATAGCGTCGAAGTTCATCCCCGGGAAATCGTCAAAGAAGCGCTGGCGAAAAATGCGGCTGCGCTGATTCTGGCACATAATCATCCCTCCGGGGTTGCCCGCCCCAGTAGGGCTGACCATCAGGTCACGCGGCGAATTGTCGCGGCCTGTCAGTTAATGAATATTCACGTATTGGACCATATTGTCATTGGGCATGGCGAGTCGGTCTCTTTTGCCGAACGCGGGTGGATCTAGCCCACCCGGTTCGGCTAAAAGCTCATTTTTTGTCCCGAGTTAAGAACGGGTAAGTGTTCAAATGAAGCTATTTTGCACGATCCAGAGGGATCTTTATCTGTTCGGGACTTGAGCAGCGGCGGCGCAGGGCGTATACTACGCCACCTTTGAGAATCTCGGGTTTGGCAAATAGGCCTACTCAGCGGGTTCACATTGAACTCGCCTGGAGGGTCTTAGAGCCTGACGAGGCGGCCAAAACCTTATTTTTAAAGCTCGAGCTGATTTGATTTTTGGAGAATAGACATGTCACGAGTCTGCCAAGTAACTGGCAAGCGTCCGGTATCGGGTAACAACCGCTCCCACGCAATGAACGCGACGAAACGCCGTTTCCTGCCGAACCTGCACTCTCACCGTTTTTGGGTTGAGAGCGAAAAGCGCTTCGTTACACTGCGCGTCACTGCCAAAGGCATGCGCGTAATTGATAAAAAGGGTATTGAGACGGTCCTGGCCGATCTGCGTACCCGCGGTGAGAAGTACTAAGGTAAAGGAACTGAATCATGGCTAAAGGTATTCGTGAGAAGATCAAGCTGGTTTCTTCTGCTGGGACAGGTCACTTCTATACCACCACGAAGAACAAGCGTACTAAGCCGGAAAAATTGGAATTGAAGAAATTCGATCCAGTTGTCCGCCAGCACGTGATCTATAAAGAAGCTAAAATCAAGTAATTGATTTCAGTGGATGAAAAACCCGGCTTCGGCCGGGTTTTTTGTTTTTAAAAGAGGATAACGGACCTTAACGGGAGGCAAGTACATGCCGGAGTTACCTGAAGTCGAAACCAGCCGCCGCGGCATTGAACCGCATCTGGTGGGCGCCACTATTCTTCATGCTATTGTCCGCAATGACCGCCTGCGTTGGCCGGTTTCCCTCGAAATTCAAAGCCTCAGCGATCAACCGGTGCTCAGCGTGCAACGCCGTGCCAAGTATCTGCTGATTGAGCTGCCGCATGGCTGGATCATCATTCACCTGGGAATGTCCGGTAGCCTGCGCGTGCTGCCCGAAGAGCTTCCCCCTGCCAAACATGACCACGTCGATCTGGTGATGAGCAACGGTAAGGTCCTGCGTTATACCGATCCTCGCCGCTTTGGTGCCTGGCTGTGGTGCACGGATTTAGCCGCGAGCAATGTGCTGGCCCATCTTGGCCCGGAACCCCTGCATGATGCCTTCTCGGCGGAGTATCTGTTTGATAAGTCGAGAAACAAGCGGACGCCGGTTAAACCCTGGCTGATGGATAACAAACTGGTGGTGGGAGTGGGGAATATTTACGCCAGCGAATCCCTGTTTGTTGCCGGGATCCATCCCGATCGTCCGGCCATGACCCTGACTCAGGACGAAGCGGCTTTGCTGGTGAAAACCATCAAGGCGGTACTGCTACGTTCAATTGAGCAAGGGGGAACAACGCTGCGTGATTTTCTGCAGACGGACGGTAAGCCGGGTTATTTCGCGCAGGAGTTGCAGGTGTATGGTCGGGCAGGCGAACCCTGTCGGGTCTGTGCCACGCCGATTAAGAGCGCGAAGCACGCCCAGCGCAGTACCTTTTATTGTCCGACCTGTCAGAAATAAGGCTTAGAGTTTAGCCTGCAGCGCGTCAAAAACGGGCTGCGGTAGAAAGGCGCTCACATCACCTTTGTGACGCGCCACTTCTTTCACCAGCGAAGAAGAGATAAACGAGTACTGCTCTGAAGGCATCAAAAACACGCTCTCCAGCTCCGGCAACAGATGGCGGTTCATGTGGGCCAGCTGCATCTCATATTCAAAGTCAGAGACGGCCCTCAGGCCTCTTACCAGCACATTGGCTTGCTGATCGCGGGCAAAGTTCGCCATCAAATCACTGAATCCCACCACCTCCACGTTCGGCAAATGGGCTACCACCTGCTGCGCCAGGCTTACGCGCTCTTCCAGCGTGAACATCGGTTTCTTGCTGGGACTGGCCGCGATAGCCAGTACGATACGGTCAAACATCAACGCGGCTCGCGTCACGATATCCAGATGGCCATTGGTCATCGGATCAAAGGTGCCAGGATAAATCGCTTTGGTGCTCATAGACCGCCCTTGCCGGAAGCGTGAGAAGAGTTATTCAGCGCCCAAAGCGCCGCGTATTTATTGAAGGTGTACTGCGCATTGACGACCGCCAGCAGCCAGCCCTGTTTGCCATCCAGAAAACCTGCACGCAAAACCAGCGTTTTGAAGAAGGCGCCGATGGTGTGCGTAAAGATGGAAACAATGCCGCAGCGCTTGCCCTGATGATAGCGCTGTTTTGCCCAGGCCTCCGCGTAGGCGAACTGTTTCCACTGGAAGGCAGAAAAGTCACGACAGGTCAGATGCAGAAGATCGCCTTTCAGCGCAGTCACGGCAACGCCCTGGGTGTCGAGCGACTCATGCACCTGGTGATCGTTGTATTGATAGCGGGAAGGATAGAGGCGGGTGACCCGGTCCGGATACCAGCCGCTGTGGCGCATAAAGCGGCCTAAAAACAGGTTACGGCGACCCAGACTGTACACCGCGTCAGCTGAGGCGGGGCTTGTTAGCACGGCCTCTATCGAAGCGCGCAGCTGTTGCGTCACGCGCTCATCGCTGTCGATCATCAAAATCATCGGATGGTTGGCATAACTCTGCGCCAGCTGACGCTGACGGCCATAGCCGTGCCATTCCGTGGAGTGAAAGACTTTTGCGCCGTGTCGGGCAGCAACCTGGGGTGTGCCATCACTGCTACCTGAGTCGAGCAGGACGATCTCATCGGCCCAGCTCACGGACTCCAGACATTCTGGCAGCAGGTCAGCCGCGTTTTTGGCGATCAGCACGACTGAAAGAGCCTGGCGTGAAGACATTTAGTGATTCCGCTGTGGCAGATGGGGTTCGAGTAACTGTAGCAGACGCTGCAGCGCACCCTGGTTCTGATGCAGCACTTCGACGGCATGACGGCCATAGTAAAGGCGATAATCTTCGTCGGTCAGCAGCGTACCAATTTCTTTATCCAGCGAGTCCGCATCGGTGACGGTAATCAGGCCGTCAGCCTGCTGCAGCTTGGCGCAGATATCTTTGAAATTGAGGGTATAAGGTCCCATCAACACCGGGATAGCATGTGCGGCCGCTTCCAGCGGATTGTGGCCGCCACGATCGACCAGGCTGCCGCCAACAAAGGCCACATCGGCAATGCCGTAAAGCAGCATCAGTTCACCCATCGTATCGCCAATCACCACCTGCGTGCTGCCTGACGGGATCTCGCCACTGCTGCGAAGGGTGTAGCTGAGTCCGGCTTTCTGCGTCAGTTCGCGGGCGGTAGAAAAACGCTCCGGATGACGGGGAACCAGAATTAACAATAAATTGGGGAAACGCGTCAGCAGCTTACGGTGCGCATCCAGAATAATGCTCTCTTCGCCATCATGCGTACTGGTGGCAATCCACACCGGACGGCGAGGTGCCCACTGGCGACGCAGGGTAATCGCTCTGGCGGCCAGTTCTGGCGTGACGGAGATATCAAACTTCAGGCTGCCGGTCACCGTCAGCTGCGAGCGTTTTAAGCCAAGGCTGATAAAGCGTTCGCCATCTTCCTGATTCTGCGCGGCAATCAGCGTAATGCGTTGCAGCAGCCGTTGCATAAATTTGCCGAGTTTTTTGTAGCCCTTTGCAGAGCGTTCAGACAGGCGGGCATTAGCGATCACCAGCGGGATCTTTCGTTTATGCAGCAGCGCGATCATGTTCGGCCACAGCTCGGTTTCCATAATGATCACCAGACGCGGGTTCACATTATCGAGGAAGCGGTTCATCGAGCCGGGGAGATCGTAGGGCAGATAAACATGGTGCACATCTTTGCCAAACGCTGAGGCTGCGCGTTCAGAGCCGGTTGGCGTCATGGTGGTGACGGTGATTGGCATCGAGGGATAGCGATGGCGCAACGCCCGCACCAGCGGGACCGCAGCCAGCGTCTCACCGACAGAAACGGAGTGCAGCAAAATACCGTCTGGCTTCACTTTGCCGGCGCAATAGCCATAGCGTTCTGCCCAACGTTTGCGGTAGGCGGGAGCCTTCCGGCCGCGGAGCCAGAGCCGGAGCCAAATCAGGGGCTGAATGAGGTAAAGCAGAACGGTATAAAGTGTTGTCATCACAGTGTTTATTCAGAGTGGAGAGACTCGCGCCAGAGTATGCCAGAAAAGAGGAATAATACGGCATGTTAGCAGATAAGTCGTCTCCGCTCACACTTCTTATCAGGGCTGCTGCAACACTTGTTGATATAGCGCATGAAGCTGCGTGGCAAGCTGTTGCGGAGAGCAGGGCAGGACCCTTTCCCTGGCAAGATCGCCCATCCGGCTGTCCAGCGTGCGTTGTGGGATGGCAACGGCCGCCGCCGTCAACGCCGGCACGTCCAACGCATCACAGACAAACCCTTGTTTACCATCGATGATGAATTCCGCACCGCCACAGGTAAAACTGGTGATGACCGGTAATCCGCAGGCCATCGCTTCCAGAATGACGTTAGGGAAGGGATCGTACAGCGTGGGCAGAATCAAGCTGTCAGCGGCGTGATAGAAGGGGATGACATTGTTCTGCACGCCCAGGAAATGAATGCGTTTTTCGCATCCCAGGCTGCGCGCGAGGTTTTCGTAACGTGATTGCTGCTTGTCCTGCCCGACCACCAACAGGTGCGCATCGGTCGCTGCCAGCGCGCTGATACTGGCCTTAAGACCTTTGCGTTCAAAGCCTGAACCGACATAGATAAACACTTTCGCATTATCCGGCAGGTTAAGCTGTTCACGAGACTGCTGACGTTGCTCGGCGGTTGCGGGCATAAAGCGCTTGGAGTCGATGGCATTATAAATCACCGCAAACTTCTCTTCCGGCACCTGGAAGCAGCGCATGATGTCGTTTTTCACCATCAGTGAATTGCAGATGATCTTTTTAAGCGCAGGGGAGCGGAACATCTCTTCTTCTGCGGTCATCACATAGCGGTGATAACGGCTTACCTGCGTCAGCAATCGCTGCATCGGAGACACGACCCGAGCGCGCTGTTCCAGCCACACACGGTGCACGCCGTCGCCGGCGCGGAAAATATCGCAGCCCGCGATGCGCTCGTGACTTTGCACGATATCAAACTTCTCCTGCTGCCAGCAGGCCCGTGCGGCCACGGCAAAGCCACGTTCGCGGGAGATCCGGCCCCACTTTTTCGGGTTGCAGATATGCAGGTGCCACTCTGGCTTGGGTTCTCCCTGCCAGCTGCGGGTAATGATGTTTAATTCCAGGCTATCGTCATCCAGCGCTTCCAGCGCACGTGAGATAAACCGCTCGGCGCCGCCATCGGGGCGATATTTCTGGCGCACTATGGCCAGTCTGACCTTACTCATCCAGATAATTCCTTGCGGCTTTCACCACGTCTTCAAGTGGGATAGCGCTGAGATAACGCGTTTCCGTTTTGGTATCGATGCTGTCCGGTGAGGGCAGCGGCGCATAGTCACCCGCCCAGATCACCTTGTTGTTGTCGCCCCACGGCCGCCATTGCTTCAGCTTGGTTGGGCCAAACAGCGCAATACAGGGCGTATCCAGCGCGGCAGCCATATGCATCGGGGCGGAATCGACGCCGATAAACAGGTTGGCATGATCAATCAGCGCGGCTAACTGCGGCAGAGTCAGTTTACCGGCCAGAGAGATGGCCTGACGGTTCTGGCATAGTGAGAGAATATTGTCGATCATCGCCAGTTCTTTCTTATCTGGCGCGGCGGTCAGCACAATATCCATTTGGTCTGAGGCAAGGCGGTCAATCAGCCCAGCCATTTTATCGTCTTCCCAGCACTTGAACAGCCAGCGGGACGTGGGCTGAATCACAATATAAGGTTTACGGGTTGGCTGAAGCTGGTTCAGCTGAGTGCGGGTGGTTTCCCAGTCGCTCTCACTGTAGTGCATTGCGGCCGGGAAGCCGTGGAAAGGGATATTCAGCGGCGTTAACGCCATCAGGTTTTGTTCAACCGTATGCAGATTTGCATGCTGTTCAGTGGTGGCCCGATGGGTATGCGCCAGGCGCCAGATGGCATTGCGACGCTTATGGTAATCAAAACCAATCCTGACTTTCGCACCCGAGAAGGCGGTAATAATGGCGCTGCGCCACTGGTCCGCGAGGTTGACCACCAGGTCGTAATGACACTGGCGAACGGCGGAGACTAACGCCACCTCATGCCGGATGTGCTGCCAGGCACCCTCTTTTTTCCAGTTACGATCGATAAAGTGGATCTGTCGAATGTCCGGATGCGCCTGCAGCATCGGGCGCGTCTCTTTATACAAAAGCACGTCAATACTGGCATCGGGATATTGCTGGCGCAGGGCGTGGATCACCGGGGTGGTCAGCAGCATATCGCCATGATGGCGGAGTTTGATCAGCAGAATGGTTTTTGGCGTAAACAACGGGCTGATTTGCGGAGTAGCCATGCTCATGAGATCTCAATGTTGAGTTGACCCACTGCAAGGAGGGGCCTGCCAGTAAAAATGTCGACGGGTTTCATCATTAGCCTTTCCGCCAGCGATAAATTCGGCTCAGCCACAGCAGCAACTGGTACCACTGCTGCACGCCACGCGCATTTCGCAGCATTCTGCCCGGCGTTTTACTGGCGATCAGGTCCGCTATCATCGCCTGTCGGGCGGCCGCATCGGGTTCGCGGCGAATAGAGTGGCACACGGTCAGGGCTTCTTTCGTGACCTGCCGATACAACGGCGCAGACAGCTTTACGGTGTTTTTATAGCGCTGGTTAATCTCATCCAGCATCCGCGCGATTTTAAGATAGTGGCGCTGATATTCCACATTACGCATTCCCGTGCGCTTCTGATTACTGATTGACTGATCGTGTACGTAATAACGGTACATCACCTCGTCGGTATACCGCACCCGACGGGCATTCAGCATCAGTTCAGTGGTCCACGGGATATCCTGATGATGCAGGCCGGGCTCAAACTGTAGGTTAAGTAGGTCAATCAATGCACGGCGGTAAACGCCCAGCCAGACAACATGCAGATAGCGATTGGTCGCCAGGGCCTTGCCGAGCCATTCAGCGCCGCTAAGAACGCCGGTGGATTGTAAACGGTCTTTAGGGATCAGCGGTTTGGCTTTATCCCCGCCCCAAAAAACGCGTTCTGCATTGCACTGGGCGATATCCAGATCGTCGGCGTTGGCCATGGCGATCAGTTTTTCATACATATCAGGTGCAAGGGTGTCGTCAGCATCGGGGAAGGTCACGTAGCGGCCTGTCGCTATTGCCATCCCGGCGTTGCGGGCGCGTGATACGCCACCATTTTGCTGATCGATAACCTGAACGTGCGGATACTCAGCGGCATACTGATGCGCCATCGCGGCTGACTCGTCAGTTGAACCATCATTAACAATAATGACTTCAAGGGATTGCAACGTTTGAGCCAGTAATGAAGCCATGAAAGCCTCAAAGCTTTTCCCGGCATTGTACATCGGGATAACCACGCTCAGTTCAGGCGCGGCGGGATCGGAATGCGGCATCATACTCAGGGTAAAATCTTCTCTTCGTGAGTCAATTGAGGCTTGCGGGCACTCACAAAATCATGGATATCATCCAGCTTACGCTTATCCAGTTCAAACAGTTGTTCGGCAGGATGATTGAATTTGTAGAGCGCCTGAAAAACAAAGGAGGTCGGCGCAATATGGTTCGGCCCGATCAGCAGAACATCGCCTAATGGCCGTTGTTCTTCTACGCAGCAGGGACCATAAATCAGCACCACCGGCACATTCTGCGCGTCAGCAATATAAACATTGCCGGAGTCCGATGCCACGTAGATATCCATCTGCTCGATCGCATAGGGCAATCCCTCCAGCGAGACCTTGCCAATCATGTTGACCAGGTTGTCGCGTTCACCAACCACCTTATTGAGCTCATTTAAGCGGGGAAGTTCATTCGGTGAACCAAATACATAGAACAGGCAGGGCAGGTCACTCAGACGATCAAACAGGCTTTTCCAGATAACCGGGGGTATGGTTTTCGCCTGATTGCCGGCCGAGATGCTGATGCCGATTTTAATTTTGTCCGTCCTGAACAGCTCTTCCGGCGTATTGACGGGTTGCACTAACGGCAGCGTCGCATGCTTGGGATAGCTCTCTTTGGTCAGCGAGCGGTCGGCCAGTTTCAGGTAGTTTTCCAGCGTCAGCGTGTTTTTCTCATGCTCCACCGTGCCGCTGGCGGTGAGATAAAAAATCCCCTGATACCAGCGACGGCGATACATCGACAGAAACTGTTTATTCTCCGCATTACAGCAGGCGGCATAGAACAGATTGGCGTTGTTAGGATGCAGCAGATAGACGTTGCGATAGCGGTTCATCAACCTGATGGCCAGCTTCAGTTTGGCCATCGTGCTGGATTTATGCTCTTCAACGTAAAAAATCTCGTCCAGAGTGGCATCATTACGGGCAAGCGGCGCGACTGAGGTGCTGAGCAGGGCGTCGCTATGCTTAAGATGCTGCATCAACGGGGTGATGTTGATGAAGTCCCCTATCTTTGCCGTCTGAATGATCAGATTACGGTTGCTTGTGTTCTTACCCAGCTTTTTCCATAGCTTAAGCGGTAAGAGCAGCAAAAATAACAATACATAATTCACGCTCTGTTCTCCCTGAGCGAGCTGAAAGTTCCACGGAAGAGGATCTGGGTAAGCGTACGTCCCATTGTCAGCCGTATTGATGAGGTCAAGCTTTTCACTGAGCTCAGATATCCGTTCTTGTTAATGAGCGTTATCATGGGCCAAAACCTTCAATGATGAGTAAACAAAAAGTGGCTTCAGGTTGTCTTCGCCCTGATGTTGTGGGCTGATTTTAACGCTGAAACGAATGACAGTGCAGCAGGACTTTGTTAATTACGATTAATTAAATCAAGGTACTGTCTGCAAACAGCCTCAATACTGTAAGCACCGACATCAGGCTTAAGCATTATGGGTGGATGAAGATAAATATCCCGCATTGTCGCCGCCAGCGAATCGTCATTCATTTCTGCCAACCCCCGCGATAATTCGCCGGTCAGGATGCTGACGGGGCCACCCGGGCAGCGGGTGCTGACCACTGGCGTATGGCAAATTAATGCTTCGACTAATACGTTGCCAAACCCTTCGCTGTCCGAGCTAACGACCAACAGCTTCGCATGACGGATGTAGGGATAGGGATTGCTGATAAATCCCTTAAAAATGACACGCTTGCTGATGTCTAAGTCAATAGCCAAATCTTTAATCGCGCGGGTAGCCTCGCTACTTCCCTGGCCAATTAACACCAGCGGCACTTCAAGGCCACTTTTTGCGTAGGCGCGTAACAGCCGGTCATGGCGTTTGGTCGGATGAAAACGGCCCACATGGACCAGATAGTCCTTACCTTCCATCGAGCAGGGTTTCAGCGAAAGGGCTTCAATGGCGTCAAACTCAAAGGGATTAAATATCACCTGCTCACGTTTGGGCTGGATTTCAAACGAGCGCTTCAGGTCGTCCACGACGTATTGCGAGACGCCAATGATGTTGCGGCCCTGATAAATGCGGCGGATTTTGGCCTTTTTAAGCCACAGAGAGAAGCCTTTACGGCGGGCAAGGTATGAGGCAGAAAACACCCCATGCAGGCAGAACCAGGTCTTTTCAGGTTCAAGGTGCGGGCAGCGGCGGACGATGCGATCCGTCTTGTGCAGATGAGAAATCACCAAATCGAACGGCGTGTCGCTTGTCTCCGCCGCATGGATTTCTTTATCCAGCTGTGCAGCACGGCGGCTCAGTTCGGTCAGTTTGCGCCACGGTTTTTTGCAGTTATCTTTGATCACCCGGAAATCCAGACCGGGCGGGATGGCGTACTCACACACCGAACGCAGTGAGAATAACGACACCCGATGTCCACGCTCCATCATCCCCTTTGCAAGGGTTAGCACAACTTTCTCTGCCCCCCCTCCGGGTAGGCCATCAATGATCATCAAAATGCGCTTGGACAATTTTTTACCCTTAGCCAGAAAAATACTGCGGAGAAGGCGCCGTAGCCTCTTTTGCCGCATAAATGCCGCTCATCTTTTTTTTGATTCAGGCGGATCCTTCTGCCAGAGCTGTGTAGATTATAATCGGGAAAACAAGCCGAACATCAGGGGCTTCCCAATGTACTCTTTTTTATTAGCTGTAGTTATCTTAGAAAATTAACAGGAAGAGTGCCACAGCATAATCCACTGACAATATTGCCTCGCGAATCTCTTTGCGTCTCTATTGTCCGCTGCGTAACATACCCGCAGACTAACCAGGAGTATGGAAACGGCATGACCACACCCGCATTTCTCATCACTATTGATACGGAAGGTGACAACCTGTGGCGCAATCGCTCGGGTATTGTTACCACCAAAAACGCGGGATATCTCGCACGTTTCCAGCAACTTTGCGATAAATACGGTTTCAAACCGACCTGGTTGACCAATTATGAAATGGCCATCGACCCGGTTTACCAGGCATTCGCCCGTGATGTGATCGCCCGCGGAACCGGTGAAGTGGGGATGCATTTACATGCCTGGAACAGTCCGCCAGCGTACTCACTGACTGACGATGACTGGAAATTTCAGCCCTATCTGATCGAATATCCAGTTGATGAAATGCGCCGAAAAATCGCCTTCATGACTGAGCTACTGGAAGAGACCTTTCAGACAAAAATGCTCAGCCATCGGGCCGGGCGTTGGGCGTTCAACCAGCAATATGCCCGGCTGCTGGTTGAGTTTGGCTATAAGGTAGACTGCTCCGTCACGCCTGGTGTGAACTGGCAGTTTTCTCCGGGTGCGCCGCAAGGCTCCGGCGGCACCAACTACACGCATTTCCCGCGCAATGCCTATTATCTGGATGCAGAAGACATTTCCCGTGAAGGCACCTCGCCGTTGCTGGAGGTGCCAATGAGCATTCAATACAAGCATTCAGGATTGATGAACAGCCTGAAACAAGGCTATGACCGTTTACGCGGCAAGCAGCGCAGTCCGTCGGTTCACTGGCTGCGTCCGACGGGCGGTAACGTGCAGCAGATGATTGGCGTGGCTGAAAAAACGCTGGCTGCGGGGTCGGATTACGTTGAGTTTATGCTGCACTCGTCCGAATTTATGCCCGATGGCAGCCCGACCTTTAAAAATGAAGCGGATATCGATCGCCTTTATGAGGATCTGGAGCAGTTGTTTAACTGGTTACATAGCCGGACCGTCGGGATGACGTTAACGGAATATGCGGCCACTAAAGCTCGTTGATGTGATAAGCAGGACTCGGTGAGAGAGAAAATGAAAATGAGCTTCAAAGATACGGACTTCCGTGCTGTTTTTTACTTGCTGGCCCTGGCTTGTACGCTGCTAACCATTATGGTGACCTTTATTGACGTTAAGGGTGCCAAGGTGCTGTTTTACTGGAGCTTCTATTTTTCACTCGCGGGGATTTTGTTTAACCTGAAAGAGTATGATAAATCGCGGCTATGGTTCATTGGGCTATTGGCCGTGCTTGGCTTGAGTAAGGTCATCTGGTTCTACTGGGAGTATCTGGGCAGCGCGGATTACAGCGAGTTTAACGACTACTTTAATGCGGGGAAACGCCTGCTGTTGGCGTGCTTTATCGGTTACTGGCTGTTTTCTCAGATGAAGAACTATCCGAAAAGAAGTCTTTGGTTAATCCGCAGCGGCTTGCTGGTGGCGTTTTTTGCCGCGACCCTGTTCGGTTTATATCAATACTTTAGTGATATTCACCGGGTCGCTTTTTCATTAGACCGCGCCACCATATCCGCGTATGGCTATGCGATGCTTTCAACGATGGTGCTGTTTATGCTGGCCACCGAAAAGCATACCCCTGAAAACATCCTGTTCTGTCTGGCGATCTTTTGTCTGTCCTATTTTATCCTGGTGCAAACCGGCACCCGCAATATGATGGCGGCTTATCCCCTGATTATCCTGCTGGTTGGCGTACTGCAATTCCGTCACTTCGGCCTGAAGTCATTATTCTCGGTGGTGATTGCCTTGGTGATCTTGGTTGGGGTGAGCTATAAGCCGATGATTGAGCCGAAGCTGGACTCGACTCTGCAAGAGTACAATACCTATATCCAGTCGGACGGGAATCAGTTTGGGTCGTTAACCACGCGTCTGGCAATGTGGCGAGTGGGGTCAGTCTGTTTCATCGCGCATCCTCTGGGGATGAAAACAGAAGATCGTACGGCGTGCTTCGAAAACTATGTGAAAACCCGCCATACAGACACCATCTCGCTGATGTATGAGAAAGTGCATTTGCACAACGAATTGCTGGATAGCGCGACGCTACAGGGAATTCAGGGCGCGTTGGTGATGCTGCTGTTTTATGTCGTGCTGATTACCTACGCTCTACGAAGCAGAAATGCGTTGATGCTGGCGGTGATGTTTGGGGTAGTGATTAGCGGCCTGAGTGACGTTGTGTTCATCAGCCGTGAGTTAACGATTTGCGTGGCGTTGATGCTGATCGTCTGCGAGATGTTCAATGCATTGAGAAGGCATCAGCAGAGCAGCCTGGCCCGTTAACGTCTTCACCGGGGTCTTCACAGACCCCGTTTACGCACCTTCAGCATTTTTCTTTTGTAGCTGAGTCTGATTTTTCTATCCAACAGGAAACGGCTCAGACTGACCCGACCAATACGCTCGTTGACGATCCTGTCCTGACCGCTGCTCCGCAGCGCGTCTGGATAGCGGTTGGCGATATCCAGCCAGTGGCATGTAATTAGCGAGGCAAAGTTAGCGGGTAAAACCTCATCCATATGCTGCGTTGCCGCAATCAGACAGTCGATTTTCCGCTCGTCTATCGCCGAAGACAGGCTGTTGGCGTGTTTGCGATAGAGATAGAACCCGCTGTCTGAATAAAGCGTCTTATGACTCAGTGTCAGTAACAGTGGAAATAACCAGCTGTCCTCATAACAAATGAAGTCTGGAAAAGCGTGCTGCTGGAGCAGATGACGGGCAAAAAACTGGCCAATGAAATGTGCCTGATAGTCACGATGGATCAGAAACCGTTCAACAGACTGACGTTGAGTCAGTATTTCAGGTGACTTTGCCTGCCAGATGGGCTGATTGGCAATATCACCACGCACCTCAATAATCTTACTCAGGAAAATGTCCGGCGCGTGCTCTTGCAACGTGACCAGCCGATCCTGCAAAGCATCAGGCAGGAGTTGATCGTCACTGTCGACCATCAGCAGGTAATCGCCCGTCGCCAGGCTCACCGCCTGATTACGAACTTTACCGACGTTTCGGTGGGCTGAAAGGACGCTGCGAAGACGGGGTAATTGCCGTGCATAGCGATCGATAATGGCCTGCGTGCCGTCCGTGGAACCATCATTAACGATGATGATTTCAGCTTGATCGAGTGCCTCACCCAATGAAGCCACAATGCTGTCGAGCGTTGCAGCAAGATAGGCTTCACTGTTATGGGCGGCAATCAGGATGCTGAGCGGGCAGGCGTTGGTCATTGGCTTAACGGTACCGGTAAGGCGATAGCGGGCAATAGCAGCGACATGACATTCTCAGCGGTAATCGAGGCCATATTATTGCCCTGCCCGGGACGTAGCACGCACTGGTTCTTGCCGTAACCGCCTATCAATCCCGGGTCGGTCGGGCCATAAAGCGTGATATTCGGGCGATCCAGCGCGGCGGTAAGATGGCTTAAACCGGTATCGACGGAGACGACTGCTCTGGCGCCTGCCAGCGTGCGGGCAACCTGCTCAAGCGTCAGCTTAGGCAGCACGTCGACATAGCTAAACCCTTCGGCCAGCCTGATGGCGCGCTGGTGTTCGTGGTCAGCGCCCCACGGTAATTTAATCCTCAGGCCGCTGTCGGCGAGTAAACCAATCAGCTCGCGCCAATGACTTTCTGGCCAGTGTTTGGCATCACGCGTGGTGGCATGGAGGAACACCAGGTACTGTCCGGCATCAGATGGCGGCTCGCTAAGGAAATGCTGCGCGATGGCGTAATCCCCTTCGCTATCCGGCATCGGGTAAGCAAGACTTTTGGCGAAAAGCTCGCGGGTTCGCTGCACGGCGTGTTGTTTTTTACTGATTTCATGGCGCTCGTCATACCACCAGCTGGCGAAAGGTTCGCGCGCACTGCGGCTGTCCTGACCATGCTTCACGCCTTTTGCAATGCGCGTGACCAGCGCGGCGCTTTTGATCAGTCCCTGTGCATCGATCACCACATCATACTGGCGCGACTGCACTTCGCGTTTAAACAGGAAGCGCTCTTCGCGGACTTCACTGCCAAACCAGTGTTTACGCCAGCGGCGGATGGCCACCGGGATCACTTTATCCACGGCAGGATGCCAGGCGGGGATCTGCGCAAAGCCTTCCTCCACCACCCAGTCAAAGCGAATGCCGGGAATAGCTTGCATGGCATCAGTCAGCGCCGGAAGCGTGTGCAACACGTCGCCCATGGAGGAGGTTTTAACAATCAGGACGTGCATGTTTTTTCCTCGTCATCCGCTAACAAGGCCGTCAGCTCGGCGATCACCCGCTCAGGCTGAATATCGATCAGGCTCTGATGATAGCCTTCTTCCGCATCCCCTTTACGTACCTTGTGGTAGCCGGTGATCAGGCGGATGACGCGTGCTTTGTCGGACAACGGCGGCGTAAAGTCAGGGCTGCTTGGGCCGTAGAGTGCGATCAGCGGACGATCCAGCGCGGCGGCAATGTGCATCAGACCGGAATCGTTGCTCACCACCGCGCGGCAATGCGCCAGCAAAATCACCGCCTGTTCCAGCTGGGTTTCGCCTGCCAGATTGCGGCAATGTGCACGCGAATCTTCCTGCAGGCTTTGCAGGATCTGTTCGCCCGTCACTTTATCTTTGGCCGAACCAAACAGGATGATTTGATAGCCACGGTTGATCAGGCTCTGCGCCAGCTCAGCGTAGTGGTAATGCGGCCAGCGTTTTGCCGGACCAAATTCTGCGCCAGGGCAAAAACCGATCGCGGGACGATCTGCCGATAAGCCGAACGCCGCGGCGGTCGTCAGCTTTTCAGCTTCATTGACCTGCAGCTTCGGCCACAGCAGCGGCTGCGGCAGCTGGGCCGCATGGCTGTAGCGCGATTTGTCGTAGGCCAGCGCCACATAGCGCTCAACCATTAAAGGCCACGCGGCTTTATCCAGCACCCGCACGTCGTTCAGCAGCCCGTAGCGCATTTCACCGCGCCAGCCGGTGCGGGTTTTGATATCGGCAAAGAAGGGAACTAACGCGGACTTAAACGAGTTGGGCAACACGTAAGCCCGATCGTAACCTTTGCTGCGCAAGGCTTTGCCCAGACGACGACGCTCGCCTAATGCCAGCGCACCATGGCCCAGCGGCATCGCCAGCGCTTCGTTGACCTCTGGCATACGCGATAACAGTGGACGGCACCACGCGGGTGCCATCACATCAATTATCGCGTCGGGTTCAGCCGCCTTCAACGTGCGATAGAGACTTTGCGACATCATCATATCGCCAACCCATGAAGGGCCGATTACCAGAATCTTCATTGCCGGAATTGTCCCGTTACGCCTTGCGGTTCAGCCATGCCATATATTCAGCGACGCCTTCAGCGACGGTTTTGAACGGCTTATCATAGCCCGCTGCCAGCAGGTTGGTTTGATCCGCCTGGGTGTAGGCCTGGTAGCGTCCCTTCAGTTTTTCCGGGAAAGGAATGTATTCGATTTCCCCTTTCTGATGGAAATTCAGCGCCGCATCGGCCACTTCCTGGAACGACTCGGCACGACCGGTACCGCAGTTGAAGATGCCGGAAACGTTATTTTCCCAGAACCACAGGTTCACCGACGCCACATCTTCCACGTAGATAAAATCACGCTTAAAGGTGTCGCTGCCTTCAAACAGCTTGGGATTTTCGCCGTTGTTTAACTGGGTGTTCAGGTGGAAAGCCACGCTGGCCATGCTGCCTTTATGGCCTTCACGCGGACCATACACATTGAAGTAGCGGAAACCACAGACCTGCGAACCCGCTTCCGGCAGGATCTGACGGACATAGTGATCGAACAGCATTTTGGAATAGCCGTAGACGTTCAGCGGCTCTTCATACTGGCGCTCTTCGATAAAGTTATCGTTGCGGCCGCCGTAAGTGGCTGCGGAAGAGGCATACAGAAACGGGATTTCGTGCTCGAGGCAGTAGTGCAGCAGCTCTTTGGAGTACTGATAGTTGTTGTCCATCATGTACTTGCCGTCCCACTCGGTGGTGGATGAGCAGGCGCCTTCATGGAAGATCGCTTCAACATCGCCGAAATCTTCATCGGCCAGAATGCTGATCAGAAAGTCTTCTTTATCCATGTAATCGGCAATATTCAAATCCACCAGATTGACGAATTTGGTGCCGTCTTTCAGGTTGTCGACCACCAGGATATCGGTATGGCCTTTGTCATTCAGCGCTTTAATAATGTTGCTACCGATAAGTCCTGCGCCGCCGGTGACGATAATCATGAGCATTAACCTTTAAACAGGGGGGTGAAACGGGAGGTTTCACACGCTAATGCCTCTTATCATAACATCTGATGCGGCGTCAGACAGCCAGATGACTCCGTAACGGAATGTAATTGTTGGAAGCTGGCGTTAATTATGCTGCGAAAATCACACTACACGATCTGTATCCTCGTCCCATCCCTTGCCCTTCAGTAAGATATTCCGCTACTAAGCCTGTTTCGGAGTATGAAAATGTCATCGCCATTTTATCAGCAACTTACGCAACAATTACGGGAAGTCGAGGCGGAAGGGCTGTTTAAGTCCGAACGCCTGATTACCTCCGCGCAACAGGCCAATATCGAACTGGAAGGCGGCGGGAAAGTCGTTAACTTCTGCGCAAATAATTACCTGGGTTTGGCTAATCATCCCGCCCTGATCGCCGCGGCGAAGGAAGGCATGGACAGCCACGGATTTGGCATGGCGTCGGTACGCTTTATTTGCGGCACGCAGGACAGCCATAAACAGCTGGAAAATCAGCTGGCGGAATTTTTGGGCATGGAAGATGCCATTCTCTATTCCTCCTGCTTTGATGCTAACGGCGGTTTGTTCGAAACGCTGCTTGGGCCGGAAGATGCGATTATTTCTGACGCGTTGAATCACGCGTCGATTATTGATGGCGTACGGTTATGCAAAGCTAAACGTTACCGTTACGCCAACAACGATATGACGGAACTGGAAGCGCGGCTGGAAGAAGCCAAAGCGGCCGGCGCGCGCCATATCATGATCGCCACCGACGGCGTTTTCTCCATGGATGGCGTGATCGCCAACCTTAAGGGCATCTGTGATGCGGCGGATCGCTTTGGCGCGCTGGTGATGGTCGATGATTCTCATGCCGTTGGCTTTGTGGGCGCAGGCGGTCGGGGCACGCACGAATACTGCGAGGTGATGGGCCGGGTCGATATCATCACCGGTACGCTGGGCAAAGCGCTGGGTGGCGCTTCGGGTGGCTACACGGCGGCTAAAAAAGAGGTGATCGAATGGCTTCGCCAGCGATCCCGTCCTTATCTGTTCTCGAATTCGCTGGCGCCGGCCATTGTTGCCGCCTCAATACGTGTGCTGGATATGCTGACCGAAGGAGATGGTTTACGTCAGCGTCTGTGGGACAACGCAAAATTTTTCCGTGCCGAAATGACCAAAGCCGGGTTTACCCTGGCCGGCGCCGATCACGCCATTATTCCGGTGATGCTTGGCGAAGCGAAAGTAGCGCAGGAATTTGCCCGGCTGTTGCAGCAGGAAGGCATCTACGTCACCGGCTTCTTCTATCCCGTGGTGCCGAAAGGGCAGGCAAGGATCCGCACGCAAATCTCGGCGGGACACAGCCATGAGCAGTTAGTCCATGCGGTGGATGCTTTCAGCCGGATTGGCAAAAAGCTTGGCGTGATTAAGGAGGCGTGATGAAAGCATTAGCGAAGCTGCGCGCGGAAGAAGGGATCTGGATGGTTCACGATGCGCCTGTCCCCGAGCCGGGTCACAATGACCTGCTGATCAAAATTCGTAAAACCGCCATTTGCGGCACGGATGTGCATATCTATAACTGGGATGAATGGTCACAGAAAACCATTCCCGTGCCGATGATCACCGGGCATGAATATGTTGGTGAAGTGGTCGGGATCGGTCAGGAAGTGAAGGGCTTCTCGCTGGGCGATCGGGTTTCCGGGGAAGGGCATATTACCTGTGGCCACTGCCGAAACTGCCGGGCGGGGAAAACCCATCTTTGCCGCAATACGGTCGGCGTTGGCGTTAACCGGCAGGGCTGCTTTGCGGAATACCTGGCGATCCCCGCGTTTAATGCCTTTCGTATTCCCGACAACATTTCTGATGAGCTGGCAGCGATTTTCGACCCTTTTGGTAATGCGGTGCATACGGCGCTGTCATTCGATTTGGTCGGCGAAGATGTGCTGATTTCAGGTGCCGGCCCGATTGGCATTATGGCGGCAGCAATCTGCCGTCATGTCGGCGCCAGGCTTGTGGTGATCACCGACGTGAATGACTATCGCCTCGATCTGGCCCGCAAGATGGGGGTGACCCGCGCGGTGAACGTCAGCCAGCAAAAGCTGGTGGACGTGATGCAGGAACTGGGCATGACCGAAGGATTTGACGTAGGACTGGAGATGTCCGGCGCACCGGCAGCGTTCAGAACGCTGTTAAGCGTGATGAATAACGGTGGCCGCATTGCATTACTCGGCATTCCCCCTTCAGAGATGTCGATTGACTGGAATCAGGTGATTTTCAAGGGACTGTTTATCAAAGGGATTTATGGCCGGGAAATGTTCGAGACCTGGTACAAAATGGCGGCATTAATCCAGTCCGGGCTGGATATCACGCCGATCATTACCCATCACTTTGGGATTGATGATTTTCAGGCGGGGTTTGATCAAATGCGCTCGGGCCTTTCAGGCAAGGTGATTCTGGACTGGTAATCAATCTGTTGGGTCGGCAATGGGCCGACCCAATTTACAATGCTACTTGAGCTTTTCGGCATCCGTCAGATAGCGCACTTTGCGGGTGTAATCCTGACCTTTAAAGGTCAATGGCGTATCGGATGACTGCAGATACTTTTGCCATTCCGAAAGCGGGAAGCCGCCATGCGCACCAACCACCTCTTTTGGGACCACTGCGGTGCTGCCACCAATCTTCTTGGAAACCGGCCAGTTAACCCAATCGCCTAAATTAACGGTCTTAAAATCCATCATATCCAACAGTGCTGCCAGAGGGAGCTGATCCGTTGGCGGCTGAGAGTCATCCATCATTCGCCAGGTATCTTCAAACATCGCTAACCACATCGGGCATAAGCGGCCCCAGGTTTCTTTAGTCGCGACAAGAAATGCACTGTTCACATGATCCACCAGTCTTGGACGAATGCAGTTGCGATAATAACCTGGCCTGCGTGACTCTGGTGCGCTCATCAGTTTTGCGATCATTTTACCCTGGCGGAAACTGGAATATATATGGCCATCCAGCACCTTAATATCAGGCATTTTCAGCAGATTAAGATCGGAGTCGATCATCAAAATCCCCTTTGTCCTCGCATGGAGAGGTGCCTGGATTTTAATCAAACGACTGCGGTAAATTTGTTTATAGCGGTAGTTCTCTTCCCGTAACGGCACGTCCAGCGTCACCACCCGGGTTTTCGCCGGCAGCTCGCCAAACTGTGCGGCAGGCTGATCGGAGACGATGACAATCTCTTCTGCATCAGGCGCAAAACGTGATGCAAATAACGCGCTTAAGGTCGCTTCTTCGACAAAGTCAGCGCCCGTACAGGGAATGACAATGGAAGTGACCGGTGTTGCGCCTTGCACCTCTTTCTGCTGATAAGAGAGGTTATGGCGCGAACGAATGTGGCGGAACTGAGGGTTCAGGAATTCAAACATGCGAAGAGTTTCCATGTGACGCATTTTTCAAAATAGATTCCACGCCTGCGACGTAATGCTCAATAGCATAGTGCGCTTTCACGTTGGCGTTGGCCTGTTGCAATAATGTCGTGCGTTTTTCCGCATCAAGATACAGCGTCTTCATCTGCTCAAACAGGGTATCGGTATCGCCGTAATCGAACAACAAGCCCGTTTTATCCGGCGAGATCAGCTCGGCGGTGCCGGTGACTTTCGAGCCAATCACCGCGGTATTGAGCAACATGGCTTCCAGCACCACGCGCGGCAACCCTTCACTTTTGGACGCCAGAATAAACACATCCAGCGCGGCCAGATATTCCAGGGCATTGGGGCGAAAACCGGTGAAAATCACCCGATCCGCAATACCGGCCTGAGCCGCCTGACGTTTTAACGCCGCTTCTTCCGGGCCTTCGCCGAGGATCACCATCCGCCAGTCGGCTTGGGGGAAGGATGCGGCAAACTTTTCCAGCGCCTGCAGAATATGGTGATTGGATTTGCGGGGGATTAACGATCCGATACTGCCAAACACAAAGGTGCGGTTATCCAGCGCCAGCAGCTGTTGCCGCATCGCATCGCGGGAGGGCAGCGGTTGCCAGATGTCGATAGCATTGAATACGGTGAAGCATTTTTCGGCCACGACGCCATGGGCGATCAGCACTTCGCGGACGCCGTTTGATACAGCGATGATTGCATCCGCGCGCTGATTCACCATCCCGACCAATTCGCGGTTCAGGACCGGTTCAATGCGGCAATGCTGCACCAGGGTAATCGGTAAACCTTCGGCGGCAAGATAGCCTTCAGCGTTCGATCCCGGCTGATTATTCATGTAGAGCAAATCAATATTTTGGCGGGAAATCGCCTCGGCAATACGTTTCGCATTGGGCTTGATGCGCCAAAGCATATCCACCCAACGGGTCGTTTTCAGCCGTAAAGAACGGTTGAAAAATACCAGCGATCGCAGCAGTTCTTTGCAGACTTTCGCCCAGCGAGGTTGCTTGCGTTGCGGAATAAACATCACCGGGATGCCGAGCGCTTCCAGCACGTCAGCAATGGTATCACCTTTACCACGGCGGTAATTATGGTAGAAGCAGCAGCGGATATCGAACTGACTGCGGTCGATACGCTTCAACAGCTCAAGCATGCTGTTGGTGCCGCCACCCCATTCATTTCCGGTATCCAGCAACAGAATTTTTTTACGCTGATCTTCCATGTGTCCGCGACTCTCTGGGCCTGCGTCCCTTCAGTCAGGGACGCTGCAGAAAAATTAAGGTTGGGTCCCGATATCGAGCTTCAACCCGCTAAAGTGCGTATCGATATAACGCATGCCCGCGCTGTTGCCAATACTTTCAGCCACCACGCTCAGTGCACGGGTTGCCGGAACCGGTGCAATCTTCACCGGACAGCTTTTCACGCCGTGGAACGGATTACGCGGTTTTTCAGCCGGTGGCAACGGCTGGCGGCCGGTGGATTGGGGCTCATTCAGCAACTGGCTTGGACGAACCAGCGTCACGTCTGCCGGAAGCGTTGGCAGCATTTCCTGCAATACCCTGACGGTGGTGGGATGCGGATGGCCGATGGCAATGGCTGAGCCATCGCGCTGGGCCAGGCGCACCGCACGCGTGAACTGCTTGCGGATATCCGCTTCGTTCTGCGTATCGTCGAGGAACACGCGGCGCTTGAGCACCTTGACGCTGGTTCCGGCGGCGGCGCGCGTTGACTGGCTGTTACCGATGGTCATGCTGTCGAGGAAGTAGAAATTGTAGTGATCCAGTACCTGCATCACCTTCTGCATCCCTGGCAGACTGGAGGTCATCGCGCTGCCCATATGGTTGTTCAGGCCGACCGCAAAAGGCACATCGGCCACCGCTTCACGAATAATACGCGCGATCTCCGAACTGGACATGTCCGGGCGCAGGGTGTCTTTTTCCAGCGGTTGTTTGCTCAGGGGCGCCATCGGCAGATGGATCAGCACTTCGTGACCCAGCTGGTGGGCTTTGGTCGCCATTTCACGGGCGTGGGTGGCGTTAGGCAGAACCGCGACAGAGATGTTCTTCGGCATCTGCAAAACCTGATTCTCTTCCTTCGGACGATAACCAAAATCATCAATGACGATAGAGAGTTTTCCGGCGTGTGCCGTACAGGCCATTAACAGGCCTGCCAGCACGCCACTCATTTTGCGGAGGTGTGACAAAAGTTATTTTCCTAACCACGGAAGTGGATTGACGGCCTGTCCCTGGCGTCGGATTTCGAAATAGAGTGAAGGCGTGCCCCGGCCGCCACTGGTCCCGACCAGTGCGATTGGCTGTCCTGCCTTAACCTGAGTTCCCACGCTCACCAGCGCACTTTGGTTGTAGCCGTAAAGGCTCATATCCCCTTTGCCGTGTTCTACCACCACCACCAGACCGTAGCCCTGTAGCCAGTCGGCCATCAGAACGCGGCCATCGGCAATGGCTTTCACTTCGGTGCCTTCAGGTGCGTCAATCACCAGGCCTTTCCAGCGTAGCTCACCCTGCAGCTGTTCGCCGAAGCGATGTTCAATCGTGCCGCGCGCCGGCCATACGGCCTGGCCAGAAGGACGGCCTAATCCGCCGGTGCGCGCCATTAATGAACGCTCACCTTCGGTCGGTTTGTAGGTGGTGCCTTTGCTCTTCGCCTGAGCCTGACGCTGACGGACTTTTTCCGCCTCGCGCGCTTCTTTCTCTGCCCGGGCTTTGGCTTCCCGTTCAGCTTTGGCAATTTTGTCGCGCAGGCGGCTTTCGTTTTCCCGCATATCGACCAACTGCGCCTGATCTTTTTCGAGAGACGACTCCAGCGTGGTCAGCGTTTTCTTACGGGCAACGCGCGCACCTTCCAGCTTCTGCTGTTGCGACTGCTGCTGGTCGAGTAAGGATTTCTGCTGCGCCTGTTTATCCACCAAAGACGCTTTCTGCGCAGAGAGGTCGCTGCGGGTCTTTTTCAGGTCATCAATTGATTTTTGGCGGGCATCGTTAAGATAGCCAAAGTAGGAAAGGATGCGCTCGCTGCGCTGGCTCTCTTCGCCGCTGAGGATCAGCTGGACGCCGCTGTGTTGTCCCTGACGGAAAGCCGCATCGAGCTGCTCGGCAAGCAGCTTTTCCTGACTGGCTTGTTGCGCCTCCAGCTTGCTGATCGAGGCGGTCAGCGATGAAATGTCCTTATTCAGCCCGGTGAGGGTGATTTGGGTTTCACGCAGTTGGCGGCTGGCCTGAGCAATGATCTTTTCCTGGCTGGTCAGCTGCGCCAACAGCTTGCCGCGTTGCTGCTTTTGCTGCAAAACGCTCTTCTCTTTCGCTGCAATATCCTGCTGCAGGCTGGAGAGCTGCGACTTGTTATCGTCGGCCGCGTGGGTGGCAAAAGACGACAGCAAAAGACCGGCGCAAAGTACGCTGGCAGACAGGCAGAACACATGAGATCGCAACAGAACGCCTGTGGCAGATCCGTTACCCTGTGCTCGTAAAGATGAAACTGGCGCTTTTTCCCTCATAGGACCAGATTATTCCACGATGAACAGCAGCTTACCAGCCATCTGTCCCGGCTTTTGCATTTCCACCAGTGACAGCGTTGCCTGAAACCGGTCGCTGGGCAGGCGATCCTGCGGGGAAGTGTCAGGCAGATTTGCACAACAAATAACCGCTCAGGATTGCAGCGAACTCGCACTGACACGGGCATTTACACTTAAGGCAATTTTTTTTGGGAATCTGCCTCAGAAAACGCAACTCTGACGGCTTCATGACTGTACATGACAATACTGGCAGGTATACTCAGAAGCCTTGTTTTAGCTTATTAACCCTTTCGGGAGTTGTTACCCCTCATGCAAGATATTATGCAGTTCGCAGGCAGCCACACCATTCTTAGTCTGGCGTGGGTTGTCCTGTTGGTTTTGGTGATCGTGACTACCGTTAAGGGTATGTTCTCCAAGATAAAAACGATTAGCCGCGGTGAAGCAACCCGTTTAATTAATAAAGAAGAAGCCGTGGTGGTCGACGTGCGTGGGCGTGATGACTACCGTAAGGGCCATATCTCCAATGCCATCAACGTGCTGGCCGCTGACATCAAAAAAGGCAGCTTTGGCGAATTAGAGAAGCACAAAGCGCAACCGATTATCGTGGTGTGTGCCAACGGCACATCCGCTGCAGAACCCGCTGCTCAGCTGAACGCGGCCGGTTTTGAAAACGTCTCCATACTGAAAGATGGCGTCTCCGGTTGGAGTGGTGAAAACCTGCCGCTGGTACGTGGAAAGTAAGACTGATGTAGTGATGCGCAGCACTTTGTTGGCTGTGAAGACCAGTTCGCGCTAGATGGCTTTTCTGGCCTCGACCCGCTACTTAAATAAGACGGGCGAGTGGCGAAATAACGGATTATTAACCAATAGGATTACGTAACATGTCAGAGCAAAACAACACCGAGATGGCTTTCCAGATCCAGCGTATTTACACCAAGGATATCTCTTTTGAAGCGCCTAACGCGCCTCAGGTTTTCCAGAAAGAGTGGGAACCAGAAGTGAAACTGGATTTGGATACGGCTTCCAGCCAGCTGGCAGAAGACGTGTATGAAGTCGTACTGCGTGTGACCGTAACGGCAACCGTGGGCGAAGATACTGCGTTCCTGTGTGAAGTTCAGCAGGCAGGTATTTTCTCTATCTCCGGTATCGACGGTAACCAGATGGCGCATTGCCTCGGTGCATACTCGCCGAACATCCTGTTCCCTTATGCTCGCGAATGCATCACCAGCCTGGTTTCACGCGGTACCTTCCCGCAGCTTAACCTGGCGCCAGTGAACTTTGACGCGCTGTTCATGAACTATCTTCAGCAGTCAAACGAAGGCGCCGCTCCTCAACAGGATGCATAATGCCTCACGCTAACGCTTCAATGAGCGTCCTCGGTGCCGGATCTTACGGCACCGCTTTAGCCATCACGCTGGCTCGAAACGGGCACAACGTGGTGCTGTGGGGACACAACCCACACCATCAGGCTCAGCTTCAGGCTGACCGCTGTAATGCGGCTTTCCTGCCCGATGTTCCTTTCCCTGATTCGTTGAGCCTTGAAACCGATTTGGCCAGTGCGATTGCTGCCAGTCGCGATCTGCTGGTGGTGGTTCCCAGCCATGTGTTCGGCGATGTATTACAGCAAATCAAACCGCATCTGCGCGCTGACTCCCGCATTGTCTGGGCCACGAAAGGCCTGGAAAAAGAGACCGGACGTTTGCTGCAGGATGTCGCGCGTGAGATCCTCGGTCCGGATATTCCGCTGGCAGTGATCTCGGGCCCGACTTTTGCCAAAGAACTGGCGGCGGGTCTGCCGACGGCGATTGCCCTGGCGGCAACGGACAGCGAATTTGCTGATGACCTGCAGACGCTGCTGCATTGCGGTAAAAGCTTCCGTGTGTATAACAATCCAGACTTTGTTGGCGTCCAGCTCGGCGGCGCGGTGAAAAACGTGATCGCTATTGGCGCGGGCATCTCCGATGGAATTGGCTTTGGTGCCAATGCACGTACCGCATTAATTACCCGTGGCCTCGCTGAAATGACCCGTCTGGGCACCGCTCTCGGTGCCGATCCCACCACCTTTATGGGCATGGCGGGATTAGGCGACCTGGTGCTGACCTGTACCGATAATCAGTCACGCAATCGGCGCTTTGGCATGATGCTGGGGCAGGGAATTGACGTGGAAGCGGCGCAAACAACCATCGGTCAGGTAGTGGAAGGTTTCCGAAATACTAAAGAGGTTAAGGCTCTGGCTGCGCGCTGCGGCGTGGAGATGCCAATAACCGAGCAAATTTATCAGGTTCTGTATTGCGAAAAAAATGCGCGAGAGGCAGCATTGAGCTTACTTGGGCGCACAAGGAAAGACGAAAACAGCGCCAGTTGAGAAAGGGATGCAAACTGATATAGCGCGCAGGCAGTCGCCGGGCGCTATTTTTTGATGTGGAGAGAGCAATGCCGTGTGTAGAACCTGAACTGGTCTGGGATTATATCAAAGCGGAAGCGCGGGCCCTGGCTGACTGCGAACCGATGCTGGCCAGTTTTTACCACGCAACGTTGCTGAAGCATGACGATCTGGGCAGTGCGCTGAGCTATATGCTCGCCAACAAGCTGGCCAATCCGATCATGCCTGCCATCGCCATCCGTGAAATCGTGCAGGAAGCCTATAATCAGGACCCGTCGATGATCCAGTCGGCAGCCTGTGATATCCAGGCCGTCCGTCAGCGTGACCCGGCAATCGATAAATACTCCACGCCCTTGCTGTACCTGAAAGGCTTTCATGCCTTACAGGCCTATCGTATTGGTCACTGGCTATGGAATGAAGGACGACGCGCGCTGGCGGTGTATCTGCAGAACGAAGTGTCGGTCTCGTTTGCGGTGGATATTCATCCGGCGGCCAAAATTGGTCGCGGCATCATGCTCGATCACGCCACCGGCATTGTCATTGGCGAAACGGCGGTGGTTGAAGACGATGTCTCGATCCTGCAATCCGTTACGCTGGGCGGTACCGGCAAAACCAGCGGCGATCGCCATCCGAAAATTCGCGAAGGGGTGATGATCGGGGCAGGAGCGAAAATCCTCGGCAATATCGAAGTGGGGCGCGGGGCGAAAATTGGTGCCGGTTCGGTAGTGCTGCAACCGGTTCCGCCACATACCACCGCAGCTGGCGTTCCTGCCCGCATCGTTGGCAAGCCGAGCAGCGACAAGCCTTCGATGGAAATGGATCAGCACTTCAATGGAACCGTGCCGGGCTTCGAATTCGGCGACGGGATCTGACGTTTACGCCTTCACCACTGCGCCAGCGTAATCCAGCTGGCGCCACGCCTCGTATACCACCACTGAGACGGCATTAGACAAATTCATGCTGCGGCTGTCCGGCTGCATCGGGATTCGGATCTTCTGCTGTGCCGGCAGCGCATTGAGAATGTCGGCTGGCAATCCCCGCGTTTCCGGTCCAAACAACAGGTAATCACCCGGCTGATAACTCACCGCGCTGTGCGCGGGCGTGCCTTTTGTGGTGAGCGCAAACAGCCGCTGTGGCGCTTCTGCAGACAGAAACGCGGCATAGTCAGCGTGATGTTTGATGGCGGTGAACTCATGGTAATCGAGCCCGGCACGGCGCAGGCGCTTATCATCCCAGGCAAAGCCCAGCGGCTCAATCAGGTGCAGTTGAAAGCCGGTATTGGCGCAAAGACGGATGATATTCCCGGTATTGGGTGGGATTTCAGGTTCAAATAAAACGATATTCAGCATCGACAACGGCCCTCATTAGCGAGGGCCGAAGCATAGCAAACAATCAGGCTTTGCTGGAATAGAGCGGCAACCAGATTGTCAGACGCAGACCGCCCAGCGGGCTGTCATCCGCTTTGACCCAACCCCGGTGTTGCTGGATGGCGGTATCGACAATCGCCAGACCCAGCCCGGTTCCACCGGATTCACGGTCGCGCGCTTCATCAGTGCGGTAGAACGGCCGGAAAATCTGCTCACGATCTTCCGCGCTGACGCCTGGACCATCATCATCGACGTGGATGGTAATGCCCTGTTTATCCACCGAAAAACTGACGGCGATTTTGGAGTAGGAGTAGCGCAGCGCATTGCGGACGATATTCTCCAGCGCGCTGTCCAGCGCACTCGGGTTACCGTACAGCGGCCATGGGCCAGGCGGATAGGGCACGTCCAGCGTTTTGCCCATCTGCTCGGCTTCAAACTTGGCATCATCCAGCACGCCGGACCACAGCTGGTTGGCTTTCATCGCTTCACTGACCAGCGCATTTTTATGCTGAGTGCGGGAGAGCACCAGCAGGTCGTTGATCATGCCATCGAGCCGCTGTGCTTCCATCTCGATACGCTGCAACTCTTTGCCTTCGCCCTGACGGCGGCGCATCAGCGCGGTGGCCAGCTGCAGGCGAGTCAGAGGCGTACGCAGTTCATGTGAGATATCCGACAGCAGACGTTGCTGACCGGTCATCATTCTTTCCAGGGCGCTGACCATCTGGTTGAAGCTGGCACCGGCTGCCAGGAACTCCTGCGGGCCGGATTCCAGTTCGGGACGCTGACGCAAGTTACCGGCCGCCACATCATCGGCAGCATGCTTGAGCTTACGGGCCGGTTTAGCGAGGCTCCAGGCCAGCCAAAGCAGCAATGGCGAGCTGATCAGCATGGTGACAATCAGCAGCAGCAGAGGACGGTCAAATAACAGATTGATAAAGTCCAGCTGTGAGCTGCCCGCCGGGCGGATCAGGTAAAGCTGGTAGTTATCTTCTCCGTCGCGAACCGAGAAGGGGCCAACCATCTCAACGCGGCCGTATTTCTTTTTCTGCGGATGATCGGAGTTATCAGACTGGCCGATAAAATTACGGATCACCTGCATTTCGTTATGCTGTGCGCCGATCACGCGACCCTCACTGGTGACCAGTAAAAGCCGTTGACCAGGCGGAGCCCATTTGTCGATTGCGCGAAACAGTCTGCGCCACCACATCAGGTCGTTGGGCGGATCCTGCATCAACTCCGCTTCAACGTGTTGTTCAATCATGGTGCCCTGACGCTGCTCGTTATCCAGCAGCGGCGTCATCTGACGGGTATCCAGCTTTGGCACCATTAAAACCAGCATCAACACCAGTGCCAGGGTCAGCCAGAAAATAGCGAAGATGCGGGTGGTCAGGCTTGAAATCATGTAGCGGAAACCATCAGATAGCCGCGGCCACGCAGGGTTTTAAACCAGGGATGACCATCTTTGCGGTCCGGCAGTTTCCGGCGCAGGTTAGAGATATGCATATCGATCGCGCGATCGAACGGCGTCAGGCGTTTTCCAAGCACTTCCTGGCTCAGATGTTCGCGGGAGACCACCTGTCCAAGGTGCTGGGCAAGCAGATACAGAAGCGTGAACTCTGTCCCGGTCAAATCCAGCGTCAGGCTGTCGAAGCTGGCTTCCTGGCGGCCTGGATTCAGGCGCAGGTGATCGACTTCCAGCGTCGGTGAGCTGTTATCGTGTTGCTGTTGCTGCTCGCTCCAGTTTGAACGGCGTAAAATAGCGCGTATACGCGCCACCAGTTCGCGATCGTTAAATGGCTTAGGCAAGTAGTCATCTGCACCCAGTTCGAGGCCCAGAACGCGATCCAGCTCGCTTCCGCGCGCCGTCAGCATAATGACCGGCGTCTGGTGCTGTTGACGCAATTCTTTCAGGGTGTCGATACCGTTTTTCTTCGGCATCATGACGTCGAGCAGTAAGAGATCTATCGTGTTATCAATCAGGGTGAGTGCCTGCTCGCCGTCGCCGGCAACCAGAACGTCAAACCCTTCCATTTCAAGTAATTCTTTCAGCAGCGAAGTCAATTCGCGGTCATCGTCAACCAACAGGATTTTATTCATTTTTATTGCCCTCCGCAGGCAAAATACCGTGAACGAATGCTGTCATTCCATGACTTTACGTAGTTTTACACCGGCTGACGCATGTTTGCAGCGGACGCCGTAGACTGGCTCTCGTTGAATCGAAAATGGAAACCAACCTGGGAGTAAACGATGCGCAAAGTTACCGCCGTCGTTGTGGTTCCGGCGCTGATAATCAGTTTCTCCGCCGCCTGTTCTGCAGCAGTGACGACGACTGACGAGATGCATCAAGACAATGCGGCGACACGCAGTATGACGCAAATTCCGCAGAGTCACATGTTTGATGGCATCAATCTCACCGAACAGCAGCGTCAACAGATGCGAGATTTGATGCAACAGGCGCGTCATGAACGTTCTTCCATAAGTATTAACGATTTAGAACAACTGCACGAGAAGATTATTGCAGATAAATTTGATGAAGCGGCCTACAAAGCTCAGCTGGATAAGATTGCACAGGCGGAAGTCTCGCGGCAGGTAGAAATGGCCCGGATACGCAACCAGATGTACCACCTGTTAACACCAGCCCAGCAGGACGTTTTAAATGAGAAACATCAGCAGCGCATGAGTGAAATGCGCAAGCTAACGAACATGCAGCAGGCGTCATCGCTGCAGGCAGTGAGTAGTACCGGCAGTAACCAGTAACATAGTATCCCTGTTTTTCCTTGCCATAGACACCATCCCTGTCTTTCCCCCTCATGATGAGGGGGTTTTTTTTCAATGACTTACCTGTCATTCCCTTCCAATACAGTCACTTAAAAAAACCTGTAAGCAGTTAGAAGCAACTGGTACCAGTTAGGATGTGGTCGCAATGTGGTCACTCCCTATGGGCAGAAGTGACCATGTATGCCGGTATTAGAAATTACTCCGGACCTGAACCAAGTTCACCCGCTTCAACTCCACCGCGCAGTGGATTTAGCGTCACCGCATGTTGAAGGAAGTCCGGTGCAAAATGCGCGTATATCATCGTCTGCTCTATTTTGGAATGGCCGAGAATATCCCTCAGTGTGATGATATTACCCCCGTTCATCATGAAGTGACTGGCGAACGTGTGGCGCAATACGTGTGTTGCCTGGCCACGTGGTAAATCAGGTATGACCTCACGCAACTGCTGCCGAAAATTTTCATAATCTACGTTAAACAGCTTGCCGCTGATCTTCGTTTTTATGGTCTTTTCAAGTTCAGCTGAGATTGGAACAGTCCGGTTTTTACCATTCTTCGTTGCGAAAAAATGAACCCGCTGCATCCGCACTCGGATTGCCTCAAGATTAGCGGCTTCACTCCACCTCGCACCGGTACTCAGGCACAAGAGTGCTACCCTAAGGTCATCACCCTCCAGCCTTTCCAGTAACTGGGTGATTTGCTCAGGCATAAGGAAAATAACTTCAGGTGCCGCCTGTTTAAGCGCAGGAAGCTCCCTGACGGGATTTGCCTGTTTGTATTCACCTAGCATTATCAAAGTAGTGAACATGCCTGAGAGGCGGTAAATATCGCGGTTAATCGTGGATGGCGATACCTCTTGCTTAAGTCTTTCCGAGCGTAGGTTCAGAAGTAATTTCTTCGTCAGCGTGCTGGCAGGTACATCCCCTAAATGCGCGGCTGTCTTCAGAAGGTGCATCCGCTCGATTTTGCCGTTCTTCATGGTGATGCCGTGAACGTCATACCAGTTCGCAATAAGCTCAGACAGCTTTCGCCGATCCGTCTTCGTGTTGTGCCACTCTTCGCGCTTACCTGCCGTTGCCATAATGTGCAACTCAAAGGCTTTCGCCTCAGATTTCCTTTCAAACTTCCGACGGATTCGTTTTCCTTCGCGTCCAATCGGTCTTATGTCCACTTCATATCGACCATCATCAAGGGTTTTAATGCTCATTAGCTGAGCCTCCTGATTGATGGGTTTGCTGCTTCATCGTTTGCTGTGGTGCCAAGGCTTAACAGCCAAGCAGAATGTAACCCTAACCACCCTTGCCGGTTAATTGGGGTAAGTCTGTTTTTTCTGGCCCAAAGTGTGAGAGAGCCGGAGCGATTTGTCCGGCGACCTCAGAAGTTTTGCCAATCATTAGCCAAAGTGTGTATTTCTGGAATTGTTCGACATCTAAAATTCTGTTGATTACAGATATGCCAACTTCATCCCCACCTGCTTCAAGGTTCCTTATTGAGCTGAGAGCAACGTCCGTCTCATTGGAGAATGCTGCCTGAGTAAATCCCTCAGCCTTCCTGATGGCTCTGATCTTCGTTCCATAATCCCTTTTCATATTTTCCTCAAGGTTGTATTGATTAGCGAGGCTGCTTGATAGCAGCTGTAGCTATATCGCCCTGTGAGGTTAACTCTTCAGCACCTTTTGGCGCTACCTGCCCGGCTTCTGGTGCTGTTGCGCCGGTCATGAGCCAAAGCGTGTATTTCTTAAAAAGGTCTACAGCGAGGATCCTTTCAATAATCCCTAGCCCAACATCCACGCCTTGAGTTTCATAATTTTTAATCGAACTGAGCGCCACGCCTGTTAAAGCGGAGAAGGCGGGCTGTGTGAGCTTCTCCGCTTTTCGGATAAGCCTCAGTCTATTTGCATAATTTATTGACAAAGTACCAACCTCAAGACTAATCTGCACTGGAAGTACCGAAATCAGTACCTGTAGTTTCATTTAAATCCAATTGCCGCTAGAAGCCGTAGGAAGCAGTTAGAAGCAGTTGGAACCCAAAACAGGAGATTAACACGATGAGTGCAATTAGTGATGTTTCCGAGGTCAAGAGCCTTATTGACGCTGTTACATACCAGCGTTTCGGCGAGATGATCGGTAAACCGACCTCCGCTATTAAAGCGATGGCTGAAAACAACAAACTGCCGTTAATCGAATGGCGTAACCCGGAGAACCCCAACGCTCGTGCCGGTGAGAAAATGGTATATCTCCCGGAATTCAATCGTGCAATGCGGGATGCATATTACAGCCGTCCGACAGAACAACGCGATGCCTGGTTGTTATGGCTTGGAATTTGAGGTCCGACATGAACCATCAGATCGTTAACATGACAAAGCATTTGAGCATCTACCGGGGGTTTACTATTCAGCGCCTGCCGAGGTCAGTGGCATATCCCAACCATCGCTATCAGGTGACTAAAGATGGCCTCTACTACGGGCAGGATTTTGCCCAGGCTGAGGCAGTAAAAATCATTGATACCTTATGTGCGGCCCAACAGGAATGGATGGAGAAGCTTTCCAGATTTACCCCATCTTCGGAGGTGACCAGTGTTTCAGGCATTAACGAGTGAGGACATTATTTCTGTTATCTCTCTTGTTGTAGTGGCTTATGGATTATTGGAATCAATTCAATTAATGATCCGCGACCATTGCAGTCGTATTCGTAATAAACGCACAGAAAAATAATTAAATAACGGGAAAAATTATGCGCCAACAATATACAACATTGGCTGATAATCTGCTTAATGCGTATCACATCAAAGTAATGAATTTAAAAGCGGCTACAGGTATCGCTGCTGAAGTCCGAGCGACTTCAACTGCGGATCACGCTTTTCGACTAAGTGTGGGCCTTGAGGGTTTGCAGACTGTTGCGAAAGCAGCCTGTGATTATGATGCATATGAGGAGATCGAACGTTTGATCTCGAAGGTGAGCTGCGGAAATTTCCCTATTGCGGGGAGCTGGTAATAATCCGGCGCTCAGCGCCGGGCCTATCAGAGGCACTATTTACGAGTGGTGCGCCTGATAAGTAACGATAGAGGTGGAAGCTATGCGGATTATTGCGGGAGGACGTGGGGCGGTTAACCCTTATGCCGCAATTGCCCAGCCTTACCTTGAAAAATTTCATAAGCAAGTGGACGAGATGCGGGGCGGGAGCAAGATGGCACTGGCATTCAATAAGCTCAATATGGCGGAGCGCAAGGTTATTTTTGTGCTTGGTAACTCACTCGCCACGCTTTCACCATTGCAGATGGACAGGCTAAATGAAAAGCACGTTTCTTTGAATTACGAGCAGCTGAATGAAAAAGAAAAACTGACCGTTATTCGCGGAATGAAAGAGATTAAGAAACTGGCTAATAAAATCCCTTATAGCCCACCGGGCGAAGAGGAAGCCTTAAAAAATCCCCGGAAGATAGCGCCACAATCATTTGAAGACTATCACGCCGATGATGCCGTAATACCGAGTAGTCATGTAACGAACGCTGCCGGATTCTGATTTAAAACACAGCTATGGAAACAGGCGGTTCTTTGCGCCGGGATTCTTATTGTCCATTTTCAGGAGACTACATATGAAAAATCTCGAAACCCGATTGATACAGGCTAATGCTGAAGTCGTTTTACATACAATGCTGATGAAGGCTAATTCTGACGGCCAGAAAGCTAAATCGCTCTGTGTTTCAATCCGCCTTAACGCCCTCGCCATCCACATTCAGCAAAAGAAACTTCCTGCGGCTGAAGCTGCTGCGCTCCTCATAAAAGAAGCCCTGCGTTACGAAAATGAGGCGGAGGCATTTCACTGATGGCTGATGCAATGGATTTAGAGCAAGAGCGGCAGGCGGAAACTCTTGCACGTCAAATCAGCAATGCCCGTCAGCCGCCAACGCAACCCAGTGCATTTTTCTGCCTGGAATGTGACGAGCCGATCCCTGAAGTTCGTCGAGCAGCTATTTTCGGCGTCACCACCTGCGTTTTCTGTCAGTCGCTTTTAGAGCGCCGGGCAGCCCAACAAAAAGGCAACACCCAATGAAGAGCACTGTTTTGAAATGGGTAGGAAGTAAGGCCAAAGTGATGACCGAACTAAAAAAATATCTGCCAACCGGTGATCGCCTTGTTGAACCGTTCGCCGGTTCCTGCGCAGTGATGATGAATACTGACTATCCGTCGTACCTTGTCGCGGATATCAACTCTGATCTGATAAACCTTTATGTTCAGATCAGGGAACACGAGAACGCATTCATCGCTCAGGCTGCAAAGGTTTTTGCGCAGAATAAAACACGAGAGTGTTATTTAGCTATACGCGCTGAATTCAATAACGAACCAGCGCTACCTCTGCTGCATCGTGCCGTGTACTTCCTGTATCTCAACCGCCACGGCTACCGGGGTATTTGCCGCTACAACCTCAGCGGCGGGTTTAATGTCCCGTTCGAAAAAATAGCTAAGCCGTATTTCCCTGAAAAAGAGATCCGCGCTTTTGCAGCGAAAGCCAACCTCGCAACTTTCGTATGCGCAGGTTTTGCGGAAACTCTCTCCATGGTTCAACCCGGTGACGTTATCTACAGCGATTCGCCTTACGACGGCACTTTCAGCCACTACCACACGGAAGGCTTTGGCCGCCCGGAACAGATTGAGCTGGCCGCTTGTCTTCATCAGCTGCGCAGCGCGGGTTATCCGATTGTGGCTTCTAACAGCGATACGGAGTTTACCCGCGCGGCTTATGCCGGTTTCAGCATGAACAGCATCACGACATTCCGCAGCGTTGGCGTTGCCGCTGGCAAGGGTAAGAAGGCTGCGGAGATTGTGGCTGTTAGTAGTGGCGGTATTGAGGCAGGGATCTGAATAGATCGGCGCAATCATTTTTCAAAATCTAAATAAGGTAAGAATATGAATATGTACGTTGAAAAGTACCAGATTAAATATGACCAGACACTGTTGGAGGCCTTACAGACCAAAAGTGGGGCAGGTTATCTAAGAAAATACAAAGCTAAGAGAGCAGGCAAGCAGGCGACATTAACGCCGCCTGATGGGATTAGCTGCGAACAAACAACGAATCATACTGGCCGGGATTGAGATCTTCGGCATGCAAGTCTTTCAGGCCAAGTCCGGCAATACCCTGAGCGAGGGCAATATAACCACCAAGTCCATCGATACTAAGGACTCGATAAATTTCGCCATCATCATTTTTAATGGCAATCACCATTTTTTTTCCACTCATCTCCTTAGTTTGGGCCTTTTGGGCGACAAGCGTGATGGCATCATCCTTTGGGGATTTTTTTATTCCGTCGATATAGATATCTTCCATTTTTATTCCTTATTAGTAAGTTGCGCTCAAGATCTTACTGCTGGGTTTGTATATATCACAACCGGATTATTATCAATGCTGGTACTGATATGACAGACATGAAACGAGGGCGTTTAGCACCTTCATCTACTACAACATACCCCGGCGCGCAGCCTGAGCCTGTCGGGGCTTTTGCATGGAACGCACCGCAACCGCCAGCATTTGACGAAATCGACCGTTCACCTTCAGTGATCCGCTATCGCAATCTGGATGGTGAAGAACGCCGCATCTCAGTATTCGATTACTGCGGTCAGAAAAAGATGGGTGACTCCGAAGCACGGATGTTACGCCGCCGGTTGCAGGCGTTGCCGCAGTATATTCGGCGTTATTACGAGCTACGTTTAACTACCATCGAACAAAATCAGGGTAATAAGAAAGCGTCTATGTGGTTGAAAAATACCTTTGGCCGCTTTGTTCTTCCTCGTATCGACGATGTAAATGGCAAATACCTCCCCCCGGGTGCGTTGCCAGGGCCGCTTTTCGATCTACGTGATGATTTCAACCGCATTCCGTGGGCTGGTAAGCGTGAATTAAAAAAGCTCTCTTACCGTCTGGCTGATCGGTTAACCACTGAACTCATTAGTGAGGTAAATCACCAGGTAGAGCGTCATGGTGATTATGAATTTGCAATCATTTCCGGCTTTGGACGCGCTGGATGGCTTATCACCCACCTGAACATGACGGCACCGGGCTGGCAGGCGTACTGCAAAGAAGAACTTTCTGCTGAAGATGCACTGCGCGGCGCGGCCCGCATAGAGTCACCTTCCTGGTGGTTGCGTCGCCTGCGTCGCCTCCATGACCAGTGGCGTGAGCATCTGATGGTGGCCGCTGGTTACGTCTCCAAAAAAGCGAAGCCCTATTGCAGCGAGCCTTGCCTCAAGGAATGGTCCGCTCAGAAAAAAGCTAATCGCGAATATATCAACGCTCATGAGCTGGAAGATAAAGAAACCGGCGAGCGCATTTCCCTGGCTGACAAAGTTAATGGCAGCGTTGCCAATAAGAATATACGCCGCGCTGAACTGATGGCCCGTATGCGTGGATTTGAGGATCTGGCTAAAGCTGAAGGCTTAGTAGGTGAGTTTTACACGCTGACCGCGCCGTCAAAGTTTCACTCTATGCAGCGCAGCGGCAAGCGCAATAACAAATATAACGGTTCCAGCCCACGCGAAACCCAGCGTTACCTCTGCAACGTGTGGGCGAAAGTTCGCGCTAAATGGAAGCGTGAAGGCATCCGCACGTTCGGTTTCCGCGTTACCGAGCCGCATCACGATGGTACGCCGCACTGGCATGCGCTGTTGTTCTTCCAGCCGGAAGATGTGGATTTTGCGCGTGCGATTTTCCGAAAATATGCGCTGAAGGTAGATGGCAATGAGAAAGGGGCGGAGGAAAACCGCTTTATGCACGTTCCGATCGATGAACAATTCGGATCGGCAACCGGATATATCGCCAAGTACATTTCTAAAAATATCGACGCGCACGGGATGGATGGCGAGACGGACGATGAAAGCGGTGAGCTGCTAACAGAGATGTCCGCACGCGTCAGCGCGTGGGCCTCGCGCTGGAACATCCGACAGTTTCAGCAGATTGGCGGCGCACCGGTCACTGTTTATCGTGAGCTGGGCCGCCTGCGCGATCGTGATCTCTGGTTATTCCCTGAAATCGTCCCGGCGCAGATTGCTGCTGGTCAATATGACTGGGCGGGATATGTCACGGCTCAGGGGGGTCCGCTGGTTCCCCGAGATCTTCTGCGCGTGCGTCTGAACTATGAAATCACCGAAAACGGCAATGACTACGGCGATGACGTGAGTCACATCACCGGAGTTTACTCTCCGTTTGAGCCTGCATCCTCGGTTATCTATACCCGCACCACCAGTTACCAGATCGTCCGCAAGGTTGAAGAAAATGCCGATCGGGGTGTTGCCGTGGGTGTTGACCTGGCTTTATCAGGCGGCCCCGCCGCCCCTCGGAGTTCTGTCAATAACTGTACGCGGGAGCCGCGGAAGTCAAAAAAAACCGCTGTATCAAGCACGGTCAAGGCTGACCATGCGGTATCGAAAGCAGCAGTCACTGACGAAAAAATTTGGGAGGGGGTTGGGTTTGAGAAAATGACGCGTAAGCAGCGCAGGGCTTTCAATCAGCACCTGGCTAGCCAGTGCGAAAAGCCTCGGTCAGTTGTTGAAAGTGCCATTGATATTAAGCCGGACCGGGCTAGGTATATTACCGATTTTGCAGAAAGTTGCGGCATGAGCCTGACAGGGATGGAAGCGCAGGCGCTGGCAGCTGGTGAGGTTATAACTTTGGGCGGTAAACGTTGGTATGCCCAGGCTGACGGGGCTATCCGTGATGCCGGTCGCAGCGACGAAGAGATTAAAAGTGGGCTAATGAGCCGGGTTTATCAGCTTGCCCACACAAACCGACACCAGTTTGGACAAGAATGACCGTTCTGTCCGGAAAGTGAGGTTTAGCCGTACAGCACTTACGAGGTTCGGTCTGAACGGCTACTGTTTACCATATGAGACATTATATATTTTATCTTAAGACCATCTGGATCAGGATTTATTTACTATTAGCTGAGGGGGATACTTAACACCGGAGGGCAGATAAATGCATGAGAGACTCTTTGCATACCCTAATTTAATTTTTAGTACATCCATCGAAAATTTTATCCTTATATGATGTGGTATCTATAGCTTGCAGTGTTTTAAATGTGCGCACATACACTTTTAAATATTTTACTTTAGCCAGTTTCTACGTTTTCTTGCCAATGCGTAAGGTGTTAAGAGGTAGGGGAATAATTCCTCAATAAATGGGATTGGTTGTTCTTTACTACCCTTTGATTGGTCAATTCTGAAGATGGCTGATCTTAACTTACAAAGTATGTCATAGTAAGGATATAATATTGCTACAATTTCAGCAGCAAGATATGGCGATAATTTGGTTACTTTCCAGTTAATTACAATGAAGTCAACCTCTGACATGATATAGCCATCCAAACTGAAAAATTGACTATATGTAAACTTTCCGCTTCGATCTACAATTCTTATTGCATCATCTACAATTTTATCTCTTTTGCTAGGTGGGATATATTCCCAAAAAGCAGATTCAATAATGTTGTTCCATAATTCTAGAGGGTTGGGAGTCTTTTTTTTAGAATTTGTGATCGTGTTGAGAACATAGTAGCGTGATTGGTCTCCAAACTCTGAAAGCATGTTTATTATATCAGTTTGAATTTCATTTAGAATAAGGTGATCATTTCCTTTCGAGTGTTTTTTGCCAACTTCAAGAACGGCTTTGTACAGAGATTTGATATCGTGCCCTAAAGACCTTATTTCTTTAAAGTCTGGTTTTTTTAAGTCATGATCGATCATGTACTGAAGGATATAAATTATCTTAAAAAAACGCTCTAAGCCAATTGATAGTTGGAAAAAAGAGGCATAAAAAGTACCTTTATCAGTTATGGTGCACTTATTAAGCGATGTTAGGCCGCCTCGAATTGATGAGCTTGCTAATGAGGCTTCAACTAAAAAATTTTGGTATGATTCGGTGTACATTTCCGTCCTTCAATTCTATTGTGAATTTTAAAATGGTAATTATTATAGCATAACACAATTTTACTAATTGAAGTATATTGCAAAGCGGAATGAAATTTTCATGCATTAACTTCCATATATAATCAGCAGTAATTATTTCGTAAAGTATAGTAATGGCCACTTTTCAATTGACTAATCATTTTCATTATCACTCATTATTGGTAGCTCTAAGTTTTCGGCACCCTCTAAGAGTAAATATAAATATTAACATGAATAATTTAATTAGATGAATCTTTCATTAACTCAACTTGCTGTTTAGAATCTCCTGAGAAAAATCTATTTGGAATAAAGAAATTAAATCCCCTAATATGTGATAAAACCTAAAGCTTATATTCAGTATTTGCCCAAGTTAAGGGGGTTTTAGTTTGACCCTTTGACTTTTAGGGCGAATGCGGACAAATCATTAAATCCATATTAGGTTAACGTCCGCATCTCGCTCGACGTTGCCCAAGAAATCAGTCACGATTTGTTGATGATGATCAAGTAGTTTGCACCAAGTAGTAAAGTAAATTGCAAAGGTACAGTCAAGTTAATGCTAATACCTCTGAAGCATAATTAACCAGATAACTCTGAAAAAACGCGGCTGATTACCCTCTCGTTTGCACTTTTCTTGACCTGTCCGCTGTTCGCAGATATATAGAAAACGAGTTCAACCCGCCCGGAGCGGTTACCTATGAAAGTCTACGACACTAATTATCCCCCTGATACCTTTGGCCGCATCCGCATGGGGCTAATTAAAGAGTTGTATCTGACTTACACGGGTTTCTCGAAACCTGCTGGCGGCGACCATCTTCGTATAAGCTGCACATATCAAGGCGTGGTCCGTGACGTGATCACCCTAAAGATTACCTCTGCGGTTGTAAGCACTGATACTGCTGACACTGTGCTGATAAAAGTAGAAGGGATGCTCGCTGATATGGCTAAGATCGCCGGTGATAAAAACGGTTGGTCTTACCGCGATCACCTCCCGAGCCTCCAATCCTAGGAACTTTTGACGTTTCTAAGCATCAGATTAGGTAAGCAAACTACCCAAGAGCACACCTAACAAAGCAAAAAAGGTGTGTTTTCTGCTCTTTTAGGCCTATAGTACGCCCGTTTTTTATGCCATAACTATTACATTAAAAAGGCACGCCACAGCAATCAACATAAATGCGGAGGCTCACATGACGGAACACAAGCCGATGGAGCGTATCTACCAAAAAATTAAGCTCGCTGGTTTTAATCCAGCGTTTATGAAAGCCATGCTGCCTGATTGGTGGGATGATGAACTTGCTTGTACCCCATCAGGTCAGCAGTATGCTGCTCTGCATCTCGCACGCATTTTTAGTTTGGCCCCAGAAAGCCTTCGGGATGATGCCGAGCACGTGCTTTTTTCTTTTGGTAGCACGCACAAATTTAAACATCGAGTGAATGTTGATGAAGCATCACTGGATGTTGCTACGGCAATCGCTTATTCCGCCGCAAAAATCGCTGTAAGCAACTTCAAAACAGTTTACGATCCATCCATTAGTCTTGAATGGAGTGACGTCAGGAATTATATTCTGGCAGATAATCCGTATGTTAATCTTGAATCTTTGCTTAGTTTCTGCAACAAGGTTGGAATACCTGTAATTTTTATAAGTAAATTCCCTTCCAAAGCTAATAAAATGGCAGGGCTTGCCCTTAAAGTTTATGACCGACCTGCAATTGTTCTTACTCAAGGTCGTTCTCACGGTTATATGCTTTTTGATTTGGCGCACGAGTTGGGCCACATAGCAAAAGGACATCTTAACGAGGCTAACGGAGAATGCCTTGTTGACCGTAAAATTGAGCAGAACTCAACTGATCATAAAGAGCTTGAGGCCAATCAATTTGCTTTTGGTGTTATCACCGGTCAGGAGGGTATTCAGTTTGTGCATGAAGAGCATGGATTAAATGCACCTCAATTAGCTGCTGGTGCTTTAGAAACAGCTCGCTTACGCCGTATTGATCCGACACATGTTGCACTAAATTATTGCTTCGGATTACGGCGCTGGTCTTTGGCAAGCAGCACATTAAAAATTCTGTGTAATGGCTTGCCGTCTGATCAGGAAGTTGTAAAAAGAATGATGATCGAGGGAATTGATCTTAGTGAGATTGATGAAGATGATTTGAGTATGATTAAAAAATTGTCTGGAGAATAAATGTGATTGTTCTTTCGGATAATGATGTAATCATAAAATTAGCACAGTGTAATCTGATACCTAGCTTAAATACTATATTTGGGTATGAGATGGGTGAGATATACGTTAATCCGGCCGCAAAGTTTCAAATATTGAAGAAGAAAGATAAAGCTCTCCGGATGTGTGGAAGTGAGTTGGTTGTTCAGCGCGTAGGTGAATTCCTTGAGGCTGTTCAACCGATTCCAGAAGTAAAAGATAATTCATTAATTGAGACACTACAGTCTATCCCGAAAATTGACGAGGGTGAGCAGTTACTGCTGGCCACTTGTATGGAAAATCCAGATTCGATTTTCATGACAGGTGACAAAAATTGCCTTTCAGCGGTCATGCAAAACCAAGACAAACTTTCTGGATTTCATGCGAGATTGATTAACTCAGTAGTTACCTTCGAAAGCGCAATTTTGTTGTCGGTAGAATCACTTGGTTTTGAAACAGTGCTGGCACAACTTCGCTCTCATCCTAAAGCTACCGAAGATGGTTTGATGCGTGCAGCCCTTAGCTCTGATCACTACGATGGTGTCTGTGGTTGTTTCTTTTCATTCACTCGTGCTCATTACGATTATCTGGCCTTTAAGACGCGATTACCCGAGCAAGGATGGCTATTGTAATAAGAAAACGGGAGGCCAGTTGCCTCCCGTTTTTATTAGTAAAACTTGCAGAGGTTGAGTCTTTAGTTTTCAGTGCAAGAAAACGTACCACTTTGCACAAATTTTTAAATGTGTCGTTTGCCAGTCCGCCCCAGCGGCGGCGCGGGATTGGCTGGGTTGCAAAAGTGCAAAAAAAGGCACCCTTTTCATGCGCGGGCGAGGCGGGGGAGCAGTCGCGCGCTGAGGGGGTAAGGTGGGGGGATTTATTTAAATGGCAAAATTGGCCGAAAATCGGCGCATGGCTCGCTTATTAGTGGTTGAGGCGTGTCGTTGCATGCGTAAAGAAAAAGCCCCGCAGCGTGGCGCTGAGGGGCTTAGGTTGGAGGTGTGATAATCGGGTAAAAGTGGCTGTGTCAGCTGCGGGCCGCGGTCTCCGCCAGCGCGTATGGTGTGAAGTCGAATACCTCAATGCCTAACCAGTCGTTAAGATCCTTTAGCACTGACTGAATCGGATACAGTTCGTTGATTGCGAAGACCTTCGCAGCCTTCTCAATATCACCTAGGCCGCCAGTGTTGTTAGGCAGCACACCCATCAGCTGAGGCGGTACTCGGTGAATCGCCAGCATGTCATCACGGGTCGCGTCCTTAATACCGGTGAATTCATCCTTTGCCGCGATCTGGCTGAATGGCAGGATTTGCAGGCCGTCCTTCTTCCCGCCCGCCGCGTAAACGAACAGGTTTTTAAACGCGCCGCCGCCTCTGGCATCCTTCAGTGACCTCTTCAGCTTTTCCACGTCCCCGCTGTTTGCAACCGGATCGGTTAGATAAACAATTACCCCCGCGTGGCTGCCGTTGATGTAGTAATTGCGGCGGAACAGCGTGGCCTCTCCATTCAGCAGGATGGACTGCATTGCTGACATATATTCAGGTGTCCCGTAAATCTCCTGGTGAATGCTCGGGCTGCGCAGGTGATAGACCTTGCCTGGCGGGAAGGCGTAATCCTCCCCGTAGTAGGTGACAAACCAATACTGATCGAGATCTTCCCCGCGCCGGGTGTACTTCGCCAGGCTGTGCTTGAGCTTTAACGGCTGGCCGAGCATGTTTTCCCTCAGCTCCAGATAAGCATTTCCAAACACCAGGTAATCCATGATGAAGGCGCTGGCATCCTGCCGGGACAGCAACGGGTGCGGTTTGAAGCAGGACATAATCACATTGCGTTTGAAAATTAGCGGCGACTGGTGGTGAACGGCGCCCTCCACCATGCGGGCCAGTCCATAAGTGCTGATCGGTGGTTCGTACCAGCGCCCGTTTTTTGCGCATTCCATGCAGTCCTGTAAATCGCGCTGATCCATGATTGCCGTCGGTTCCCCGAAGCTGAATGACTGGATTTCCTCAATCGGTTGCTGAAGTGAGTCGCCAGCTGGCAGGGATTCATTAGTCTTCACACAGCTGAGTGTGTTGTTGTTTTTACGGCTGCGGCTCATTTTTTAGAATTCCTCTACGAAGCTGTCACTACCGCTGCCAGCATCATTGCCGAGCGGTTCATTTTGTAATGCGTGCATGGTTGCCCAGGCCAGATCGCCGTGGCTGCTGCCGCGCTTGCGGTCGGATGCGTAAGAGGTGTGCCCGCCCTGAGTAATGAATTTCCTTACCGTCATAAAGCTGCTGACGATATCCATCATTCCGGCGTCATATTCGAAGCGGCCGGCACGTATCACCATCTGCGCTTTCAGCACAAGTTGGCGCTTCACTGACGGGGTGTAGACGTGCATCTGTGCCGCCGGGAAGAACTTCACTACCAGTTGATGAACTGCCGCGCCGATGCCGGTGCCGTCAATGTCGATGTGCTGCACGTCATATATTTTTATCAGGCGTTTGATAAATTCGGCCTGCTCTTCAAATTCCATACCGCGCAGCTGGTGACGCTCAACCACGCGGAACTTACCGCCCGGCACCAGTGGCGGAGCAAGTACGACCAGCCCGGCGCTGTCGCCTTTATCGCTATTGCCGTTGGGGTCGTAGCCAATCCAGACTTTTCGATTACCCAGCGGGCGCGGGGCGTAGGGGTTCCAGTCTGGCCAGATGCCGCTATAACCGTCCACGCCGCAGTTAATCAGGGCGTTATAGTTAAACGCCCGCTCACCCTGCTTAACGAAGATGCAGCGATACAGGTTGTCGAATTCATCCGGGCTGTTCTCACTCTGGATCTCTTCCAGGTCGATGAACGGGAAGCCCTGATCGATAACGTCCTGCACCGTCACAATCTGCCGCCAAATATTGTCGGCGCACAGCTGGCCGTCTTTTAACGCCTTATGGCTCAAGTCCAGATCTGCCCGCTCTTTCTTGTCCCGACCATTGTTGAACAGCTTCCCGCTCCAGAATTCGAAGGCTTCATGCTCTTCACTGGATGGCGTTGAAAAATAGGTACGGCGCAGGCCAACGTGCGTCGCCATCCCGGCGGCCACTTTACGCAGGTTGAGGAAGTTGGCGACCCAAAAGGCTTCATCAAAATAGAGATCGCCGGTATAGGACTGCGCGGTTGCCGCTGACGTGCCGAGGAAGTAAAGCGTTGCCCCGTTCGACAGGATAATTTCATCACCGCCCTTCAGCTCCACGCCGATGCTGCGGGCCAGAAAGATAATGAATTTCTTAAACTGGAAGGCCTGAGCGCGGGAGGCAGAAAGAAATATCTGGTTCGTCCCGGTTTCAAGCGCCCTCAGCAGCGCTTCGCGGGCAAAGTACCAGCTGGCACCAATCTGGCGCGATTTCAGAATGAAGCGGTTACGGCGTTCGCGCTGTTTGTACCAGCGCTTCTGATGTTCAAACAGCGATTCCAGCACCAAGGTGCGCAGCTCTGCGATCTGCTCGTCGCTGAAGTGGTTTTTCGGCGTCTTCTCTTTCTTCTCCTGATCCTTCTCTTTGCGCTCGTCTCGCGCCAGTCGCGCCAGCTGGCGGCCAAGCACGTCCAGCGTTTTGAAGTCATGAGCGCTCAGGTCTTCTTTTGCCATCAGTCGCAAATAACGCACGTCGGTACGCTCCAGCGCCCTCTGGATAGGCGTGGTTGCGTCCCATGCGTCGCGACGGCGCCAGGAATAAATGGTGTTAGCACTCAGCCTAAGGCGCTGAGCGATTTGGGGGATGCTATAGGCCTGCCAGTAAAGGCTTTTGGCCTCGTCTCGGGGATCGGTGACTGTTTTCATGCGTACAGGCTATCGCGCCCGCGAGGCCCGGAATATCAGCCGAGATTGTCGCTGGCCGCTCACAATTCCCATGTGTGGCGCGGTTTGGCTGCGGGAAAGAAGATAGGGGTACAGGGTGATACCACTACTAATTAACCGGAGTTTGAACAATGCCAAAGTCGAAGTATTTCCGCGTCGTGGTCGAGGGGGCAACCTGCGACGGCCGCGATGTAACGCGCCAGCAGATTCAGGAGATGGCGGAAAGCTATAGCCCTCAGCTGTATGGGGCGCGCTGCAATCTGGAGCATCTGAAGAGCCTTTCGCCTGACAGCACATTCCGCATGTATGGCGACGTCGAAGCAGCGAAAGCCGAAGAGATCGCTGATGGCCCGTTAAAGGGCAAATTGGCGCTGTATGCGCTGATCGATGCGACTGACGAAATGGTTGAGCTGAACAAGAAGCGCCAGAAGGTCTACAGCAGCGTTGAGATTAACCCCAGCTTTGCGGATACCGGCAAAGCCTACCTGATGGGGTTGGCTTTCACCGACTCACCTGCCAGCCTGGGCACTGAAATGCTTCAGTTCTGCGCGAACAGCCCAGTGAATCCTCTGGCGACCCGCAAAAGCAATCCTGCCTGCCTGTTCAGCGAAGCGATGGAAACGGTTATTGAATTCGAAGCTGACGCGCCCGCAGCGGAAGCTGGCAATAAGTTTTTCAGCACCATCAAAACCCTGCTGACAAAAGGTCAGCGCCAGTTTTCTGCTGAAGCTTCTGAGATCCGTGACGCGGTTGAGCTGGTCGCGAAGTCGCAGGCGGATACCCTGGACAAAATTGAGAGCTTCAGCCAGCAGCAGCGCAAGTTTGCTGACAGCACCGAGCTGAGCAAGGTCCGTGATGATTTGGCGGCGCTTACGGCGAAGCTGGAGAAGCAGGACGGCAACTTTAACCAGCGCCCGACCGCACCAGGCGGAAACGGCATCGATCATGCAAACCTGGCTGACTGCTGATAACAAATACCCGATTAAAGGAAAAGTAAATGAAACACGAAACACGTTTGCTATGGGATGCCTACAACCTGCGACAGGCCCAGCTCAACGGCGCGAAGCCGGAGCATGTTGCTAACTCAAAGCATTTCAGCATCACACCATCAGTGGCGCAGAAGCTGGAGGACAAGATTCAGGACTCCAGTGAGTTGCTGAAAAAAATCAACGTGGTGCCGGTCTCTGAGCAGGAAGGTGAAAAGCTGGGCCTTGGCATCAGTGGCCCGATTGCCAGCTCCAATACCTCAAGCACCGAACGCCGTACGCCTCGATCGGTCCATACCCTTGATGACGATAAATATCGCTGTGAGCAGACTAACTACGATACGTTTATCAGCTATCCGCAGCTGGACATGTGGGCGAAATTCCCGGACTTCCAGCAGCGCATTACCAACCAGATCATTAAGCGCCGTGCGCTTGACCGCATCATGATTGGCTTCAACGGCACCAGCCGTGCTGGTAAATCGGACCTTGCTGCTAATCCGCTGCTTCAGGATGTAAATATCGGCTGGATGCAGAAATATCGCGCCAACGCCCCTCAGCGAGTGATGACAGGAGCCAAGTTAACCAGCCGTGATGACTCGAACAAAGTTATCGCGAAGGGTGATTACGGTAGCCTGGACTCACTCGTATTCGATGCGACCAGCTCACTATTGGATGAATGGTTTAAGTCGTCAGACGAGCTGGTTGTTTTGTGTGGCCGCAACATCGTTACCGCCCGTGAGTTCCCGCTAATCAACGGCATCAGCGAGAGCAATCCTAACAGCGAAGCGCTGGCGGGCCAGCTTATCGCCTCCCGTAAAACTATCGGGAATATCCCGTCGCTTATCGCCCCGTCATTCCCTGACGGCACGCTGTTCATAACGTCTCTCTCCAACCTGTCTATTTACTGGATGGAGGAGAAGCAGCGTCGCCTGCTGAAAGACGAGCCAGAATACAACCGCGTGGCTACCTATGAATCCTCAAATGACGCTTACGTCATTGAAGATTATGGCTTTGGATGCCTGATTGAAGGCATCACCTTCGCAGAAGCAGCGGGCGAGTAATTTACACACCATGCCGGGACACACGTCCCGGCTGACAGGGGGAAATCATGCTGACACCGGCAAGACGACATTTTGAGAACATCATGGCGCAAAACCGTGGCAACGGGGTGGCAACGTTTGCCGATATGACGGCGTATGAACAGATTTTGCATCGCCTGCGCATCGATATGAATCGCCTCAAGGGTATTCAGTCGAATAAGACCAAGGCGGAAGAAAAGCAGAAGCTGCTGCCCGACTATCAGGGCTGGATTGATGGCACGCTTGCGGCTGACAGCGGCCAGGCGGATGAAGTGCTGACGCGTGTGATGCTCTGGCATATCGATGCCGGGAATATTGCGGAAGCGCTGCGCATCGGCGAGTACGTGATCCGTCATCAGCTTTCAATGCCTGACAGGTTCAGCCGCACCGCAGCGGTGACGCTGATTGATGAAATTTGCGATCCGGTACTGGCGGCATTCAAAGCATCGCCGAACGTGGCCCCGCTGGGCGCTGATTTGCTGAAGGCGCTGGACGGTTTAACCACCGGGCAGGACGTGCCTGAAGCGGTCCGCGCCAAGCTCTGGAAAGCCATCGGCTACACACTGCGCACCGTGCAGGAAACGCAGCCAGAAGCGCTGGAGTACCTGCAAAAAGCCATTACCGAATTTAGCGAAATCGGCGTGAAGCGCGAGATTGAGCAGCTTGATCGCCTGCTGAAGAAATCCGCCCTGCTTGATGCCGCCGCGGCTGACAGCGAAACCCCGGGCAGTGATCAGCAGGCTATTCCGCCGTCCGCCGTTACAGCGGTGACGGTGATTGATGCTGAGCCAGCTCAGCCAGCTGAACCATCTGAAGCCGCTGGCCTCCAGGTCGCATCAACGGATGGCGAACAGGTGGCCGCTGCGGCACCGCCCGCGCAACCGGCGGTAAAACGTGGTCGCCCGGCTGGGGTTAAAAAGCCAGCTGGGGCTAAGGCTAAGAAGGTAGTAGCGAAGAAGAAGCCCGCTGCTGCTGAGTAAAGAATGTGCCCCCGCGCACCAGGCGACACGGCGGAAGTTATCAGCGTGGCTGTTTCACTTCCTGCCGTCCACCGCCTGACCTTTTGAGAGTAAGAGCATGAGTCTGGTAGCCAGCAAAGAGATAAACCCCGTTGAGGGGGAAGCAACGGATATCAACGACGGCGGGGCCAGCGTAACCAGCGGGACTTTCTGGCCTGAAATCCGCCTGTCGGATGTGCGCCGCGATATGCGTCTGAATGGGCTGGTTACCACTGACCGGCTGAAGCATGCGGCCACTGAGTCGGTGCTGAATGTAAACCGGCAGCTTGCTGAGTGGCGTGTCGGTCAGCAGGCGGAGGGCTATCAGTCGCTTGAGGCTGTGCCGTCTGAAGAAATTAACGACACGACCGAATACGTTTTCCTGTACCAGCGTGCCGTGTATTGCGCAGCGAAAGCGCTGCTGACTGAGGGCTATCGCGATGTGGACACCACCGGGCAGGGGGAGAAACACGCGGCGGCACTGACGTCGCAAATTGACACGCTGTGGCGCGATTCCAACTTTGCGATTCGGGACATTATCGGAATCAGCCGCGGGCTGGCGGAGCTGGTCTGATGATCGTCAAAGCACTACAGGGCGACACGCTGGATCAGCTCTGCCAGCGCCATTACGGTAGCACGCGCGGTATCACCGAAACGGTACTGAAAGCTAACCCCGGATTGTGTGAAAGCAGCCCGTTTATGGCCGCAGGGCAGGAAGTCACATTGCCGGACATTGCACCGGCAGCACAGGCGGAGATGGTGCAGCTATGGGACTGAATTTTGACAGGGTGGTTTCGTTTCTCTCGTACCTGCCTTCAGCTTTCCTGACCACGCTGGGGCTGTTCTCCCTGACGCAGTGGGCGACGCTGATCGGCATCGTGCTGGGGATCCTGACCTATCGGCTCAACAAACGGCATAAGCGTCGGGTTGAACTGGAGGAGGAGAAGCGCACCGCGATTATGTTCAGCCTGGCTGAGAAAGCGGGCAGCCATAACCTGAATGAAGTCGTTGGCGCGTTTCAGGAGATGGCCCGGACGGAGAAAAGAGGCCGTGCGCTATGAGTATTCGAAAAAAGGCGGTGGTGTGTTTCGTTACGGTGATTATCGGCATTGTCGGGGTTGAGTATTCCGGGCAGGTAAGAACCAGCCCGCAGGGGCTGGAGTTGATTGGTGATGCTGAGGGATGCCGTCGTGATCCTTACATCTGCCCCGCTGACAAACTCACGGCGGGGATTGGTTCAACCACGGATATCCGGGCGGGCCACCTCTACACCGATGAAGAGATTACCGCGATGTGGGTTGAGGATATTCGCCGGGCTGAGCGTTGCATTGACCGCAATTTTAACGGCAGCCTGCTCAATCAGGGCCAGTTTGATGCGATGACCTCAGCCGCGTTCAATATGGGTTGCCTCAATCTGATGTGGTTCACCGACCGTCAGGGCGTTAAGCAGCGCACCACTATCTGGCGTCACGCGCAGGCCAGGCGCTGGGCGGATATGTGCAACAGGCTGCCGGACTTTGTGAACGCCGCAGGCCGCAAGCTACCAGGACTGGTTAAACGCCGTGAAGCTGAGCGGCTGATCTGCCTGGCACCGGAGGAGTGATGAACGTTTCCCGGCTGTTTTATGCGGTGGCGTCAGTTCTGACCGTGCTGGCAATTCTCAGCGGTACGTACTTTAAGCGGGCGGCCTCAGTAGCAAGGGATGACCTTGAACGGGTGACCGGCCAGCTCAACGGCGCCAATACGGTGATCGGTAACGTTCAGCTCACCATGAAAATATTCAGTGTGATAACGGCGGAAAGGGCCTATGAAAAAGAGCGAGACAGGCAGGCAGGAGAAAAGCGCCGTGCAGCACTCCGCGCTGATCTGCAAGGCGATCGCTGTGCCTTTGAGCCTGTGCCTTCTGCTGCTGAACGCCGGTTGCTCAACCGTGCGGCCAGTATACGTCCCGGCGCAGTGCCTGCGGATGCCGCCGGAGCTGCTCCAGCCAACGCCAGTGCCTTACCCACACCTCAGCGGTAAGCGCATGCTGTACGGCGAGGCGCTGGAGTGGACCGATTTACTGATTGATGCGCTGGACAGCGCCAACAAAGACAAAGCTGCATTGCTGAAGATTGAGCAGCAGCGCGAGGAGGCCGGTGATGTTGAAAAGTGAACTGATGCGGGCGGCTATCGTGGCGCATAACCCGTTTTTTACGCGGGAGCCAGATCGCCTGGAAGTGTACGTGACAAAAGGCAACATCGTTGCGTCCGGCACCCCGTCACCGTCTTTTGCCTATAAGTACGAGCTGAACGTCCTCGCGATGGATTACCCAGGCGAACTGGATGACCTGGCGATTCCGATCCTCGCATGGGCTGCTGAAAACCAGGCTGAGCTGCTTTTTAACCCGGCTCGTCGGGAAAGCGGGATCGGCTTCGATGCGCAGATTCTTAACGATGGCACGGCGGATATTCTCTTCGTGATCAACGCCACTGAAAACGTCGTTATCACGACTGGCCCGGACGGGCGACCGGTTGTCACGCACCGTATCGAACCTAAGATGCAGGATGATGTGATCGGTAAGTGGCTGACCCTGCTGGCCGTCAATGACAACACCGGCGCATCGCAGACGCTGCGGGGCGGTGAGTGATGGCGGAGAATCTTCTTTTTCACCAGCTGGATGCCATTCTCGCGGATGTGCTGGGCGTCACTAAGCCCACGACCCGCCGCAGTATGGCCCGACGTGTGGCAGCGGACTTGTGCCGCAGCCAGCAGAAGCGCATCGGCCAGCAGAAAAACCCCGATGGCAGCGCATACCCGGCACGCAAGCAGAAGAAGCTGCGCACTCAGGGCGGTGTGAGCTTCTTGCATGGCGGCCAGGTGCGCCGGTTGCGTAACTGGCGCAACAGCAAGGGACGTTACGGCGACCGCATGATCACCGGGTTTGATGAAGACAAGGGCGGCATTCGCTCGTTCATCCGTGCCGATATTGAGCGCTATCTGAGTATTGACCTGTCCCGCAAATCCGAAACGAAAGCGGCTAAAAACCCGATGTTCCGGCGGCTGCGTGCCGCCCGCTTCCTGAAGGCGACGGCGTACCCGGACGCGGCGGTTGTTGGTTTCCAGGGCAACGCCGCGAGGATAGCGCGGGTTCACCAGTACGGCCTTACCGATAAGGTCGCCCACCGTGCCAGTGCGAAGTATCCGGCGCGCCAGCTGCTTGGGCTGACACCGACAGAAATCGACGGCATCGCCGATGCGATCATCGGCGCAATGGAAGGAGCAGGGCAATGAGAGAAGCGGAAGCGGCACGCCTGCTGCAAAACCTGATCCGCGTTGGCACCGTGCAGCAGGTGGATTATGTGGAGTACGTCGCCAGGGTAAAAACGGGCGGTAACACCACCGACTGGGTGCGCTGGGGTGCGCAGCGTGCCGGGGATGCACAAACGTGGTGGGCGCCATCGGTAGGGGAGCAGGTTGTGATCCTTTCTCCAGGCGGCGATCTGGAAAATGCCTTCATCGCCTTCAGCCTGTACGGCAGTGATGCGCTGCCGCCGGATACCAGTCAGGCCTCAAATATCACGCGCTACCCGGACGGGGCAAAGGAAGGCTATGACCCTGCCAGCGGCCAGAAGCGCCTGACCGGGATTAAAAACTCGCTGGTTGATGCCAGCGGCACAATGACGCTGAATCTGGCCCGGCTGGTGATTAATGCCCCCGAGGTGGTGATTAACGGTGAGGTGACGCAGGGCGGCGGCAGTATGTCTTCTAACGGTGTGGTGGTACATGCCCACGTACACGGCGGCGTGCAGTCTGGCGGCAGCAAAACGGGAGGCCCGCAGTGAGTAGCGAATGGAAAGGTATGAGCAGCGCCAGCGGCGCAGCGGTGGAAGGTGAGTCGCATCTGAAACAGTCGATAGAAGATATTCTTCTTACGCCGGTCGGCAGCCGACTGATGCGCCGGGAATACGGTTCCGCGCTCTTTTCACTGCTGGACCAGCCGGATAACGAAGTAACGCGGTTGCGTCTTATCTCTGCTGCGGTTATCGCGCTGTGGAAGTGGGAGCCGCGTATCACCCCGACGCAGATCACCTTTGAGAGCGTGGCGCAGGGTGCCAGGACAATGACAATCAGCGCACAGCGCAGCGATTCGCTGAGCGCTATCACAACGGATATCACGATATGAGTGGCGTAATTGACCTGTCACAGCTGCCCGCGCCGGAGATCGTTGAGTCGCTGGATTATGAAGTGATTCTGGCCGCCCGCAAGGCGGCGCTGATTGCGCTGTACCCGGCTGATGAACAGGCAGCTATTGCACAAACGCTTGAGCTGGAATCTGAGCCAATGGTTAAGCACCTTCAGGAAAGCGCTTACCGCGAAATGCTGTTGCGTCAGCGCATCAATGAGGCGGGGCTGGCGGTGATGGTTGCTTACTCGGGCGGCGCTGACCTTGACCAGCTGGCAGTTAATAACGGCGTGACGCGCCTGACGGTGACCGCGGCGGATGCCGCTGCTATCCCGCCGGTTGCCGCCGTGATGGAGAGCGATGAGGATTTGCGCAGCCGCATCCCGGCTGCCTTCGAAGGGTTATCCGTGGCCGGACCGACGGCGGCCTATGAGTATCACGCCAAAAGCGCCGACGGTCGCGTTGCCGATGCCCGCGCTATCAGTCCGTCACCGGCGGAAGTGGTGGTCACCGTGCTGAGCCGGGAAGGTAACGGCACCGCCGCCGCTGACCTGATCGCCGTTGTGGCTACCGCGCTCAATGATGAAAGCGTGCGGCCAGTGGCGGACCGCGTGACCGTCAGCCCTGCCGAGATCGTTAATTATGCGATAGAGGCAAAAATCTACCTACTGCCAGGCCCGGAAGCTGAGCCGGTACTGGCCGCCGCCAGCGCAAATCTCACCGCTTATGCGCAGCGACAGTCCCGAATCGGGCGCGATATCAACCTGTCAGCGATTTATGCGGCGCTACACGTTGAGGGCGTACAGCGCGTTGAGCTGATAACGCCGGTCGCGAACGTGGTGCTGGATAATACGCAGGCGGCTTACTGCACGGACGCAGTGGTAACTATTGGGGGAACGGATGAATAGCCTGCTGCCGCCGTCAGCCTCAGACCTTGAGCGCCGCCTGGCCGCCGCCTGTAGCGATATGGCGAATCTTAGCGTGCCGCTGCGGGATCTGCTTAACCCTGACGTCTGCCCCGTGCGCCTGCTGCCGTATCTGGCATGGGCCTGGTCGGTTGACCGTTGGGATGAAGGCTGGACGGAGAGCGTAAAGCGCAAGGTGGTGAAAGACGCGTTTTATATCCATCAGCATAAGGGGACGACCACGGCTATCCGCCGGGTGGTGGAGCCTTTCGGCTTCCTGCTGCGCATCTCAGAGTGGTGGAAAAACGGCGACGCGCCCGGCACGTTTCGCCTGGATATTGGCGTGCAGGATCAGGGCATCAGTGAGGAAACCTATCAGGAGCTTGAGCGGCTTATCAGCGATGCAAAGCCCGTCAGCCGCCATCTGATCGGTATGTCGATTAATTTGCAGTCCAGCGGCAGCCTGCCGGTTGCGGCGGCCTGTTATTCCGGGGACGAACTAACGGTTTACCCCTACACAGCAGAAATAATTTCCGTCAGCGGTCTGGGAATTACCGGGGGCGCGGTACATTTAATAGACAGCATGAGAGTGAGCGCATGAGCACAAAATACTATGCAATTTTAACCAATCTTGGCGCGGCGAAGCTTGCTAACGCTGCTGCGCTGGGTACTAAAATCCAGATAACTCAGATGGCAGTTGGAGACGGCAACGGCGTACTACCTTCACCAAATGCTGCTCAAACGGCGCTCATTGCTGAGAAACGTCGGGCTTCGTTGAATGCTCTGAGCATTGATGAAAACAACTCCAGTCAGATAATCGCGGAGCAGATTATCCCCGAGACTGAAGGTGGATTTTGGATCCGAGAGATCGGCCTTTTTGATGCTGATAATATTCTGATTGCAGTGGCGAACTGTCCTGAAACCTATAAGCCACAATTACAAGAAGGCAGTGGAAGAACCCAGACGGTGCGTATGATCCTTATCGTAAATAGCACAGACGCGGTGACCGTGAAAATCGACCCATCTGTTGTGCTTGCGACCCGTAAATATGTGGATGAAGCAACCCTGACGGTCAGTCAGCACGCTGAAAAGCTGATGACCGATCATGCCGTAGCCGCCAATCCGCATAAACAATATCTTCAGATGGCGAATGCGCTGAGTGAGATTAAGGACGCCGGTAAAATTGCTGACGTTCTGACAAATCTTGGTCTGGGTGCTGGCTCTGCGCTGCCCGTAGGCGTGCCATTGCCCTGGTCGCTTGCTGCTGCCCCTGAAGGATGGCTGAAATGTAATGGCGCCTCGTTCAGCGCCACAACGTATCCGGTGCTGGCAAAAGCGTACCCCTCACTGAAATTGCCTGATTTGAGAGGTGAGTTTATTCGTGGATGGGATGACGGGCGGGGTGCAGACAATGCCCGTGCCCTGCTTTCGGCGCAGGCGGCCACATCAATCAGAACGGCAGCGCTGGATTATTTTGGCGCTGATGCAACAACGGCCAACGGCACCATTGGTACCTCTTTCAGTCAGGCAGACAGCGTAACAAGTTCACAGCCTGGCGATGCTAAGTCTCCGGCAAACGGCGCGCTTGGCGCAATTCTTAACGACAACAGTATGGTTGCCGAGCAAAAGCAGGGTGGGATTATCTCCAGCAGTCAGTGGATTTCTGTGCGTCCACGTAACGTGGCATTTAACTACATTGTGAGGGCTGCATAATGGCTAAGGTGACATTAGATAATGACGGGCTGGCAAAGTCTGCAGGCACGCTGAAGGTCTATAACTTCGACGCCGTCAGCGGGGAATATACCGGAACTACGGATGAATATCTGTTGCCCGGCGTGGGCATCCCGGCCAATGCCTGCACGTCAGTGCCGCCATCAGTGGCCACCGGTCAGGTGGTGATTTTCCGTAATGGTAGCTGGGTAACTGAACCGGATCACCGTGGCGAAAGGGTTTATTCAGTGGCTGATGGCTCTGAAGTCATGGTTACCGAAACGGGGGACTATCCGTCCGGCACCACAACACTTAAGCCGTCATCGGGCTTTGATGCATGGGACGGCAAAAAGTGGGTGACTGATACGGACGCCAAGCAGGCTGCAAATGTTTCTGAGGCCGAACGTCATAAGGCTGAATTGGTCAGCCAAGCGAATAGCTTTACTCAGTCCTGGCAAACCCAGCTGATGTTGGGGATTATTTCAGACAAAGATAAATCATCTCTTACTGAATGGATGCGATATATCCAGGCTGTTCAGGAAATTGAGACTTCACTCGCTCCCAATATTCCATGGCCCGTTAAACCACAATGATATTGAAAAAAAGGGGGGTAACCCCCTTAAGTTTTATATTAAAGAGAGAATGTCATCTGCCGTTATTCCTGCGAGTTTTTCCCTGATATCCTCACTGACCTTTTTCAGCGTGAGGGTAAATTCAATTTTCTGCGCCTTGCCATCCTTCATAAATTCCGTGCGGTTCTCCGTGATCCCTGCAATGACAAACATCCCGTAAATTGAGCCGGTGCCTTCAACCAGCGGCCACGGTCGGCCACCATAGGCAATTGTGCGCAGTGTCGCCAGCGACACATCGCCGCCGGTAACTTCGGGGTAGAGGGTGCCGGTCAGAATAATGTTATCCTCACCGGTACCGATGTATTGCCACGTTGCCGATTTTCCGATCCTGTCGTTCTTAACGTGCCGCCAGGAGGTTTCCTGCTGGAGCGCCTGATAGGCGGCGGTATCGAGCATAAAAACAAACATGCCGTAAGCCATCATCATCGTGTGTTACTCCCTGTCTCTGAGTTGTGAACGTCGGCGGGCTTCAGCTTCGCGCATCAAGCTTTTCACTTCGTCCCGCACCATCCGCGCTATCTCTTTGGCGTCGTGTCTTTCCGCGCCGTTAAAATTAATGGTCAGGTTGATATCGCCGATGCCTGCATCGAGCAAGGTCGGCTTTGACCGTCCTGCAGGTGTAACGGGAACCGGAATACCGGGCAGGTTTGACCGTGCCGGCCAGTTCATCACGCTGCTGGTAAAGCTGGAAAGTGTGCTGCCAATCCTGCCCGTCAGAGATTGCGCTAGGCTGTTGGCGGCTCTGATCCGGGGTTCCATGTAGGTACCCGCTACGGGCATAACGGCAGGATGTTTTTTGAAAACGATTTCCCCGAGCTTGTCAGCCGCTGGCGAGGTTGCTGCATCGGCTACCGCGCTGCCGGAACCTGATTTCCGGCCTTTGCTGACCGTGTTTTTCCCGCCCAGCTCCGAAACCGGAACCGGTGCAACTGCCGGGGCTGCCGGTGGCGTAGTTGCGGGTTTAGTTACACTGGCGGCGGCAGCTTTGACGGCGGGCGCGGCGGCCTTCCACTCCTGAGCAATCATCTTTTTCTGTTTGCTGTCCCAGACGTACATCACTGGCGTTTTTGCCTGCGGGGCAACGGCATCCATTGTGCCAGCCACTTCTTTCGCGGCGTTGGCCGCTTCAGGAATGGCGCCCAGCTTTTTCAGCAGCCAGCCAATACCCTCTGCCACCTTCAGAATGACGCTGACCACGCCGGAGATCGCCTTGCCGACAATCTCGCCGAAGGCGCGGCCTGCTTCGGTACATTCTCGCAGGGTTTCCGCTGAGGCGTTCACCGGCTCAAACAGCTGCTTAAACCAGTTCCACACCCGGCTGATGGCATTGCCGATACTGTCGAAGATAGGTGCCAGCGGCGCGAATGCCTGTTTAACCGGCGCGATAGCGCTGATCAGACCGGACCAGAAGCCGCTAAAGAAGGATTTAATCGGTTCCCAATAGCGCCAGATCATTAGCGCGGCACCGACCAATGCGGCAACCAGTAGACCCACCGGGCTGAGCAGTACGGACAGGCCGCCGCCAAGCACAGTTAACACGGTGCGTCCGACGTTCAGCAGTGTGCCGAAACCGCCGGTAGCCACCGAGCGAAGTCCGTTGCCGAGCGCCGTCAGGGCCGTTCGCGGTGAGGTAAAGAGGGTGGTTAGCGCTGAGCCAGTTGCGCTACCCATGCGTGATACCAGGCTGATGCCGTTTCTGCCGGTGGTTAAGATGTTTTTGCCGAGGTTGCCAACCGCTGAGCCAGCGGAGCGGAAGATAGGAATCCAGTCTTTTACGCTGCGACCGGTGCTGCTGAGCAGCGGGCCGAGTTTCTTCAGTCTTGAGGCCATGCCGCCTACTGACGGTAACAGGCCAGCGAAACCACGCCCGCCGGTCAGCAGTGACAGGCTAAGCCGCACGGCAGCCATCGGCAGCAGGATGCTGGCAACGGCCAGCGCCAGCGCACCCAGTGCGGCAATTGCCACGCCAACGGCAACCGCGACTTTCAGCAGTGCGCTGACCAGCGCGGGGTTAGCCTCTGCCCATGCCCGGAAGCGTTGGATCATACGGGTGGCGTAGCCCATGATTTCCAGTACCGGCCCGCGCAGCGTTTCACCCAGGCTGCTGAAGGAGTTTTGCAGGCTGGCCTTTGTGGTCATCCAGCGGGCGTCTACCGAGTCGAGGTTGATGTCTGACTCGCGCTTCATTGAGCCTTTCGAGGCTTCGCCATTGACCAGCGTCAGCTGGCGGTAAAGTTCCGGCAGGTTGTTCGCGAGTTTCTGCGCCGAGCCGCCAAACTCCTTACCGAAAATCTGCGTCAGCACGGAAGACTGCTGATAGTCAGGCAGCTTTTGAACCTGCTCAAGCACGGTCAGAATGGTGCCCATCGCATCGGTAGGCATTCGCTTCTGAATCTTCTCGGCACTGAGGCCAATGGCGTCCAGTCCGTCCATAAACTTATCGCTCTGCTGTGTGGCGATCGACAGCTCGCGCACCATTGCATGCGTTGAGCTGGCCGCGATTTCCGGCGCGGCGCCGAGCGTCAGGAAGGTGGAAGCCATTGCGGCCGCTTTGCGGAAATCGAGCTTGTCAGCGTCACCTCCGATGCGCTGAAGGACGTCGATAATATCTGAGCCTTTCGATTTGGCGTTGTCGTCCAGGTAGTTCAGGACGTCGCCCAGCCCTTCAATCTGTTGCGTCGGGATTTTATAGAGTCCGGCAATTTTACCGAGGCTTTCAGACAGCTCATTAGCCGGAAGTTCGAACGCTGTTGAGGCCATCGCGGCAGTGTTGGCAAACGACAGGAGATCAGCTTTCTGCTTTGCCCACGGATCGTCGCCGTTGGCCACGCCCATGCGTGCGCCGCCTTCCACCAGGGCGGCATAGTCCACCGCACCGTTTTCCATCGGCAGATTCTCGCTGGCCGCCTTAATGGCCTTCTGCATTTCGTAGAACTGCGCGGTACGGGTGCCATCGTTCTCGCGCAGCCCGTTGACCTGCTTTGCAACGCCTTTCATGGAGTTTTCAAAGGTGGCGTAGCTGCTAACGAGGCCAATCACCGGCGTAGCAATGGCCGCACCGGTGGCAACGGCACGCATCCCGCCACCTTCCAGCTTCTCGCGGCTTTCTTTGGCATGCTGGTACTGCTGCTGCGCCCGCGTGACCGCCGTCAGCCTGCGCTGCTGCTCGGCCAACTGGCGGTTATAGGCTGCGGTGCGGCGAGTGACCTGCTCGGTGGCCGAGCTGCCGCCCTTCAGCAATACTCCGTGCTGCATCAGTGATGAACGCAGGCTGCTGAGTTTGGCCCGTTCTTCATTGTGGGCGCGGGAGAGCTGGCGCACGGCATCGGACTGGCTTTTGAGCGCCGCCGTTTGTTCGTTGGTGCGCTGCTTCGCCGGGCCGAATGAGGCGCGGAGTTCGTCGGCTTTTTTGCGGGCTTCTGCCAGCTGGCGGGCAGTGTTTTCTGATGCTTTCGACAGGCGGTCAAAGCTGCCTGCCTGACGTTCAAGCCCCTTCAGGCTGGTTTGCGTGGATTTAATTTGTGACGCCAGTGAGGCGGCGCTTTTCTGCGCCGCGCTCACCGGGCGGGTGAGGTTGTTGATAGCGCTGAAGGCTACCCGAATACTCAGATTGCGATCTGTCATTCTTCCTGTCCATTACGGGCCAACGCACGCTTATGCCAGGTAAGAAATTCATCCACTGGCATCGTGTCGTAGGTTGACGGCTGCCAGTGGAAAATAACGGCGATATCGGCGATCAGTTCGTCAGTATCAACCGCCGGACAGCGGATTAAGCTTCTGCCGCTGCTGTCTCGTTCAACGCCGATGGCGGCGCTAAAAAATCAGCAATGCCGGTTGCCAGCTGAGCCAGGTCGGATGGGTGCAGGGCGGTTACTTCCAGTTCGGTCAGCGCCGGGCTGGTGACGCGGGGCAGCAGCTTAATCAGTGAGTCAACGTCGCTTACCATTACGTCATACAGTTTCAGGCCACGCAGCGATCCGGTTTGCGCCATTGCGTCGGTGATAGTGACTTCTTTGATAACGGTCTTGCCGCGAGTGATTGCGCCAAAAAGTGGGATAATTTTAGCCATGATAATTCTCTCTGCTGGCCGGGCGCGGTATTGCACCCGGCGGGTTAAGGGTGGTGGCCGGTTACAGGCCGATGTTTTTACGGTGCTGATCCATCATATCTACGCCGTTCACCTTCCAGACCATGTTGAGCGCGTCCAGCTCAAAGGCTTCTGTACCGTTGAGGGTGATTTTCACGTAGGTATTTTTCAGCGTGTATTTATGCGAGGTGTTATCACCCTGCTTCGCGCTGCCCCAGTCCATTTCCTGCACGCGTCCGCGAGTCTGGATTTCGCAGGGAATGGCGTTGCCGGTTGAGTCGTCCAGGTACGAACCGGCAAAGCGCAGCTGCACGCCGTCGATGGTGCTGCCGTAGGTATTCAGCAGGCGGGCATCCAGACCGCCCAGTGTGATCTCCATATCCGCCGCGCCGGTTTCAAAGCCGAGGTGAACAGAAACCCCCATCGGCATGCCTGCGCCCTGATAGTCTTCGGTTTTGCGGCCCAGCTTTGGCGTGGTCAGTTCTTCAGTGATGCCGAGGAAGCTGTCGCCGTTAACATAGGTGTTGAAAGAAAAAAGTTTGCTTGGTAATCCCATGATCTTCTCCTTACACCGTCGCGAACGTAGCGAAGTATTCAGCCGTGAATTCCTGAATCAGCGTCAGGTCTTCAAGCGGCGGAACGGGGGTGTACTTGTAGCGAATGGTGGCCTTGCCATCGCGCAGCGCTTCGGTGGTGTTGTCCCCGGCAAAATCAAACCAGCAGCTGAACCCCAGCAGGCGATTAGCGGTCACCAGAGCAGCGCCCTTACGGTTGATGCCGTCCACAATGTCCTTAATCAGCGACGGCGTGAGAGGTTTATCGACGTAGGGGAAATGCGCTTCGGCGATGGTGTCAGCGAGGGTCTGCGCGGTGCGGGTATAGCTTTCGAATAAGTAGGTTTCTTCATCGCAGGTGCGGGAACCCCAGAAGCGGAAGCCATCGCGCTTAATCAGCGTGGTGATGCCTTTGCTGTTAAGGTCATCGGCATCGGTATCTTCGCCTTGAAGCGTCCAGTAAACGTCTGCCGAAATGCCCAGCACGTTTGATACCGGCACGTTCGACAGCACTTTGTGCCAGCCCTGTTCTGCGTCGATTTTCGCCCGCAAGCCGATAGCGTAAGCCGCTGCCGGGACGGTTTCGTTAGCGGCGGTCAGGCTGTTGTAAGCGATGAAGTCAGGGTAAATCACCATGATTTCGCGCTCGCTGAAGTCTTCGCGCCAGGCTTTGGCTTCGGCAATGGTTTTACAGTCGTGGGCGCCGACGTAGGCGAAAGCGCGTAGCTTCTCGGCGATCACCGCCAGCTGAAGCGCCACCACTTTCGTATCAAGACCCGGTACGGCCAGCACGCGGGGATGTTCACCGACGCGTGGCTCGGCGGTCAGCAGTGCAAACATGCCGGTGTAACGGCCATCGGCACCAACGCCGCCGATAACCAGCTGATCCTGCGTAGGAGCGGTTTCACCTTCAGCCGGGATAACCTGCGAGGCATCCGCAACGCGGACAACGACCGTTTTCGGGCTGGCCTGGTCAGAAATGGCTTTCAGGGTGGTGTAGAGCGTGCCGCTTTTCCCGGCTTTGCCGAGATAATCCCGGACACGCGTCAGTAATACTGGCGTGTTGAGCGGGAAGGTAACTCCGTCGGCGTCGTCAGCGGTACAGACCACGCCAATTACGGCTGTGTCGATATCGCGGATCATGGTGCTGAGGTCGGTTGTTTCTTTGACCCGGACGCCGTGATGATAATTTTCACTCATGCTTTGTTGCCTCTGGTTGATGCGTGCAATACATCATCGTGAAGCGCGGCCCCCTTATCACGCTGTGGCGATTGTCGCTGGCGGCTGACAACCTGCGCCAGCTGACGTCGACCCTCACGCGGGCGAGGATGCAGGCAGGGGGATTTATGCTGACTATTTTTGACGATGATCTATCACCGCAGCCTGCTTACCGGCTGACGATACAAGGCGTGGTGCTGACGAGTCTGGATGACCGGCTGATGTCGTTGACGTTGACCGATAACCGGGGCTTTGAAGCTGACCGGCTGGAGCTGACGATTGATGATACTGACGGGCTGGTTGTTATGCCGTCGCGAGGCGCTGAGATCTCGGTTGCTATCGGCTGGGCTAATCGTCCACTGGTTGATAAAGGCGTGTATACCGTGGATGAAATTACCCATCAGGGGCCGCCTGACCGGCTGGTGATCACCGCCCGCAGCGCAGATTTTCGTGAGGACTTCAACGTTAAGCGCGAATACAGCTGGCACGACGTGACCGTCGGCGCGGTGGTTTCCGCCATTGCCGGTCGCTATAACCTGATCCCCGCCGTCAGTGCGTCGTTAAAGGATGTGGAAATTGACCACGCTGACCAGACGAGTGAATCGGATATAAGCTTCCTGACACGGATGGCGGAAATAATTGGCGCGGTTGCCACTATAAAAAATGGACGCCTGTTGTTTATCGTGCCAGGCATGGGTATTTCACAAAGCGGCTGCGTGCTGCCCTCCGTCATGATTACTCGCGCCAGTGGTGACGGGCATTCATTCCGGATTGCTGACCGTGACGCTTATACCGGAGTCCAGGCATACTGGCTTGATCTCAACTTCGGCAAGAAAAAGCCCACGGCGATTAAACGCCGGAAAAAAAAGAAGCCGATAAACGTCACGCCTGCATCCTCTAAAAAAGAAGGGGGCTATGTGGAGGGCGCTGAGGGCAATGTTTTCGTCATGCGCAAGACGTTCAAAACCGAGCGTGCTGCCCGACGTGCGGCGGCGGCGAAGTGGGCGGAGTTACAGCGCGGTGCTGCTGAGTTCAGCATTACCCTGGCGCGGGGCCGCGAAGACCTCTACCCGGAATTACACGCCAACGTAACCGGATTTAAACCTTTGATTGACGCTGCGGATTGGGTAATTAACCGTGTGACGCATACGATTGACGACAATGGATTTATCACCGGGTTGGAGCTGGAGGTGCGGATTAACGGCTGGGATGTTGCTGAAGAAACGTACGAAACGGAATAGCATATTTTTCGGAGTTATCTTAAAATGCCCGCGAGTTTAATCAGATTGTGGTGAGGTTCTATGTTCACCTGCCCGAAATGCAATGCCAGTGCTAAAACCCGTACCAGTGTCAGGCTAAGTGAACTGACGCGCCGCAGTTATCACCAGTGTAATAATCTGGCTTGTGGTGTGACTTTCACAACCCTAGATTCGGTGGAGCATTTTCTGAATCACGTCACTCCCGTAGCAGCGCATAACGTGCCGAAAGGAATTTTTCCAAGCTCAAACTACGGGGATGATCAGTTAGCCTTATCACTCTGAAGAAAACCAAACCCCGTAAAGCGGGGTTTTTAATTTCGATTAAAAAAATTTAAGTCAGTGCCGATAACTCAAATGTTACTTTTTTAATTTATGAAGATGGAGTTTTATATGTCTGGAATGGTTTTTTGTCGTGGCTGCGGTAAGGAAATTCATAGTTCCGCTAAAGCTTGTCCGCAGTGCGGGGCGACACAAGGTTCAGAGGTGGGAAAGAAAAGCAGGATTGCTGCTGCGCTTCTGGCTTTCTTCTTTGGTGGGATTGGTGTGCATAAGTTCTATCTGGGCCGTGTGGGACAGGGATTTTTATACTTAATTTTTTGCTGGACGTTCATTCCAGCACTAATAGCCTTTATCGAATTTATTCTCTACCTGTGTTCATCTGATGAAGATTTCGCCAGAAAATACGGCTAAGGCCACTGCAAAGACTTAAAAATAAGCCCGCTTATCAAGTGGGCTTTTTTTTTGATGTGGTCAATGTGTGGACATTGATAGAAATAAATCCTTTTATTTCATATTTTTAATCGGTGTTAATAATCACCATCCCTGTCTTCCCCGCCATGATGGCGGGGCTTTTTTTTGCCTGAAATCCAGTATACTTACGCACTCAACTTAAGGGAGTGTGGCATGGATCAACACTACGCACGTCTGGTGAATCGCGCCGCACTGGCCGCCACGATGCTGGCTTCGGTGCTGCTGCTGGTGAAGATTTTTGCCTGGTGGTACACCGACTCCGTCAGCCTGCTGGCCGCCCTGGTCGACTCCCTCGTCGATATCGCCGCCTCACTGACCAATCTGTTTGTGGTCCGCTACTCCCTTCAGCCTGCTGACCGCGAGCATACCTTTGGTCACGGCAAGGCAGAATCGCTGGCCGCGCTGGCCCAAAGCATGTTTATCTCCGGTTCTGCACTGTTCCTGTTCCTCACCGGTCTCCAACACCTGGCGACGCCCAATGAAATGCGCGGACCGTTAATCGGTATCGTCGTCACCTTGATCGCCCTGTTTTCCACTCTGGTGTTGGTCACTTTCCAGCGTTGGGTGGTCAAGCGCACCCGCAGCGTGGCTATCCGCGCCGATATGCTGCATTACCAGTCTGATGTGATCATGAACGGGGCCATTCTGTTGGCGTTGGGGCTAAGCTGGTACGGCTTTAAGCGTGCGGATGCGCTGTTTGCGCTGGGGATTGGCGTGTGGATTTTAACCAGCGCATTGCGCATGGGCTACGATGCCGTTCAGGCGCTGCTGGATCGGGCGTTGCCGGATGAGGACCGGCAGACGATCATTGATATCGCCACAAACTGGCCGGGCGTTCAGGGCGCACATGATATCCGTACCCGTCAGTCGGGCCCAACCCGTTTTATTCAGCTGCATCTGGAAATGGACGATAATTTGCCCCTTTATCAGGCGCACAAAATGGCAGAAGACGTTGAAAAGGCATTGTTAAGCCGCTTTCCGGGGTCGGATGTGATCATTCATCAGGATCCCTGCTCGGTGGTACCGGCTGAACGGGCGCGGGGACTTGATCTATAATTCCTCGGGAAATAAATGGGTTAGCGCAATGATTGTGAAAAACGTGACGCGGCGCAAAAAAAATAGCTGAATCATGACTGACCTGAATCAATTCAGCTGCCTGGCTTTGATATACTATTGCCATCATTAGTGGGTAAGCTCGCCTATGCGCCGACCTTCCAGGGCGCTCAGAATTCTAATTTTGCATCAACAAGTTCAGAGGTTGTCATGATTAAAAAAATCGGTGTACTGACAAGTGGTGGCGATGCGCCAGGAATGAACGCAGCCATCCGGGGCGTGGTACGTGCCGCCCTGAGCGAAGGCCTGGAAGTGTGTGGCGTTTACGATGGCTATCTGGGCCTGTATGAAGATCGCATGGCCAATCTGGACCGTTACAGCGTATCTGACATGATTAACCGTGGTGGCACCTTCCTGGGCTCCGCGCGTTTCCCGGAGTTCCGTGAAGAGTCAGTGCGTACCGTTTGCATCGAGAACATGAAAAAGCGCGGGATTGATGCGCTGGTAGTTATCGGTGGTGATGGTTCTTACATGGGCGCCAAGCGTCTTACTGAGATGGGTTTCCCGTGCATCGGCTTGCCGGGCACCATTGATAATGACGTGGCCGGAACGGATTACACCATCGGTTACTTCACCGCGCTGGAAACCGTCGTCGAAGCGATTGACCGTCTGCGTGACACGTCTTCTTCTCACCAGCGTATTTCCATCGTTGAAGTGATGGGCCGTTACTGTGGCGATCTGACGCTGGCTGCGGCCATCGCCGGTGGCTGTGAATTTATCGTATTGCCTGAAATCCCTTACACCCGCGAAGAGCTGGTAGAAGAGATCAAAGCGGGCATCGCCAAAGGTAAAAAGCACGCTATCGTGGCCATTACCGAGCACATCTGCGATATCGATGAGCTGGCCAAATACATTGAAGCTGAAACCAAGCGTGAGACCCGTTCAACGGTGCTGGGCCATATCCAGCGCGGCGGTGCGCCGGTCGCTTACGACCGTATCCTGGCATCCCGCATGGGCGCCTACTCGATTGAGCTGCTGTTGCAGGGCTACGGCGGCCGTTGTGTCGGTATTCAGAATGAGAAGATGGTGCACCACGACATCATCGATGCGATTGAAAACATGAAGCGTCCCTTCAAAGGTGACTGGCTGGATACCGCCAAGAAGCTTTATTAAGCAAAATCAAGGCGCTGAAACCCAGCGCCTTTTTACTGCCTTGCTATATTCCATTAGGTTATTAAAGCTTGTTTTTAATTCTTTAAATCGTGGATAGGTTTGTGTCAGGCTCTCCTACAGCGAAAACCTTTGGGAGAGAGAGTAATGAATAAGTGGTGTATGGGATTTACCCTGTTACTGGCTTCAACCAGCGTGCTGGCGAAAGATATTCAGCTGCTGAATGTTTCTTACGATCCAACGCGTGAGCTGTACGAACAGTACAACAAGGCCTTCAGCGCGCATTACAAGCAGGAAACAGGTGACAATGTTGTCGTCCGTCAATCCCATGGTGGCTCCGGTAAGCAAGCGACGTCCGTCATCAATGGCATTCGTGCCGATGTGGTTACGCTGGCGTTAGAATCTGATGTGGATGCCATTGCTGAACGCGGTCGTATCGACAAAAACTGGATTAAACGTCTGCCAGACAACTCTGCTCCTTACACCTCGACCATCGTCTTCCTGGTCCGCAAAGGCAATCCAAAGCAAATCCACGACTGGGATGATTTGATCAAACCTGGCGTGTCGGTGATCAGTCCGAATCCAAAAACCTCCGGCGGCGCACGCTGGAACTATCTGGCGGCATGGGGTTGGGCACTGGATCAGAACCATGGCGATCAGGCGAAAGCGCAGGCTTACGTCAAAGCCCTGTATAAGAACGTTGAGGTTCAGGATTCCGGCGCGCGTGCCGCGACCAATACCTTCGTAGAACGTGGCTTAGGCGATGTGCTAATCGCGTGGGAAAACGAAGCCTACCTGGCGGTGAATAAGCTGGGTAAAGACAAGTTTGAGATCGTGACGCCAAGTGAATCAATCCTGGCGGAACCGACCGTATCCGTGGTGGATAAAGTGGTCGACGAGCGTGACAGCCGTAAAGTGGCCGATGACTACCTGAAGTATCTCTACTCGCCAGTGGGTCAAACCATCGCGGCAGAGAACTACTATCGCCCGCGCGATCCTGAGGTCGCCAAGAAGTTTGCCAGCACCTTTGCGCCGGTGAAACTGTTTACCATTGATAATAAGTTTGGCGGCTGGACTCAGGCTCAGAAAACACACTTTGCCGATGGTGGCACTTACGACCAGATTATGAAACCCGATTAATTGTTACCCAGGCGGTGAATACCTTCACCGCCTGATTTGCCTTATCCACGGTCTTTACTGCTTATTTACGCCTTCCTTACCCTTTCCGAACCCTTCCGAATACTGCCTTAAGTCGATTTATCCCAGCCCAGAAAAATGGTCACCGCGATTGATTATTTGACATGATCTTTATCCGTAATTCGTTTACATTACGAGCAGATTATGAGCAGAGGTTTCAATGATGCAGGGGCGAAAGCGGGTCCTGATTGTAGTGGGTATTGCAGGGGTAATTTTGACGGCGGGCTGTGCCTCGATAGCGTTGAATTATAAAAACAATTCGGATGCGTTATGGAAAATTGTCAGTCAAAAATGTGTGCCTAACCAAAATCAAAATAACGATCCCACACCCTGTCGTCAGGTCGACTTGCGCAATGGTTATGTGGTCCTGAAAGATCGCGTGGGTCCTCTGCAGTTTTTATTAATGCCGGTGGAAAAGATTACCGGTATTGAAAGTCCGGCCTTACTCAATCCTGCTACGCCCAATTTCTTTGCAGAAGCCTGGCGCTCGCGTCATTTTATGGAAGAAAAGCGCGGTGCGCCCATCGATGACAGTGCCTATGCGTTAAGCATTAATTCAGAGCGGGGAAGAACGCAGAATCAGCTGCATATTCATATCTCCTGCCTGCGCCCGGATATTCGCCAACAGCTGGACAGCCTCAGCCCTAAACTGACCAGCCTATGGCAATCCGAGCAGTTGGCTGGGCATACCTATCAGGTGCGGGCGGTTACCCGCGACGAGATCAAAAAGATGAGTCCGTTTCTGCGTCTCGCCAGAGAGATCCCCGGCGCGCGGGAAGAGATGTACAAATACGGCATTGCCGTTGCGGCGCTGCCAGATGGCCGTCGCGTGATGATGGTGATCAAACGTAATCTGTTACTGATGAACCGGGGTTCTGCTGAAGAGTTGCAGGACCACAGTTGCAGCATCCTCAAGTCTTAAGGGCAACCCCGGCTGCCCTTAAGTCCCTGCCTCAGGCTTTTTTAGCCTCTGGCTCGATGGGTTGATCGTCCTTGTACTTCGCCGTGGCAATCCACGCGGCGCAGAACAGGGTCAGACGGGCAAAGAAGTAGAAAAAGGCCATCAGTCCCAGCACCGACCCAAAAGCTGCGCCGGAAGGCGAAGACGCCAGCTTAGGCAGGGTCAGCGTCATAATGAATTTAATCACTTCAAAGCCAATCGCCGCCAGCAAGGTCCCACGGAATAACGCTTTTTTACGCGGCTTATGCCGTGGCAGGATCCAGAAAATCCACAGGAACAGCAGATAGTTCGCCAGAATGGAAATCGACAACGCAATCAGCGTCATCGCCGGTTTCAGCCAGTCGATTCCCTCCAGTCCTAATGCCCGCACAATCATATCCTGCGCCGCGCCGGCAATAGATGTCAGTGACAGCGTGATAATCAGCGCCAGCACCAGTCCGGTCAGCGAAATAAAGTCGCGGGAATAGCGCCGCCAGATTTTCTCTTTGTCCTGCTCGTTTCTTTCCCAGACATCGCGCGACTGGGCGCGGATCGCCTCGCGCAGATTGCCCATCCAGCTAATCCCGGAATAGAGCGCAATGAACAAGCCGGTCAGTCCGACGGTAGTACGCTGCTGAATCGCCGTATTAACGGTGTTTTTCAGCGTCGAGGCCAGCGTGGGATCGCTGATATTGTCGACGATCTTATTGATCAACTGCGTCAGCAGGTCCTGGTTAGACGCCAGCACAAAACCGACGGCGGCAAAGGAGACCATCAGGATCGGGATCAGCGAGAGAAATGAGAAATAGGTAATCGCCGCGCCAAACTGGCTGCCCAGTCGATCGTTAAAGCGTTCACCCGCGCGCAGAAAATGCGCCACGGCGGGAATGGCCTGGAACCAACTCGCCAGCTTTGAAACCCGGGTAATGGATTTATCAACGGTGTGATTGCCTGTCTTGATATTGATCAGCGGTTTGTCTTCTTGCTGGTTTTCAGCGGATTGGTTTTCCTTCATGTCACCTTCTTCATGTCCTTCAAATGAATGTACCTGCCTGAAATTATAGCCCCGCACTCAGGTAACGTATTTTTTCATCGTCTGAGTGATCCATTCCATAAAAACGTGCACCCGACGGGCGAGGTTACGGCGGTGGGGATAAATCAGCGAGATGGGCATCGGTTCAGCCCGAAAATGCGGCAGAACTTCCACCAGGGTTTTGTTGGCCAGTGACGCTTTCATTCCGGCGAGAGGCGCCTGAATGATGCCAAGTCCGGACAGACAGGCCGACTGGTAGGTTACCGTATTGTTGACGGTGACCGCGCCGCCGGTCTGGATAAAGCGGGTTGTTTTGCCGTCCCAGTACTCAAATCCTTGCGGATGGACGCCCAGCTGCTGGCTGTAATGCACCATCGCATGTTGTCCCAGATCGTCGAGGGTCTGTGGGGTGCCAAACCGTTCCAGGTAGTCAGGGCTGGCGCAATTTATCTGCGTCATTTTCCCTAACGGACGCGCGATCAGCCCGGAGTCGCCCAGGGTGCCGCCACGGATCACGCAGTCAAAGCCTTCCCGAATCACATCGACACGGCGGTCACTGCTGCTCAGCTCCAGCTCGATCCCCGGGTATTGCTGCAAGAATTGCGGCAGCAGCGGCAGGATGAAATTACTGGCAAGGCTGACCGACATATCCACCCGCAGCCGGCCGCTGAGCGTGGTGGGATCGTGCTGAAACAGGGAATCCATCTCTTCCAGCGTGGCCAGCACATCACGGCAGCGCTCGTAATACACCAGTCCATCCTGGGTCAGCTGCACGCGGCGGGTGGTACGGTGCAGCAGTCGCGTTCCCATGCTGTTTTCCAGCGCCTGTAACTGACGCGACAGGCTGCCTTTCGGTAAACCCAGGCTGTCTGCCGCGCGGGTAAAGCTCTGCAACTCCGCGACTCTGACAAACACCTGCATTGCGTGAATTTTATCCATTTTTGCGCCTGTTGTTGTCCGGAATGAAACAGTGAAGCGTCATTCAGGACATTTATAGATCAGAACGGAGGTAATATCCTGTTTTTTGTCCACAGAAACAGACTGGAGAAGAAAATGAGCCATAAAATCGCAGTGATCACCGGCGGAAGCCGGGGTTTAGGTGAGAATGCCGCCCTGAAACTGGCCGCTAAAGGCGTTGACGTCATTTTGACGTACCGTAGCAAGCAGCCGGAAGCCGATCGGGTTGTGCAGCGTATTGAGGCGCTCGGAGCCCGTGCCGTGGCGCTTCAGCTGGATGTTGGCGACAGCAAGAGCTTCGTGGCCTTTGCGGCTGAAGTGAAAAAACAGCTCAACGCTGTCTGGCAAAGAGAGCATTTTGATTATTTATTGAACAATGCCGGGACCGCACTTCACGCCAGTTTCGAGGAGACCACCGAAGCGCAGTTTGATGAGATGGTGAATGTCCATTTCAAAGGGCCGTTTTTCCTGACCCAGACGCTGCTGCCGCTGCTGGTGGACGGCGGACGTATCCTGAATATCTCCAGCGGACTGGCGCGCTTTAGCCTGCCAGGCTCCAGTGCGTATGCGTCGGTAAAAGGGGCGATGGAAGTGCTGACCCGTTATCAGGCGAAAGAACTGGGTAAGCGTGGGATTGCGGTGAATATCCTGGCGCCAGGCGCGATTGCCACCGACTTTAGCGGTGGGATGGTGCGTGATAACCCGGAAGTGAATGCCTTTGTCGCCTCGCAAACGGCGCTGGGACGGGTCGGTTTGCCGGATGACATCGGCAATGCCGTCGCGCAGATCCTCAGCGATGAGAGCGGCTGGATCAACGGTCAACGTATTGAAGCGTCCGGCGGCATGTTTATGTAATCCTCTGGCGCCGCTCTCTGGATCCAACGCCAGCAGAGCGGCGGCCGTGACTGGCGTGCTTAAACGGCGAGCGTCCCGTCGATAACCGTGACGGTTTGTCCACCAATCCACAGGCCATCGCTGGCGTAGGTGACGCTCAGCCTGCCTGCGCGCTTCATCGCCGTCCCCTGGCGAACCCGATAATCCAGCTCAACGCCCTGTGCCTGAAGATAGCGGGCCAGACAGGCGTTGGCGCTGCCGGTGACCGGATCTTCAGTGAAGGAGCCGTTCTCGACCAGCAGGCCACGCACTTCATACTGCTCGGGCAAACCGTCCAGCGGGCCAAACGGCATCACGCCGTTCACCTGCGCTTTCCGCAACAGCCGTTCAAACTCCACGATATTCGGTTTGATCGCCAGCACCGCCTCAGCGGATTGCATCGGCACCAGCAACCAGCGAATGCCCATATCGGCCACCATTACCGGCAGCTGAGTTTCCAGCGCATCACTGTTCAGGGCACTGCTTAACGGCGCATCGCTGAACCCGGTCAGCGTGGCTTCCGGTGCGGCAAAGGCCAGCGCACCCTCGGCGGAAATTTTGATGGTGACCAAACCAATCCCGCACTCCTGCACAATCTTGCCGGGATTTTTCACGGTGACGCCCGCTTCGAGCAGCGCATGGGCGGTACCCAGCGTCGGATGCCCGGCGAACGGCAGTTCCAGATCCGGGGTGAAGATGCGCACCCGATAGTCCGCGGCGGGATCTTCAGCCGGCAGCACGAAGGTGGTTTCTGACAGATTGGTCCAACGGGCAACGGACATCATCTGCTCATCGCTCAGGCCGCTGGCATCCATAATCACCGCCAGCGGATTGCCGTTGAGCGGTGAAGAGGTAAAGACATCAACCTGTTTAAATGCACGTAACTGTGTCATCACTAAAGTCCTTCTGATTGGCATGTTGCAAGAGTAGACCGAAAATTGCCTGCTTAAGCCGGCGGAAATCACATTGTTGAGGCAGCAGGGGGTTAGCCATTGTCAGCCTGACCGAATATGGGTATTAATAGCTCCACGCTGCACAAAAAAGTGACGGAACTATGCTGAAAATACTGGGACGCGCCTCATCAATCAACGTTCGCAAAGTGCTGTGGGTTTGTGAAGAGCTGGACATTGCCTTCCGCCGGGAAGACTGGGGCGACGGATTTAAATCCCCCCAGGACGCCGCCTTCAAAAACATGAATCCCAATGCCCTGATCCCGGTTATACAGGAAGGGGATTTCATCCTTTGGGAATCCAACGCCATTATCCGTTATCTGGCCAATGCGTACGGCGGCGGCTGGCTGTATCCCGAGGATCCCCGCGCCCGTGCGCCCGTCGATCAGTGGATTGACTGGCAGGCCACCGAGCTGAATACCTCCTGGCGCTACGCCTTTATGTCGCTGGTTCGCCACTCTCCGGCGCATCAGGATCCGCGTTTACTGGCCGCGGCGAGTAAAGGCTGGTCGCATACCATGGGCATTCTCAATGCGCAGCTGGAACGTACCGGCGCGTATGTTGCGGGCAAAGCCTTCTCGCTGGCGGATATCCCGGTCGGACTGTCGGTTAACCGCTGGTATGAAACGCCGCTGGACCATCCTGACTTTCCGGCGGTGCGGGCCTATTACGAGCGACTGACCCTGCGCAAAGGCTATGCGACCTATGGCCGCAACGGCACGCCGTAATCTCAGGCGATACCCGCTTCCAGCCCGCTAAGTTCACAGGCCACCGCACCGGTTCGCTTCAGTGCCCAGGTGTAGCGCTCATCAAAGGGATAGCAGCAAGACAGGCGAAGCGCGCTGTTCCCGCGATCGCTCAGGGTATAAAGTGCGCCGGGCGTCAGACATATCTTCTCCTGCAACAGGCGATGGAACAGCTCGACGGTATCCACTTTCGCCGGCAGCTCCACCCAGAAGACAAAGCCGCCGCTGGGCAGCGTTGCCTGGGTTCCCTGCGGGAAATGGCGGGCAATAATGCCGCGCGCCTCATCCAGCTGCGCGGCATAGCGGCGGCGCATGGTGCGTAGATGATGATCGTAGCCGCCTGATTCCAGAAAATGGCCCAGCGTTTCTGACAACAACCGCGATTCTGCCAGCGAAGAGACGGCTTTCAGCCTGGCCAGTTCACCGCTAAATCGTCCCGCCGCAATCCAGCCGATATGGAAATCAGGTGCCACCGTTTTGGTAAAACTGGCGCAGTACAGAACCCAACCCTGGGTATCGAAGGCTTTCACCGAAGGCGCGAGGGGCCAGCAGAACTGTAGCTCGCCGTACAAACCGTCTTCCAGTAGCGGCACCTGGTAGCGGTTGACCAGCTTCGCCAGCCGCTTTTTATCGTCCAGCTTCATACTGAATCCCAGCGGATTCTGCACGTTGGGCATGGCGACAATCGCCTGCAGCCGCTTTTCCTGTAGCAGCAGCTCCAGCGCATCCAGCGACATCCCGTGTTGGGGATCGGTGGGGATTTCCAGCACCTTCAGCCCCAGGCTTGCCAGCAGCGGGAACAGGTAAAAATAGGTTGGCGTTTCGACGCCCACACAGTCACCGGGCCGGGTGACCGCCCGCAGCGCCAGTTGGAGCGCTTCCATACAGCCGTGGGTCAGGGTGATATCTTCGGTCGCCAGCGCCATGCCTAAATCCATCGAGCGTTTGGCGATGGCCCGGCGTAAGCGTTCGCTGCCGGGTGGCAACGCATAGCGGCCAATTAACTCCGGCTCGCGGCGTAACAGCGAGGCCATAATGCGGCTGATTTTTGCCGTGGGAAAAAAATCACTGTTCTGCGGGCAGGCCAGCGAGATATTGGTGTAGTCCGGATGATTCTGCGCGGCAAAAACCGCATCAATCAAATCCAGCTTCTCGCTGCTGGGAGAGCGCACTTTCGCCCGCCGATCGCCGCTGCTTTTCACCGAAGGCAGCATGCCACGCACGTAATAACCGGATTGAGGTCGTGCTTCGATCAGGCCGCGATCTTCAAGGATACGGTAGGCCGTCAGCACCGTATTGATACTGACCTGATGATTACTGGCGCAGCGTCGTATCGCGGGCAGACGCGTGCCGGGCAGGAAAGTGCCGTTATGGATGGCTTCTGCCAGCGATTCCGCCAGCTGATGATAGAGGGTACTTTCCTGCGGTTCGACAATGGACACAATCGCCTGCCTTAGTGATGGGTACAGTGAAAGTCATTTCGACATTGTACTCATTACAATAGTGTATTTCTGAATCTGTTACCATCCTGCTGCCCGCACTACCATGGTGTTCTCAACCATCTGCAGGATACAGACCATGCTTGATCCCTCCTTTTTCAGTTATGTCACCGTTATGTCGATTACGCCTGGGCCGAACAACCTGATGCTGGCGACCTCTGGCGTCAATTTTGGCATGCGTAGAACGCTGCCGATGCTGCTGGGAATCATGATCGGCTGCGCGATCCAGACGGCGATAGCGGGATTACTGCTGGAGGTCTTGCTGGTGTGGATGAGCGCCATTCGCCTGCCGTTAACGCTGTTGGGCGCGGCTTATCTGCTCTGGCTGTCTTGGAAAATTTTCCGCAGCGGCGCGCCAGAATTGCGTGAGAAAGCGCAGCCGATGACGCTGCTGGGCGGGGCGATGTTCCAGGCAATCAACCCAAAAGCCTGGCTGATGGCCACCAACGTCGCGCTGATGTACACCGCCAGCAGCGGAATTTTGACGGTGATGATTGGGTTTATGGCGCTGAATCTGCCGTGCATTCTGATCTGGGCAGCGATGGGAGACCGGTTGGGGAAACATCTGCAGGTGGCGTGGAAACTGCGGGTCTTTAACACCGTGATGGCACTGTCGCTGATGGCGACGACGTTATGGATGCTAGTTGAAGTGATTCACCCCTGATCGGAAAGGGCGGCCTTTCGGCCGCCCTTTATTGCCTGATGCCCGGCCAGTAATTACTTACCGATCACCGCCGCATTGGCTTCTTCTGCTTCATCGTTCGCGGCTGAGGTTGGGGTGTATTCCAACTGCAGAACACGACTGGTTTCCGCCAGCTCTTTCTCGGTCGCCGCCACGTTGCCGTTCAGCTTCCTGCCATACGATGGGATCATCGTTTTCAGCTTCGCCTGCCACTCAATCGATGAGAAGCGATCCTCAAACACTTTGGCCATCAGATCGATCATGATTGGCGCAGCGGTTGACGCGCCCGGAGACGCACCCAGCAGAGCGGAGATGGTGCCATCCTGAGACGTCACCACTTCGGTGCCGAGTTTCAGCACGCCACCTTTATCCGCATCTTTCTTGATGATCTGCACGCGCTGACCGGCCTTCACCAGACGCCAGTCTTCCTTTCTGGCTTCCGGGAAGTACTCCTGAAGTGCCTTCAGACGATCGTCATCGGTCAGCATCACCTGACCCACCAGGTATTTCACCAGATCGAAGTTGCTCAGGCCAACGTGCAGCATCGGCTTAATGTTGGAAGAGGTCAGCGAGCCAAACATATCCAACAGCGAACCCTGCTTCAGGAACTTGGTGGAGAAGGTGGCGAACGGACCAAACAGCAGCGTCTGTTTACCATCCAGCATCCGCGTATCCAGATGCGGAACCGACATCGGCGGTGCGCCTACGGACGCTTTGCCATAGACTTTCGCCAAATGGCGCTTTACCACGTCCGGATTCTCGGAGACCAGGAACTCGCCGCCCACCGGGAAGCCGGCATAGTCTTTCACTTCCGGGATGCCCGATTTCTGCAACAGCGTCAGGCCCGCGCCGCCCGCGCCGATAAAGACATATTTGGCGCGCAGCGTTTTTTCCTGACCGTTGTTTTTCAGGTCGGCGAGGGTCACGCTCCAGCTACCGTCTTCGTTACGCTTGATATCGCGCACTTCGTGACTGGTTTTGAGCGAGAATTGCGGGCTCTTCTGCAGCGAAGTCACCAGTTGATGGGTGATTTCACCGAAGTTGACGTCGGTACCGGTCAGAATACGGGTCGCGGCAACGCGGTCAGTCGCTTCGCGACCTTCCATCATCAACGGCACCCACTCCCTGACCTTTTCCGCATCTTCTGAATATTCCATGCCACGGAACAGCGTGCTTTTCTGCAAGGCTTCAAAGCGTTTTTTCAGGAATTCGACGTTGTCGTCACCCCAGACAAAGCTCATGTGCGGCACGCTGTTGATAAAGCTGCGCGGGTTTTGCAGGTTGCCTTTTTGCACCTGATACGCCCAAAACTGGCGGGAAATCTGGAAGGATTCGTTGATTTCCACGGCCTTTTTGATCTCAATCGAGCCGTCGCTTTTTTCCGGGGTGTAGTTCATCTCTGCCAGCGCGGAATGGCCCGTGCCTGCATTGTTCCAGCCGTTTGAACTCTCTTCAGCGATGCTGTCCAGACGTTCAACCATGCCAAGACGCCATGTGGGCTCAAGCTCCTGTAAATAGGTGCCGAGCGTGGCGCTCATGATTCCGCCGCCGATCAACAACACATCGACGTCATTTTTCTCTTCTTCAGCCGTTACCGATTTTGCCAAACTTATTGCGTTGAACCAGCCAGCCAGGCGTACTGCTAAATTTCGCATGAGGGCGACTTCTCCGTATGTTGAATGATCAACATGGTAAGCAGGTGAAACAGTTTCGGCTTCTGAGGAGCGCGTTTTGCTGTCTCGTTTTTCCAGGGTAATTTTTAAGCAAATTCACACATTAAAACGAATGTATTGAAAATGGTTAAAGCGATAGAAATATACCATTGTTACCAGTCAATTAAAAAATTGTTTAAAGATTAAAAATGAGAATGAAAAATCAAACGAAATTAGTAACATTGATACCGCGCCGTGAGGGTGGCGCGGTCGGAGGAAGTGAGAGCAGAAGAGCTATTTTATAATCAGCGACTTAGGTTAAATGAGGGCATCGAGCCCTCAGCGGCTCGCGCTTTTTAGCCGTACAGGTGCGGGATCATTTTTTTTGGCAGCGCGTTTAGCTTTTTAACATTAGCGCGGGGCACTGTCAGGCAGTTTACGGTGGCTGATCGCCAGGCGGTTATAGGCATTCATCAGGCCAATGGCGATGGTCATATCGCTGATCTCTTTTTCACTGAACGCCGCCTCAACCTCCGCGAAGACCGCATCCGGTGCGTGGGATTGGGCAATCAAGGTTAGTGACTCTGCCCATGCCAGCGCTGCTTTCTCACGCGAGGTGAACCAGTCGCCCGCTTCACGCCAGACCTGGGTCAGCACAATTTTGTCCCACGGCAGGCCCCCTTTGTGCAATGCTTTGGTATGCATATCAATGCAGTATGCGCAGCCATTGATTTCCGATACGCGCAGGAAAACCAACTCGATCAGATCCTGTGGCAGGCCGCATTGCGCAACATAGTTGTAGACGCCGCCGAGCGCTTTCATGCCAGCCGGGGCAACCTGGGTGTAATCGATACGTTCGCTCATTTTTCTTTCCTTTAATGGTCTGGTGCAGGTGAGGGGCTGAATAGCCCCGCGCTGGCGCTGATTCTCTCTTCTTCGATGGGACAGTAAAAGTGCCAGGAATTGACAAAAACAGTGGTCCATCTGCCGTGCAGATTGCGCTCTCACGACGTGGGGAACTGACGCTCAGCGAGCAGATCCGCGATGAGATGACCGCCGCTATCCGCGAAGGTCGGCTGGTGGCTGGCGCGCGCGTGGCATCCTGCCGGGATCTTGCGGCTCAGCTTGGGGTGGCTAGAGGAACCGTTCGCCATGCCTACGATATGCTGGTAGACAGCCAGTTGCTGGTGGCGAAGGGCGCGGCGGGCACCTTTGTCACGGCACAGCTGCCGGTTACCTCGAAGGCTGACGCCCGGCAAAAAGTGATGTCCCCGCTGTTCGACATTATTCACGACTTCGATTTAGCGCCGCTCACCTTCCAGATGGGCGTACCGGCGGATGATGCGTTTCCCGCTAAAGTCTGGTCGCGCATTCTCACCCGCCATGCCCGTGAGATGGCGACGCGGCCGGTTAGCTATCCCGATCCCCGAGGCAGCGTAATGCTGCGGGAACAGTTGGTCAGCTATCTGGCGATGACGCGTGGCATTCGTTGCCAGGCATCGCAAATCATGATCACCAACGGCTATGCGGGCGCGCTCGGACTGATTTGCCTGACCCTGGGTCTGCGGGACCAGCAGGCGTGGATTGAAGATCCCGGCTACCTGCTGGCACGCAAGGCGCTGGAAATGGCCGGCGTGACGCCGGTGGGCATTTCGGTGGACAGCGAAGGGATACGGGTGGATGAAGGCAAACGGCTGGCGCCTGAAGCGCGGATCGCGCTGGTGACGCCAGGCCAGCAGGCGCCGCTGGGCATGACGCTTTCTCTGGCACGCAGGAGCGAGCTGATCCAGTGGGCGCAGCAAACCAATGGCCTGATTGTCGAAGATGACTATCTGGGGGAACTCCAGCTTGATGGCCGGGCGGCACCGGCAATGGCTTCACTGGATACCGAGCGCGTGCTGCATATTGGCACCTTCAGTAAGAACCTCAGCCCTTCACTGCGTTTAGGCTATCTGGTGGTGCCTGAAAGGCTGGCGAGCCGTTTTGGCGACGTCACGGCTTTACTGTCTCCAGCCTCCTCCTTTGTGCTGCACAATGCGGTGGCTGAATTTTTACGGGAAGGGCATTTTATGCGGCATTTACGGCGCATGAAACGGCTGTACGCGGAGCGGCTGGAGAATATGTTGCAGGCTTTGCGACCGCATTTCCCGTCGGTGACCCGTGCGGCACTCGGCGTGGTCATTGAATTGCCTGCTGGCACGCGGGACAGCGTGATCGCGCGCGAAGCGCTTGCCTGGGGCATGGCGCCAACGGCGCTTTCCGTCTGGTATCAGTGTGCAGAACGGCGTCGTTATGGCTTAGTGCTTAGCGTGACCAATATGCCGAAAGGGGGATTTGAAAGCAGTGCGCTGAGGTTAAAAATGTTGGTCGAGCAGTGTGGCTGAAGGGGAAAATATCCTGCGCTGTGACCAGCGCAGGAGGCAGAGCATCAGGCGTTTTTCGCTGCTGCAGCTGCTTTAACGATCACCGCGAAAGCATCTGCTTTCAGTGATGCGCCGCCAACCAGCGCACCGTCGATGTCCGGCTGAGCAAACAGTTCAGCGGCGTTCTTGTCGTTAACAGAACCGCCGTACTGAATGATAACCTGAGCGGCAACGGCTTCATCTTTTTTGGCAATATGGCCACGAATGAATTTGTGAACCGCCTGGGCCTGAGCTGGAGTCGCCGATTTACCGGTACCGATCGCCCATACTGGCTCGTAAGCAATAACCACACCGTTGAACGCGTCCGCGCCCTGGGTGTTCAGCACCGCGTCGATCTGACGTGCGCAGACTTCTTCGGTTTTACCCGCTTCGTTTTCTGCTTCGGTTTCACCGATGCACAGCACAGGGATCAGACCGGCTGCTTTCAGCACGGCAAACTGCTCAGCCACGAACTCGTCGCTCTCTTTGTGGTAAGTACGACGCTCAGAGTGGCCGATAATGATGTATTTCGCGCCAACGTCTTTCAGCATGTCGGCAGAAATTTCACCGGTAAACGCACCAGACAGGTTCACACCCACATTCTGCGCGCCAAGGGCGATATGGCTGCCAGAAATAGCGTGTTTCGCCAGATCCAGATACATCACCGGAGGGGCAATGGCTACGCCGCAGCCGTCAACATTGCTCAGCTCTGTACGCAGGCCGGCAATCAGTTCGTTGACCATATGCTTGCTGCCGTTCAGTTTCCAGTTACCCATTACTAACGGATGTCGCATTATATCCTCCACGCTTAGCGCGATGCTGTTAAATTACCCTGCCTTGGCAGCGTTGTCTGCCAGACAGTATAGAGATCAAAAACACGAAAGGCTTTGCTTTTCGTCATCTTTGCGGACGGTCAGTTGGTGGCCAGCGCGAGTTTAATCGGCTCGATGGCGAAGGTCAGACCCTTGTCGCCATTGTCCGCCACGATGTAGCGCACCGCGCCCTCATCCTGAGTGTAATAGCGCGATCCTTTCCCTTTGCTCAGCACATCATCTAGCCGTTTCAGGCTTTGCGCTTCGTTAAGCGTCGGCTCGAAAAAACGCTCCATGGCGGCCATGTACGCACGGGCTTTATCCTGCGCTTCCTTCTGATCCGGACCGGGAACCGGTAGCCAGGTTATCTGTAACGTTTTGATCTTACCGGTCCCTTGCTCAAGGGCGGTCGACGCGTACAGATTTTCATTGATCTTGCTGGCGGCGCGGGTCAAATTACTTTTGTCCCCACGGTTGTCGATGGCGCGATATTCAGCAATCTGTAACGTTGGGTAGATAGCATTATACTTTTCGCGAAACTGGCCGATAGTCATATCAAAGGTGGGCGATCCCGCCTGAAGATAAGGCGCGGCAGGCAGGTGTTCAGTACGATCCTGCGCAACAGGGGCGTCGTCTGCTCTGGCCGCCGTAAGCGTTAGCAGTAACGTGATGCCCAGAAAAATCGCTTTATTCATACCGTCAGCCCTAACCAATAAATTCAGCTCAAGATTAGAACGGACAATGACCGGCAAAGTCAAAGCCTGACGCTGTTCTGGGGGATAAAAATGACCTTACAAGCGTGGTGTTTTTCCTGGCGGGGCCGAATAGGACGCCGGGATCTGTGGGTCTGGCTGACGCTGTGGCTGGCACTGATGGTGGTGCTGTTCTGGCTGGCCGACCGGGGATTTATGTCGACACAATCTGCGGCTTTTTGCGTGGTTTGTCTGCTATGGCCGACCGGTGCGGTGGTGGTGAAACGCCTGCACGATCGCAATAAAACCGGCTACTGGGCGCTGCTGTTGGTGGTTGCCTGGGTATTACTGGCGCGTGACTGGGATATGTTACCGGCCAACTGGCAGTGGGCGTTGGGATGCTTTATTCCAACCCTGATCCTGGTGACCATGACGCTGGAACTCGGCACCTTTCGCGGCACGCCGGGCGAGAACCGCTTTGGTAAAGCGGCCAGCCCGGTGAACTATTTACGTCGCAGGGCGCCTGATTACCAGTAATGCTCGGCGGTCATATGGCCGGGCTTACGTTTCAGGTGCTTGCGCATCTCGCGGGTCTCTTTCAACAGCTGTTGGGTGTCTCTGACCATTTGCGGATTGCCGCACAGCATGACGTGGCTGTCTTCAGCATTCATTGGCAGGCCAACGGCGGATTCCAGCTCACCGCTCTCAATCAGCGCCGGGACGCGGCCGGTCAGTGAACCGGTAATCTCTTCGCGGCTGACCACGGTCTGGATGCGTAACTGGCCGTTGTAACGCTGCTGTAGCTGCTGCATCAGCGGCAGGTAGCTCAGATCCTGGGCATAGCGGGCGGCATGAACCAGCACGATATTCTCAAAGCGCGCCAGGCCTTTGCCTTCCTGCAAAATCGACAGGTAGGGACCGATGGCGGTGCCGGTTGCCAGCATCCACAGCGTTTTGCATTCCGGGACTTCATCCACGACAAAAAAACCGGCCGATTCTTTGGTGATCATCACTTCGTCGCCGGGCTTCAGGGCATGCAGGCGCGGGCTGAGTTTGCCTTCCGGCACGGTGACCAGATAGAACTCCAGATTGTTATCGCTCGGGGCATTAACAAAGGAGTAAGCCCGCTGTACGCGCTCTCCGTCAATTTCCAGCGCCAGCTTGGCAAACTGACCGGCAGTAAACGGGTCGATGGGGGCGGTAACGATCAGACTGAATAAACTGTCGGTAAAATCGTTCACCTGTTTGATGCTGGCGTTAACCCATTCGGCCATAAATAACTCCTTTATTCGGGGGTAAGGGCAAGGTGGCGTAGCGGTATCTTCTCCACTCAGCGGCTGATTTTCCAGTGTCAGTCGGTGACAAAGCTCGTATCGACAAATTGTCCGCACCTGTAAACACTATAACGTACAGATAGATTTACGCTGCTGCCTGCTTTCTCTGACAGTGGATGCCTGACCATTTTCAGCCTGCCTCTCGCTTTGTCATCGAATCCTGATATTTTCCCCGGCATAACACTCCCTCCTGCTGGCGTTATTGCTGAATTAAGTGAGTAACGCCGATAAATGTGCTGACTGAAATGAGAAAAATTGAAAACGGGCATCTGTTGCTGATGCTGATCGCGCTGGTGGCTGTGGGGCAGATGGCGCAGACCATCTATGTCCCGGCGATGGCGACCATTGCCGAGGCGTTTAACGTCCGGGATGGCGCGGTACAACGGGTGATGGCGGCGTACCTGATGACCTATGGCGGCTCCCAGCTGTTGTATGGGCCGTTGTCCGACAATATCGGCCGCCGCCCGGTGATCCTCGCCGGTCTGGCGATTTTCTGCGTGGGTACCCTGGTGGCGCTCAATGCGGCCACCTTCGATCTGCTGGTGCTCGGCAGCGCGATTCAGGGACTGGGCACCGGCGTAGCGGGCGTGATGGCCCGAACCATGCCGCGCGATTTGTATGCCGGCAGCACATTAAGGCTGGCAAACAGCCTGCTGAATATGGGTATCCTGGTCAGCCCGCTGGTGGCACCGGTGATTGGCGCGCTGCTGACGCATCTGTTTGGCTGGCAGGCCTGTTTTGCTTTCCTGCTGCTGCTGTGTTTCTGCGTAGGTACCGCGATGCTGCGCTGGTTACCGGAGACGCGTCCCGCACCGGTTGAGAAACGCCGGTTATTTTCGCGCTATCGCCCGCTGCTGGCGGATGGCACCTTTATTCGCTACCTGATTATGCTGATGGGGGCGTTGGGCGGCATCGCGGTGTTTGAGGCCAGCTGTGGCGTGTTGATGGGCGGCGTGTTGGGCCTGAACAGCTTGACCGTCAGCCTGCTGTTTATTCTGCCAATCCCGGCGGCCTTCTTTGGTGCCTGGTTTGCCGGGCGCGATAACCGACCTTTCCCGCAGTTGATGTGGTGGTCAGTGAACAGCTGCCTGCTGGCCGGGGCGTTGATGTGGATCCCCGGCTGGTTTGGGGTGATGACCATCTGGACGCTGATCGTGCCGGCGGCGGTGTTCTTCTTTGGGGCCGGGATGCTGTTTCCGCTGGCAACAACCGGTGCCATGGAACCCTGGCCTTATATGGCCGGGACCGCGGGGGCGTTGTTAGGAGGATTGCAGAATCTGGGATCGGGTCTGGCTGCATGGCTTTCCGCCCTGTTGCCGCAGACCGGGCAGTTCAGCCTGGGTATGCTGATGTCGGCGATGGCGCTGCTGATCCTGCTGTGCTGGCTGCCGCTTTCCCGCCGTCCGGAGCCGATGGCGGTTTAATCGCGACCGCCCATAAAAAACGGCCCCGCCAGCAACACTGCTGCCGGGGCCGTTTTTAGTTGTCCACAGAATCGGACAACTCAGGCGTTACAGAATAAACGGGTGCAGATTTTCATCTTTGCGATCGAGGTAGTGAATCGACTGAATACGGCGAATGGTGCGGGATTTGCCGCGAACCAGCAGCGTTTCAGTGGTCGCGATATTGCCGTTGCGGGTGATGCCCTTCAGCAGGTCGCCGCTGGTGATGCCGGTTGCCGAGAAAATCACGTTATCGTTACGCGCCATCTCGTCCAGACGTAAAACCTTGCCGGCTTCGATGCCCATTTCCTGACAGCGTTTCAGCTCCTGCTCGCCGAGCGCGCGGTTCTCCGGCGTGTCGCCTTTGACATCATGACGCGCCAGCAGGCGGCCTTGCATATCGCCATCCATCGCCCGGATCACCGCCGCCGAGATCACGCCTTCAGGTGCGCCGCCGATGCCGTACATCACATCCACTTCACTGTCTGGCATACAGGTCAGGATCGATGCCGCAACATCGCCATCGGGAATGGCAAAAATCCGCACGCCAAGCTGCTGTAGCTGGGCAATCACGGCATCGTGACGGGGCTTCGCCAGAATGGTGACGGTCAGTTCAGACAGCGGCTTGCGCAGCGCCTCAGCGACGCGCTTCAGATTCTCTTCGAGTGGCAAAGCCAGATCGATTGCGCCTTTCGCGCCGGGCCCGACAATCAGTTTTTCCATATACATATCGGGCGCATTCAGGAAGGTGCCCTTATCGCCAACCGCCAGCACCGCCAGCGCATTAGGCTGGCCCATCGCGGTCATGCGGGTGCCTTCAATCGGATCGACGGCGATATCTACCGCATCACCCTCGCCGCTGCCGACCTTCTCGCCGATATATAACATCGGGGCTTCATCAATCTCGCCCTCGCCAATGACGATCTGGCCGTCAATGTTCACTTTGTTCAGCATGATGCGCATGGCGTGGACGGCAGCACCGTCTGCGGCGTTTTTGTCACCGCGTCCCAGCCACTTGTAGCCTGCCAGAGCAGCGGCTTCCGTTACGCGTGAAAATTCAATGGCGAGTTCTCGTTTCATGATTGGCCTCGGGAAATGTTGAGGCGGAAAGTTTATCACAGCGGGGAAGCGGGGGAGGGGGAAAAGCCCGTAGCCGGGAGGCCACGGGCAATTTTCAGACTTACGAGTCGTCCTGATCTTCCCACGCCTGGGCGCGAGAAACGGCTTTTTTCCAGCCGGCATAGAGGTAGTTACGCTGAGTGGTTTCGATGCTTGGGCGGAACTCACGCTCAATCACCGCTTTTTCACGCACTTCATCCAGATCTGACCAGAAACCGACGGCCAGGCCAGCCAGGTACGCTGAACCTAACGCGGTCACTTCCAGCACTTCAGGGCGCTCAACACGCGTACCCAGAATGTCGGACTGGAACTGCATCAGGAAGTTGTTGGCAACCGCACCACCATCCACACGCAGAGACTGCAGGCGGGTATTGGCATCGATCTGCATTGCTTCCAACACGTCACGCGTCTGATAAGCAATCGACTCCAGCGTGGCACGGATGATGTGGTTAGCATTCGCACCGCGCGTCAGGCCGAAGATCGCGCCACGGGCATACGGGTCCCAGTAAGGAGCACCCAGACCGGTAAAGGCAGGCACCATATAAACGCCGTTGCTGTCCTTCACCTTAGTCGCAAAGTACTCGGAGTCGGTTGCATCGCCGATCAGTTTCATCTCATCGCGCAGCCACTGGATAGAGGCACCGCCGATAAATACCGCGCCTTCCAGTGCGTAGTTCACTTCACCGCGTGGGCCACAGGCGATGGTGGTCAACAGGCCGTTGGTTGAGGTCACCGCTTCGGTACCGGTGTTCATTAACATAAAGCAGCCGGTGCCGTAGGTATTTTTTGCCATACCCGGCTGAACACACATCTGGCCGTACAGCGCCGCCTGCTGGTCACCGGCGATACCGGCGATTGGAATACGCGTACCGCCTTTACCACCAATGTTGGTCTGGCCGTACACTTCAGAAGACGATTTCACTTCTGGCAGCATTTCACGCGGGATATCGAGGATATCCAACATGCGCTGATCCCACTCCAGCTTGTGGATGTTAAACATCATGGTACGCGAGGCGTTGGTGTAATCGGTGATGTGCACCCGTCCCTGCGTCATTTTCCACACTAGCCAGGAGTCAACCGTACCGAACAGCAGCTCGCCACGTTTCGCACGATCGCGTGAGCCTTCCACGTGGTCGAGGATCCACTTCACCTTGGTACCGGAGAAGTAAGGATTAATCACCAGGCCGGTGGTGTGCTGGATATACTCTTCCAGCCCTTCTTTTTTCAGTTTTGCACAGTAGTCAGCGGTGCGCGGATCCTGCCAGACGATAGCGTTGTAGATCGGCTTGCCGGTCTCTTTGTCCCAGATAATGGTGGTTTCACGCTGGTTGGTGATACCGATCGCGGCAATCTCGTCTGAACGAATATCGGCATGCGCCAGCACTTCTACCAGCGTGGAGCTCTGGGAAGCCCAGATATCCATCGGGTCATGCTCAACCCAGCCGGGCTTAGGATAAATTTGCTGAAATTCGCGCTGGGAGACGGCAACGATGTTGGAGTCATGATCCAGGATCACGGCACGAGAGCTGGTCGTCCCCTGATCGAGCGCGACAATGTATTTTTTTTCTATGGTCATAATTCATTCCTGATGGTGTAAAGGGTTAGCACTTACGCTTTACGCTGCTCAGCACGCGCTATCGTCTTCTCGTCTTTCTTTACTACAGCTGCGCCAGGCAGGTTACGGGCAATCAGATAGCGATAGCCAACTGCGCCCAGGCTGGCACCCACAATCGGTCCAAAGATCGGCACGAGGAAATACGGGATATCACGGCCACCGGTAAAGGCGACGTTACCCCAACCCGCAAGCCAGGCAAAGAGTTTCGGTCCGAAATCACGCGCCGGGTTCAGTGCGAAGCCGGTCAGTGGACCCATTGAGCCACCGATTACCGCAATCAGCAGGCCAATCAGCAGCGGAGCCATCGGACCGCGAGGCAGGCCGTTACCGTCATCGGTCAGCGCCATAATCAGGCCCATCATCACCGCGGTGATCACCGCTTCAACCAGGAAGGCCTGGCCAACGCCGATGTGCGGATTTGGATAGGTGGAGAAGATCCCAGCCAAATCGAGGCTCTCGATACTGCCGCGCACCATCTGATGCGATTGCTCGTAATCAAAGAACAGATTGTAGTAGAGACCGTAAACCAGTGCGGCGGAGCAGAAGGCACCGGCGATTTGTGCCAGAATGTACGGCACAACTTTACGGCGTTCGAAATTGGCGAACAGGCAGAGTGCAATGGTCACTGCAGGATTCAGATGCGCGCCGGAGATAGCGGCGCTGAGGTAGATGGCCATCGCAACGGCAATCCCCCAGATAATACTGATTTCCCACTGACCAAAACTTGCACCAGCCAGTTTCATGGCGGCGACACAGCCGGCACCAAAGAAGATAATGGTGGCGACACCAAGGAATTCGGCGATGCACTGCCCTTTGAGCGTGCTTGTTGCTGTCTGACTCATGATGACATTTCCTGAAGGCGAGGTTTAATGTTGTACTTCGTTTTTTTCTCACTCCCTGAGCCGCCCAAATCTTATGTAGGGCTGATGTAAATTTATCGTTAACGAGCATAAACGAGAAATAGCGAAATCAAAAGTTGTGTGCTGTGTCATAAAAATGAGCGTTTTCGCGTCTTTTTGCTTTCCTGAAACAACATTTCAATTTTCCATTTGGTGATTTTTATCCCAAATCGTTAACATTAGCCCCGCAAATACTGCGGGTAATGTTGCAGATTCCAGGTCTATGCTGAAAATTGTTACAGTCTGCACCCTGTGCGGGTTCGCTACTGGACTTGGGGCGCGGGTCTACTTACAATCGGGGAAGCGTTGTTATCCGTGGAATCCCGGCTTATCCCCTCATGATCTGCGGCTGGCAACATCAACGCCTGGCGATTTGGAGAGGTCTTTTACAATGTCATTTGAAGTGTTCGAGAAACTGGAAGCGAAAGTACAACAGGCGATTGATACCATCACCCTGTTACAGATGGAAATTGAAGAGCTGAAAGAGCAGAACAACAACCTGAATCAGCAGGTTCAGCAGGCTGCAGGGAATAGCGAATCAGTGGTGCGTGAGAACCAGCACCTGAAAGAAGAGCAGCTTGTCTGGCAGGAGCGTTTGCGCGCCCTGTTGGGAAAAATGGAAGAAGTCTGATTTAACGGTCAGCAGAGAAACGGGTGCCAGTGGCACCCGTTTTTTTTATTCGATATCGAGCGGATCTTCGGAAAGGATAATGCCAGTGTTGTCGGCGTAGAGATGATCGCCGGAGAAGAAAGTGACGCCACCGAAGTTGACGCGAATATCGCTCTCGCCAATGCCTTCACCCGCAGCACCGACCGGAATGGCAGCAATCGCCTGAATGCCAATATCCAGCTCTTCCAGATCGTCAACCTGACGTACGGAACCGTACACCACAATGCCTTCCCATTCGTTCTGCAGTGCCAGCCTGGCCAGCGCCGCATCAATCAGCGCACGACGCACTGAACCGCCGCCATCAACCAGCAGCACACGACCTCGCCCGTTTTCCTCCAGCAGATCGTACAACAGCCCGTTGTCCTCGAAACATTTTACCGTGATGATTTGCCCGCCAAACGACGTACGGCCACCGAAGTTTGAAAAGAGCGGTTCAACGACGTTCACATCTTCGTGATAGATGTCGCAGAGTTCAGAAGTATCATATTTCATAAGGGTTTCGTCTGTTTGCCACAGGAACTCTAAGTATATCGCTTTCTCGCCGCTGTTGGCAAAATCATCAATTGTTAAAAGTTGCGATGAGTCAAACACATCGCAGTTAATTGAGGACCAGCCCGAGCGAGAAAAGCAGGTTGAGTAACAGGGCGGATTTCACGGTTTTCGCCAGCATAGGACGCATGGCAACGGCGGAAGGCTGCTGCGTAATGTAGCGGGCCTGTCTGAACAGCAACGGTGCGGAGAGCAGGAATAACCAGCCGGCGAGATTCAGCGAAGTGAGCAGGGCAAAAACCGCGCAGCACAGCACGGCCGCGGTGAGGATTAGCTGATGATAGCGCCTGGCGCCACTCGCCCCTAAGCGCACCGCCAGGGTAAACTTGCCATGCTGCTGGTCGCTTTCAATATCGCGCATGTTATTGACGTTAAGCACCGCGACCGCCATCAGCCCACAGGCTGTGGCAGGTAACAGCAGTAGCAGGGAGAGTTGATGGGCCTGAAGATAGTAGCTGCCCATTACCCCAAGCCAGCCGAAGAAAATTAATACCGACGCATCGCCCAATCCTAAATAGCCATAGGGTTTCTTGCCGACGGTGTAAGCGATGGCGGCGACGATCGCCACCGCGCCCAGCGCAATAAAGCCCAAAAAATCGTTTACCGACTGGCAGGCGCGGATCACCAGCGCGACGCCGGATATCATCGTCAAGGCCACGGTGAGGATCAGGGCACTGCGCATCTGCTTCTGACTAATCGCCCCTTTTTGCATGCCCCGCAGTGGCCCGATGCGGGCCGGCGTGTCGCTGCCTTTCAGGGCATCACCATAGTCATTTGCCAGGTTGGACAGAATTTGCAGCAGGGCGGTGGTGAGCAGTGCCAGCGCGGCGGTGCCCGCATTAAAATGTCCCTGCCACCAGGCCAGCGCGGAACCGGTCATCACCGAGGCACAGGCCAGCGGCAGCGTGCGCAAACGCAGGCTTTCCAGCCAGGCGCGGGAAGAAGATATTGCGGTCATCGGGTGCAGATTATCCGTCATAGCGGCAGGTCCTGGCTGAGGGAAGACGTCGCGCTATGGTAGCGTCTGCGACGGGCCAGAGAGTTATTCCACGTCAAGGATGCAACTGCCGGGAAGGGATTTCAGGCAATAAAAAAGGAGGCCGAAGCCTCCTGATGTGTCGATTTTCGCCGCGCGGTTACAGAATAAAGCGGCTCAAATCTTCGTCTGCGACCAGCTCGTCCAGATGCTTTCCAACATACTCGGCATCAATGGTAAACGACTGACCGTTGAGGTCGCTGGCGTCATAGGAGATATCTTCCATCAGACGCTCCAGCACCGTATGCAGACGGCGCGCACCGATGTTCTCGGCGGTTTCATTCACCTGCCACGCGGCGGCGGCAATCTTGCTGATGCCGTCTTCGGTGAAGTGAATATCCACGCCTTCGGTTTTCATCAGCGCTTTGTACTGCACGGTCACGGAGGCACTCGGCTCGGTCAGAATGCGCTCGAAATCATGGGTGGTCAGTGCCTGCAGCTCAACGCGGATTGGCAGACGACCCTGCAGTTCCGGGATCAGGTCTGACGGGCTGGCAACCTGGAACGCACCCGACGCGATAAACAGAATGTGGTCTGTTTTCACCATGCCGTGCTTGGTGGATACGGTGCAGCCTTCCACCAGTGGCAGCAGGTCGCGCTGTACGCCTTCGCGGGAAACGTCCGGGCCGGAGCTTTCGCCACGCTTACAGACTTTGTCGATTTCATCGATAAAGACGATACCGTGCTGCTCAACCGCGTCGATCGCTTCCTGCTTCAGCTCTTCCGGATTGACCAGTTTGGCGGCTTCTTCTTCAATCAGCAGCTTCATCGCTTCCTGAATTTTCAGCTTACGCGGCTTCTGCTTCTGGTTACCCAGGTTCTGGAACATCGACTGCAGCTGATTGGTCATCTCTTCCATGCCCGGAGGCGACATGATTTCAACGCCCATCGATGAAGAGGCCAGATCGATCTCAATCTCTTTGTCGTTCAACTGGCCTTCACGCAGTTTTTTGCGGAAAGACTGACGGGCGGCAGACGGTGCGGCTTCCGCTTCAGACTGGCCCCAGTTGTTCTTGGCCGGTGGGATCAGCACGTCCAGAATGCGTTCTTCCGCCATCTCTTCAGCGCGGTAACGATTTTTTTCAATCGCCTGAGAACGCACCATCTTCAGTGCAGAATCGGTCAGGTCGCGGATGATGGAATCCACTTCTTTACCGACATAACCCACTTCGGTGAATTTGGTCGCTTCGACTTTGATAAACGGCGCGTTGGCGAGTTTTGCCAGACGGCGGGCAATTTCTGTTTTACCCACACCGGTCGGGCCGATCATCAGAATGTTTTTTGGCGTCACTTCGTGGCGCAGCTCTTCGTCGAGCTGCATACGACGCCAGCGGTTACGCAAGGCGATCGCCACGGCGCGCTTGGCATTATCCTGGCCAATGATAAATCTGTTCAGTTCGCTGACGATCTCGCGCGGAGTCATTTCGGACATAGTTGGGATCCTTACGCTTTAGACGGTAATGCTTCGATGGTGAGGTTGTGGTTGGTATAGATGCAGATGTCGCCTGCAATACCCAGCGCTTTTTCAACGATGTCACGTGCGCCGATTTCGGTGTTTTCCAACAGCGCACGGGCAGCAGCCTGCGCGTAAGGACCACCAGAACCAATGGCAATTAAATCGTTTTCCGGCTGAATGACGTCGCCATTACCGGTAATAATCAGGGAGGCATTTTCATCGGCTACCGCCAGCAGCGCTTCAAGCTTGCGCAGCATACGGTCGGTACGCCAGTCTTTCGCTAACTCAACGGCCGCTTTCACCAGGTGGCCCTGATGCATTTCCAGCTTACGTTCGAAGAGTTCAAATAGCGTAAAGGCATCTGCGGTCCCACCAGCAAAACCGGCAATGACTTTGTCGTTATAGAGACGACGCACTTTTTTGACGTTGCCTTTCATTACGGTGTTGCCGAGGGTAGCCTGGCCATCACCGCCAATTACTACCTGGCCGTTGCGTCGTACACTTACAATTGTTGTCACGGGCAGACCCCTTGTTGCAGTCAGAAGATGTCCCCGCAGTTCACCTGCGGGGCATTGATGCAACCAGATATGGGGCGGCTTTAAGGGGTTTCAACCCCCGGAGGCGAGAGGAATACAATTTGAATGGCCCGATCCGCGCAGACGTTTCAGCGTGCTGTCAGCCGAAGAACGGCTGTTGTACGGGCCGATCACTACGCGATTCCAGCCACCGCCGGTCGTGATTCGGCTTTCAAATCCTTCGAAGGCCAGCTGTGCACGAATCGACTCTGCCTGGTCGGTCCCTTTGAACGAACCACACTGCACCATCCAGTGCTGAGACTTCTCGGCCTCTTTCGGTTTGCTCTCCGTTTTCGGCTGCTGAGCGGTTTGTGCCGGTGCCTGCGCTGGCGCAGCCTGCTGCTGCTTAACCGGCTCACGTACTGCCGGCTCACGCACTGCCGGCGTTGCCCGGGTCACCGGCGCGACAGGTGCCTGACGAGGCGCCTGTTGCTGCTGTTGCTGCTGTGGCATCCGTGACTGCTGCTGTAACTGGCTCTGCTGCTGTTGACGCTGCAACGTTTGCTGACGCTGTGCCGGGGTCTGTTCGTTCCACGGCACCTCATTCAGCTGCGTTGGCTGCTGGCGCATATCAGACTGCATCTGCTCCAGCAGCTGGCGCTGTTCGTCGGTGAGCTGGGTTTTGGATTGCACTTCGCCACCTGATGACGGTTCAACAGGTGAGGGAACGGTAATCTGACGGTTTTCCAGCTCTTTGATATAACGCCAGCGCTCTTCCGGTTTAGGCGGAAGGCCGTTACCCACGGCTTTGTGCGCGGGGATTTCCGGCGTCTCTTCTTTTTTATGATGGGCAATAAACCACAGTCCGCCGACGAACGTCACCAGCACGGCAACGGCAAGCACAACCATAATTTTTGAAACTCCTGAACCACCACCACTGCGCTTTTTAGTGCGACTGTTGGTCTTCTTGCGACGCGTCCCTGTCGAACGCCCGCGGCCTACGTAATCTTTTTGTGCCACTAATCGTTCCGCTAATATTCAATGAAAGGTGAGGCCGGACCAAAGCTGACGCGCCCGGCTATCAGCCCGTCATGTTACTTAAGGGCCGGAAGTTTGACCAGCGGGGATCCCTGTAAGAATCCACTGAATCTTGTTTTTGCGTCTGTGGTGACGGAAATAGTGAGCTTTTCAGACTTTTTCCCGCAGGGAAGGCGCGGTACTGCCGCGAATTTTCAGTTCAAAATCTAACAGGCGGGAACCGCTGTTAACGGTTTTGCCCTGCAGCTGTTCGAGTAACAGCAACATCGCTTCCCGACCGATATTAAACCTCGGCTGGGCAACGGTGGTCAGTTGCGGGTCGCTGTAACGGGACAGTTCGATATCATCGAAGCCAATCAGCGATAAATCCTGAGGCACGCGTAACCCCATGATTTTGGCCTGCGACATCGCGCCTAGCGCCATGATGTCACTGTGACAGAACAGCGCGTCCGGCGGCTTAGGCAGCGTCATCAGATGTTTCATCGCCCGCGAACCGGCATCGAAGGTAAAGTCGCCGCGCACAATGTAGTGTGGATCGACCGCCAGGCCATTGCGGCGTAACGCCTGGATGTAGCCCTGCAGACGATACTGGCACAGCGGCATATCCTGCGGACCGGCAATACAGGCAATGCGACTGTGGCCGAGTTTTAGCAGATGATTAACCGCTTCGAAGGCCGCGGTCAGGTTATCGATATGCACGGTTGGCAGCTCAAGCTCAGGCGCAAATTCATTGGCCATCACCATTGGCGGAAGATTGCGCTGCTCTTCAATCCCGGTGTCGAAAGGCACCTGTGAACCCAACAGCACCATGCCATCGATTTGACGGGTCATCACCAGGTTGAGAAAGGATTTTTCCTGCTTGTTCTGATGAGCGCAGTCGCCGATCAGTACCAGATAGCCCTGATCGGCCGCGACCACTTCAATGCCGCGGATCATCTCACTAAAGAAGGGATCACAGATGTCAGGGACGATCACCAGGATCGTACGGGATTCGCTGCGTTTGGCACTACGGGCCATCGCGTGAGGGGAGTAACCAACGGCAAGCACCGCTTTTTCGACTTTTTTGCGCGTGGCGGCAGAGACCTTTTCCGGGTTCATCAGGGCGCGCGAAACGGTCGCCGTTGATACGCCTGCTTCTTCAGCCACGTCCTTCATGGTCGCGCCTGTTGTCTCTTGATTGTGCTCCAACGCTTTTCTCCTCACGCCAGCCTGAGCTGACCTGACACTTGGGGACGATTCTAATTATAAGTAGCCGCGAGAGGTCATTTTGCAGGCCAGACACTCATGTTTATCAGATGCGGCGACAGGCTGTTACTTAATTTGCATAAAAATTGTGACTTGTGCGACTTTTTTCGATGTTACTCGCACCCGTAAGACGATTTAGCCTTCTGTAGGATCCACATCCAGCGTCCATTTCACTTTTCGCGCCTGCGGCAAGGTGCCAATCAGCGGCAGTGAATTTTTAATTAACCGCTGTAATACGGCGCGTGACGGATGCTGTAACAGTAACTGCCAACGGAAGCGGCCACCGCGCTTAGGTTGCAGTGCCGGAACCGGCCCCATCACCCAAAACGCCTCATCTTTTAACGGGCTGGCTTCCAGCAAATTACGCAGCTGCTGTAAGAACAGCGCAGACTGCTGATTATCATGGTCTTCGGAGCGGAACAGCGCATGGCTGGTAAACGGCGGCAGGAACACGGTTTTGCGCTCGACCAGCGCCTGCTGGGCAAAGGCATCGTAGCCCTGATGCAGCAAGGTTTGCAGCAGCGGGTGCTCAGGATGGTGCGTCTGCAGCATCACTTCTCCTTGCTTACCCGCACGGCCTGCGCGTCCGGCCACCTGAGTGTAAAGCTGGGCGAAGCGCTCGGCTGAACGGAAGTCGGCGGAAAACAGCGCGCCATCCACATCCAGCAACGACACCAGCGTCACATCCGGGAAGTGGTGACCTTTGGCCAGCATCTGCGTGCCGACCAGAATGCGCGCGCCGCCCCGATGCACATCCGCCAGATGCTGTTCCAGCGCCCCTTTGCGGCTGGTGGTATCACGATCGATGCGCGACAGCGGAACGTCAGGGAACTGCTCGCTGAGATTGTGTTCGAGCTGCTCGGTTCCCAGCCCGACCGGCACCAGGTTGGTCGATCCGCACTGCGGGCATTGATGGGGCACCGGACGCTGGCTGTCGCAATGGTGGCAGCGCAGCTGGCGATGGTGCTGGTGCAGCGTGTAGTAGCGATCGCAACGCTGACACTCGGCAATCCAGCCGCATTCATGGCACAGCATGGCGGGAGAGAAACCGCGACGGTTCAGGAACAACAGCACCTGATTGTCCGCTTTGAGGTGCTGACTGATTTTTTTGATCAGCATCGGCGACAGTCCGCCCTGCAATTTCACCCCTTTCAGGTCGATCAGCTGTTGCGTCGCCTGTCGGGCGTTACCGGCACGTTTGTTGAGGTTGAGCTGGCGGTATTTGCCCATCTGCACGTTGTGCAGCGTTTCCAGCGCGGGCGTCGCGGTGCCCATCACAATCGGAATATCTTCCTGTCGTGCGCGGAACACGGCCAGATCGCGAGCCTGATAACGCCAGCCTTCCTGCTGCTTATAGGAGCTGTCGTGCTCTTCATCAATGATGATCACCCCAAGCCGTGCGAAGGGCGTGAACAGCGCAGAGCGCGTGCCGATAACAATCGCCGTTTCACCCTGACGGGCGCGCAGCCAGACGGCCAGGCGTTCGCCGTCGTTCAGGGCGGAGTGCAGCACGTCGACCGGTGCGTTAAATCTTTCCCGAAAGCGGGCGATGGTTTGCGGCGTCAGCCCGATTTCAGGCACCAGTACCAGCGCCTGACCGCCGTTCGCCAGCACATTCTCCAGCACGCTGAGATAGACTTCTGTTTTACCGGAACCGGTGATCCCGGCCAGCAGCCAGGCGGCAAAATGATCGTCTTCGCTGCGGATCGCGCCCACGGCGGTGGCCTGTTCGGTATTCAACCTTAACCGCTCGCCTTTCACCGCATAGTCGGTGCGCCAGTCCTGCTGAGCCCGTGGCTGCGCGCGCAGATCGCACAGGCCTTTCGCCCGCAGCGCCTGCAGCGTGGCGTCGGTAATATCGTGCTGGCTGACTTCGTGGCGATAGAGCGGGCGCTGACGCAGCGCGGCGAGCGCCTGCTGCTGCTTCGGCGCACGCTTCAGGCTTTCCGGGGCCGTTTCTTTCCCTGACTCGCTGAGGAACCATTGATAGATCGGCGCGTCCTGCGCGGGTTTCCCCTGTCGCAGCAGCACCGGCATGGCGTGAAACAGCACTTCGCCCAGCGGATAGTGATAATAGTCGGCGGCCCACAGCAGAATGCGCCACAGCGCCGGCGGATAGAGTGACGCCTCGTCCAACACTTCATGCACGGCTTTTAGCTGATCCAACGGGAAATCGCTGGTTTCAGACGTGCCGACCACCACGCCAATCGCCTTGCGCTTGCCAAAAGGCACGCTGACGCGCGCGCCGGCTACCGGTAACGGCAGATGAGCGGGTAACGCATAGTCAAAATTGCGGGCAAGCGGGACGGGTAGCGCGACCTGAACAACGGGCATGAAATCATCCGGATGAAATTATGAGCGAGATAGTGTACACTGTGTCTTCCGTAATGTGCGGATTCGATTGCAGCAGACGTTACCTTTCTGTATAGTTTGCCGCCGTTGATACGGCATTATTGGTATCAAAACACCTGTTATTATTAATCCGCGTGTGGTGCCGGTGCAGGAATAATCCTGGCACGGGAGAGCGACACGGCCTTAACTGAGGTTTCCCATGAAAAAAGGTATTCACCCTAATTACGCTGAAGTTACTGCTAAATGTTCTTGCGGTAACGAAATCAAAACCCGCTCAACCGTGGGTCACGACCTGAACCTGGACGTGTGTGGTAACTGCCACCCGTTCTACACCGGTAAGCAGCGTGACGTTGCTAGCGGTGGTCGTGTTGACCGCTTCAACAAGCGTTTCACTATGCCTGGCAGCAGCAAGTAAGTTGCCTGAAAGAAACGGTCTCCGTTTCGCAAGTGATGAAAACCCAGCTACGGCTGGGTTTTTTTATGCCTGTCATTCCGCTCAGGGCTGGCGGTTAAACGCCTGCAGCCACTCAATGAAACAGCGCAGCGGCGTTGAGGTGTATTTCCTGCCGGGATAGTAAAGCCAGAAGCTTTCAGCCGGGGCGGCAAAATCCGCCAGCACTTCCACCAGCTCACCGTTATCCAACCGGTTTTGCACCAGCTCTTTAAACACAAAAGCCAATCCTGCACCCGCGCTCGCCGCGTCTGCCATCACAAAATCATTGTCCAGCGTCAGGCTGCCCACCACCGCAACCGCCAGTGGTTTCCCTGCATCACTGAATTCCCATTTGTAGTTCATCCCACTGGGAAAACGTCGCTGGATACAGGGAAAGTTGATTAATTCCTGAGGGTGCTTAGGGACGCCATGTAGCGCAATATACGCCGGGCTGGCGATCACCGCTCCCCGCAATTTTCTGCCAAAGGGGATCGCCACCATATCCTGCGGGATGGCCTCGCCAAAACGAACGCCCGCATCAAATCCCCCTTCGACAATGTTCACCAGACTGTCACTGGTCGTGACCTCCAGCGCGATATCGGGATACTGCTGGCGAAAGGGCAGCAGCAATGACTGCAGGTACAGGGCTTCGGCGCTGCGCGGCATATTCAACCGCAGCGTGCCGCGCGGATCGACCCGCCAGTGATTCAGTTCATCCACCGCCAACGAAAGATCCAGCATCGCCGGTTCAATACGCAGTAAAAATGCTTTCCCGGCATCAGTCAGTGAAACGCTGCGCGTGGTGCGATTCAGCAAGCGAACGCCGATGCGCTGTTCCAGATTGGTCATGGTGTGACTGAGCGTCGAGGGCGTGACGTTTCGCTCCTTCGCCGCTTTGCCAAAGTTAAGATGGCGGGCGATGGCGGTGAAAATCTCTAATTCCTGCAGCGTGGCGCGTGTTTTCATATTCGTGATTATTTTTCACTAATCTGCTTAAAAGGCATCAATTGTTGAATAAATCTGAGCAAAGTATAACGGTTCTGTCGCCAATTACCGGAGAAGAAAATGAAGCGCAGAACATTAGGCAGTCAGGGTTTTGAGGTCTCGGCCATCGGCCTCGGCTGCATGGGGATGACTTTCGCTTACGGTCACAACGATCGCCAGCAGGCGATCAACACCCTCCACCGTGCGTTCGATCTGGGCGTGGATTTTCTCGATACGGCGGAAGTTTACGGGCCTTTCAATAACGAGGAACTGCTGGCAGAGGCCCTGAAGGGGTATCAGGGACGGATTAAGGTCGCAACGAAATTCGGCTTTAACATCACTGACCAGGGGGAAGGGTGGGAACGGATTAAAGGCGTTAACAGCCAACCGGCGAATATCCGCGCCGTGGCGGAAGCGTCGTTAAAAAGGCTCAACGTTGAGACGCTGGACCTGTTTTATCAGCACCGTCCCGATCCTGCGGTGCCGATTGAAGCGGTGATGGGCACGCTGGCAGATCTGGTGCGCGAAGGTAAAATCCAGCATATCGGCCTGTCCGAAGTCTCCAGCGAGACGTTGAGAAGAGCGCAGGCTGTCTATCCGGTCACCGCTTTACAGAGCGAATACTCGTTGTGGAGCCGGGATGTTGAACAGGGCGTTTTGGCTACCTGTCAGCAGCTGAACATCGGTTTCGTGCCGTACAGTCCGCTTGGACGCGGCTTCCTGACCGGCAAGTTGCCCGATCCTGACACGCTTGATGCCTTCGACTATCGCAGAACGCTGCCGCGTTTCCAGCCCGATGCCCTGGCGCAAAACAACAAGCTGCTCGCCCAGTTGGCGGAGATGGCATCAGGTTATGGCGCGACGTCCGCCCAGATCGCGCTGGCCTGGGTGCTGGCGAAAGGGCAGAACATCGTACCCATCCCTGGCGCGAGTAAAATCGCCAACCTGGAAGATAACTGCAAAGCCACCGAGATTGCGCTGGCGGCTGGCGATGTCAGCCATCTTGACCGCTTATTCAGCGTTGGCAATATCGCGGGAGAACGTTATAACGCCGGTGAGTTTGGGCTGGTTGAGCGTGACTGAATGCCGTAAAGGCGATCCGCACAGGCGGTGAACCCCTAAATCACGGCCAAAAAAAATCCGCGAATGCTATCCATTCACGGATTTTTTTATGCCTTGAGGCGGGCCTAGTATTCCCAGGTATCGGGATCGACGCCCATCTCACGCATGATTGCTTTGGCTTCTTCCGGGATCTCATCGCTGCGTTCTTTACGCAGATCAACATCATCTGGCAAAGGCTGGCCGGTGAAAGCATGCAGAAACGCTTCGCAAAGCAGTTCGCTGTTAGTGGCATGACGCAAGTTATTAACCTGACGGCGTGTCCGCTCATCGGTCAAAATTTTTAATACTTTCAACGGAATGGATACCGTGATTTTTTTAACCTGTTCGCTTTTCTTGCCGTGCTCAGCGTACGGGCTGATATATTCGCCGTTCCATTCAGCCATGGGTTACCTTAGTCATCATTAAATTGAAATTACCCTTTATTTCCCGGCATGCCTGCCTGTGAGCGTTGGGTATATACCGAAATTCGGCTAATTATGCCCGAAGTTAGTGACCATCACACTGCATTGGCTCAACTTTCTGTCGGCTATAGCGTCATAATCTTAACGGTTATTGTCGGTTTGCTCAATCTATACGCAAAGACATTTAGATGTCCAGATGTATTGACGTCCATCTTTGCGCTGTTATGCTAGGGCTCTTCTTTATTATCCAGTCAGGAATATTTGCACCATGACGCGTAAACAGGCAACCATCGCAGTACGCAGCGGTTTGAATGATGACGAGCAATATGGCTGCGTTGTCCCGCCGATCCACCTTTCCAGCACCTATAACTTTACCGATTTCAACGAGCCTCGCGCCCATGACTACTCTCGCCGTGGCAACCCGACGCGCGATGTGGTTCAGCGTGCGCTGGCCGAGCTGGAAGGCGGTGCCGGTGCGGTGATGACCAATACCGGGATGTCAGCCATTAACCTGGTGTGCACGGTATTCCTGAAGCCTGGCGATCTGCTGGTGGCCCCGCACGACTGCTACGGCGGCAGCTATCGCCTGTTCGACAGCCTGAGCAAACGCGGTGCGTACCGCGTGAAGTTTGTCGATCAGGGCGATGAAGCGGCACTGAACGCGGCGCTGGCCGAAAAGCCGAAGCTGGTGCTGATCGAAAGCCCAAGCAATCCGCTGCTGCGCGTGGTGGATATCGCCGCCATCTGCAAAGCGTCTGCGGAAGCCGGTGCCATTACCGTGGTGGACAATACCTTCCTCAGCCCGGCCTTACAGAACCCGCTGGCGCTCGGCGCTGACGTGGTGCTGCACTCGTGCACCAAATACCTGAACGGCCACTCTGATGTGGTAGCGGGCGCGGTGATCGCGAAAGACCCGGCGCTGGTGACCGAGCTGGCGTGGTGGGCAAACAATATTGGTGCCACCGGCAGCGCGTTCGACAGCTATCTGCTGCTGCGCGGCATGCGCACGCTGGCACCGCGTATGGCGGCGGCACAACGCAATGCGTTAGCCATCGTTGATTACCTGAAGCAACAACCGTTGGTCAAAAAGTTGTATCATCCTTCCCTGCCGGAAAACGCGGGCCACCAGTTTGCCGTTCGTCAGCAAAAAGGCTTTGGCGCGATGCTCAGTTTCGAGCTGGATGGCGATGAGCAGACCTTACGCCGTTTCCTGAAAGCGCTGGAATTGTTCACGCTGGCAGAGTCACTGGGTGGCGTGGAAAGCCTGATTTCTCACACCGCAACCATGACCCACGCAGGCATGTCGGCTGAAGCCCGTGCCGCCGCAGGTATTTCTGAGACGCTGTTGCGCGTGTCAGTTGGAATTGAAGACCACGAAGATTTAATCGCCGATCTGGATAATGCATTCCGGATAGCGGCCGAGAGGTAAGTATGAGTCAGTCAGCAGTGGCAGCAGGTACGCGTCAGTTGCATAAATTTGGTGGAAGCAGTCTTGCGGACGCCAAATGTTACCTGCGTGTGGCGGGGATCATGGCGGAATACAGCCATCCCGGCGATATCATGGTGGTCTCCGCTGCGGGGAGCACGACCAACCAGTTGATCAGCTGGCTGAAGTTAAGCCAGAGCGATCGGTTATCGGCTCACCAGGTGCAGCAGGCGCTGCGTCGCTATCAGAGCGAGCTGATTGCCAGCTTGCTGCCACCTGCTCAGGCAGACGGCATGATTGCCGAGTTTATTCACGATCTGGAAAAACTCGCTGCGCTGCTGGACGGCAAAATCACCGATGCAGTTTATGCCGAAGTGGTGGGACACGGCGAAATCTGGTCCGCCAGGCTGATGGCTGCGGTGCTGACACGGCAAGATATCGCGTCCAGTTGGCTGGACGCGCGTGAATTCCTCTGTGCTGAGCGTGCTGCGCAACCGGAAGTGGACGAAGGGAAATCCTGGCCGCTGCTACAGCAGCTGATGATCCAGCATCCCAACCGTCGTCTGGTGGTCACCGGTTTTATCTGCCGCAATGAAGCGGGTGAAACGGTGCTGCTCGGTCGCAACGGCAGTGACTACTCAGCCACGCAAATTGGTGCGCTGGCGGGCGTGTCCCGCGTCACCATCTGGAGCGACGTGGCGGGCGTCTACAGTGCCGATCCGCGCAAGGTAAAGGATGCCTGCCTGTTGCCGCTGCTTCGTCTGGATGAAGCCAGTGAACTTGCGCGCCTCGCCGCGCCGGTTCTGCACACCCGTACTCTGCAACCCGTCTCCGGCAGCGATATCGATCTGCAACTGCGTTGCAGCTATCAGCCTGAGCAGGGTTCAACCCGCATTGAGCGCGTGCTGGCTTCCGGAACGGGCGCAAGGATTGTCACCAGCCATGATGACGTCTGTCTGATTGAGTTCCATGTGCCTTCGCAGCACGACTTTGCCTCTCAGCATAAAGAGATCGATCACCTGTTGAAACGCGCGCAGCTGCGTCCGCTGGCCACCGGTGTGCATCCCGACCGCAATCTTATTCAGCTGTGCTACACCTCTGAAGTGGTCAGCAGCGCGCTGGATCTGCTGCAGGATGCGGGCATCCCTGGCCGCATTCAGCTGCGTGAAGGCATGGCGCTGGTGGCAATGGTCGGTGCGGGCGTCTGCCGTAACCCGCTGCACAGCCACCGCTTCTGGCAGCAGTTGAAAGATCAGCCGGTAGAATTTATCTGGCAGTCTGAAGACGGAATCAGTCTGGTCGCGGTGTTGCGTGTTGGCCCGACCGAAAGCCTGATCAGAGGCCTGCACCACTCGCTGTTCCGTGCGGAAAAGCGTATTGGCCTGGTGCTGTTCGGCAAAGGCAATATCGGTTCACGCTGGCTGGAGTTGTTCGGACGTGAGCAGGAAATCCTCTCTGCCCGCACCGGCTTCGAATTTCTGCTGGCTGGGGTGGTGGACAGCCGCCGCAGCCTGCTGAACTATGACGGACTGGACGCCTCCCGCGCGCTGGCTTTCTTCGAAGATGAAGCGGTCGAGCAGGATGAAGAGTCGCTGTTCCTGTGGATGCGTGCCCACCCGTATGATGATTTGGTGGTGCTGGATGTCACCGCCAGCGAAACGCTGGCCGATCAGTATCTGGATTTCGCCAGCTACGGCTTCCATGTGGTCAGCGCCAATAAAGTGGCGGGCGCGTCAACGACCGATCGTTATCGCCAGATCCGCGATGCGTTCGCCAAGACCGGCAGCCAGTGGTTGTATAACGCCACCGTCGGCGCGGGCTTGCCGGTGAACCATACGGTGCGCGATCTGCGTGAAAGCGGCGACAGCATTCTGTCACTCAGCGGCATCTTCTCCGGCACGCTCTCCTGGCTGTTCTTGCAGTATGACGGCACGGTGCCTTTTACCGAGCTGGTGGATCAAGCCTGGCAGCAGGGACTGACCGAGCCCGATCCGCGAGTGGATCTCTCCGGTCAGGACGTGATGCGTAAGCTGGTGATCCTGGCGCGTGAAGCGGGTTATGACATCGAGCCGGATCAGGTTCGCGTCGAGTCGCTGGTGCCGGACAGCTGTAAGGGCGAGTCGGTCGATCACTTCTTCGAAAATGGTGAGGCGTTGAACGACCAGATGCAGCAGCGTTTTGAAGCCGCTCAGGAAATGGGGCTGTTGCTGCGCTACGTGGCGCGCTTCGATGCCAATGGCAAAGCGCGCGTGGGTGTGGAAGCGGTGCGCAGCGAGCATCCGCTGGCTTCACTGCTGCCGTGCGATAACGTCTTCGCGATTGAAAGCCGTTGGTATCGTGATAACCCGCTGGTTATCCGTGGGCCGGGGGCTGGCCGTGATGTGACCGCCGGTGCCATTCAGTCTGACCTGAACCGTCTGGCACAACTGCTGTAATCCTGTCTTCGGGGCCGGCATCCGCTGGCCCCTGATTTTCCTCAAAATTTTCCTGCCATCATGAAGTCTGTTCAACTTGAGTGAGAATTTGTCACGCATGTTGACCAACTATCTGTTGACTGAATAAGCGATTTCGTTCATTTTGAATGTCTGGACGTCTAAACGTATGGATGTTCAGCGAGGGATTTTTATTCTATTGCAGCGATCGATGAGGTAAGCAGGTATGAGTTTTTTCCACGCCAATCAGCGCGACGCGTTGAACCAGAATCTGGCCGAACTGAACGGGCAAATTAACGTCTCTTTTGAATTTTTCCCGCCGCGTACCAGTGAAATGGAACAAACTCTGTGGAACTCTATCGATCGTCTCAGCAGCCTGAAACCTAAATTTGTGTCGGTGACCTACGGCGCCAACTCCGGCGAACGTGACCGTACCCACAGCATTATCAAAGGCATTAAGGATCGCACCGGGCTGGAAGCGGCACCGCATCTGACCTGTGTGGATGCCACTCGCGACGAGCTGCGCACCATCGCCCAGGACTACTGGAACAACGGTATTCGCCATATCGTGGCGTTGCGGGGTGACCTGCCACCGGGCAGCGGTAAGCCGGAAATGTACGGTGCCGATCTGGTCGGCCTGCTGAAAGACGTTGGGGATTTTGATATCTCTGTTGCCGCCTATCCGGAAGTCCATCCGGAAGCGAAAAGCGCGCAGGCTGACCTGATCAACCTTAAGCGTAAGGTCGATGCCGGTGCCAACCGTGCCATCACCCAGTTCTTCTTCGACGTGGAAAGCTACCTGCGTTTCCGCGATCGCTGCGTGACCGCCGGCATTGATGTGGAAATCGTCCCGGGCATTCTGCCGGTTTCAAACTTTAAGCAGCTGCAGCGTTTTGCCACCATGACCAACGTGCGCGTGCCGGGCTGGATGACCAGCATGTTTGAAGGGCTGGACGACGATCCTGAAACGCGCAAAATGGTTGGCGCCAACGTCGCCATGGATATGGTGAAGATCCTCAGTCGTGAAGGGGTGAAGGATTTCCATTTCTACACCTTGAATCGCGCAGAGCTGAGCTACGCTATCTGCCACACGCTGGGCGTTCGCCCGCGCGGTGCCGTCGTCTGAAACGGATGAAATAAAGGAAAAAAGACGCCTGGAGGCGTCTTTTTTTATGGGCGTTGCCCGCTGCAGAAATTGCGGGAGGCCTGAGCCTCCCGACGACGGCTTAGCCGGTGTTGCGCATGCCGGCAGCCACACCAGCAATGGTGACCATCAGCGCTTGCTCTACGTGCGGATCGACCGGTTCACCTTTCGCTTCCTGCTGACGTGAACGGTGGAGCAGTTCTGCCTGCAGAACGTTAAGCGGATCGGTGTAGACGTTACGCAAGGCAATCGATTCGGCAATCCATGGCTGATCGGCCATCAGGTGCGCATCGTTGGCGATAGTCAGGATGGCTTTGATGTCTGAGTCCAGCTGATCGCGCAGCTGTTTGCCCAGTGGCCACAACGACGGTTCGACCAGGCGCTGATCGTAATATTCGGCCAGCCACAGGTCAGCTTTCGAAAACACCATCTCCAGCATGCCGACACGGGTTGAGAAGAACGGCCAGTCGCGACACATGGTTTCCAGCTCATCCTGATTACCGGCTTCCATCGCTTTTTGCAGCGCGGCACCGGCACCCAGCCAGGCGGGCAGCATCAGGCGGTTCTGCGTCCAGGCAAAGATCCACGGAATCGCACGCAACGACTCAACGCCACTGCTTGCACGGCGTTTGGCCGGACGGGAACCCAGAGGCAACTTGCCCAGCTCCTGCTCCGGCGTTGCCGAGCGGAAGTAAGGTACGAAATCTTTGTTTTCACGCACGTAGCCACGATACATCTCGCAAGAGTCCGCAGACAGCTGGTCCATAATGCGGCACCACGCTTTCTTAGGCTCCGGCGGTGGCAACAGGTTGGCTTCCAGAATGGCACCGGTATACAGCGACAGGCTGCTGATAGTGACTTCTGGCAGACCGTATTTAAAGCGGATCATCTCGCCCTGTTCGGTCACGCGCAGGCCACCCTTCAGGCTGCCCGGCGGCTGGGACAGCAATGCCGCATGGGCAGGTGCGCCGCCACGGCCGATAGAGCCACCGCGTCCATGGAACAACGTCAGGGCGATGCCGGCTTTCTCACAGGTTTTGATTAATGCATCCTGCGCTTCGTATTGCGCCCAGCTTGCGGCCATCACGCCGGCATCTTTCGCCGAGTCAGAGTAGCCAATCATTACCATCTGCTTGCCCTGAATGATGCCGCGATACCAGTCGATGTTGAGCAGCTGGCTCATCACGTCATTGGCATTGTTCAGGTCATCCAGCGTTTCAAACAGCGGTGCTACCGGCATGGTGAACGGGATGCCGGCTTCTTTCAGCAGCAAATGCACCGCCAGCACGTCGGACGGCACTTTGGCCATCGAGATAACGTAAGCGGCAATCGAACCTTTCGGCACTTCAGCGGCGACGCGGCAGGTTTCAAGCACCTCACGCGTATCGGCACTTGGCTCCCAGTTGCGCGGCAGCAGCGGACGTTTTGAATTCAGTTCGCGGATCAGGAACGCCTGTTTGTCGGCTTCTGACCAGCTTTCATAATCACCCAGACCGAGGAAGCGGGTGATTTCGGCAATGGCTTCAGTGTGGCGGGTGCTTTCCTGGCGGATATCAATGCGCACCAAAGGCACGCCGAAGCACTTCACGCGGCGCAGCGTATCCAGCAGCTGGCCATTGGCAATGATGCCCATGCCGCACGCTTGCAGGGATTGATAACAGGTGTACAGCGGGTCCCACAGCTGGTCGTTGGAGATCAACAGGTCAGCCGGGCGCGGCAGACGTTCGCCCTTCAGACGACGTTCCAGGTAGGCCTGGGTGCTCATCAGCTGACCACGCAGGTTTTTCATGATCTCGCGGTAAGGTTCCAGCGCTTCCGGGTTACCACACAGCTCACGCACTTCTGGCGTACATTCAGACATCGACAGCTCTGACACCAGCACGGCGATATCACGCAGGAACAGGTCGGTCGCTTTCCAGCGGCTAAGCTGCAGCACATGGCGGGTGATATCGGCGGTGACGTTCGGGTTGCCGTCACGGTCGCCGCCCATCCACGAAGTGAACTTGATCGGCACGAAATCCACCGGCAGCTTGACGCCGAACGAGGCTTCAACCTGCTCATTCAGTTCGCGCAGGAAGTTAGGCACGCCTTCCCACAGGCTGTTTTCGACCACGGCGAAGCCCCATTTGGCTTCATCAACCGGCGAAGGGCGGTATTTACGGATTTCATCGGTATGCCAGGCCTGAGCAACCAGCTGGCGCAGGCGGCGCATAATCTGCGATCGGTCGTAATCAGAAAGATCGTTATGATCGAGCTGCTTCAGGCAGCTGTTCACTTCAACCAGTTTGTGGATCAAAGTACGACGGGTGATCTCCGTCGGGTGTGCAGTCAGCACCAGTTCCAGTGAAAGCGATTCGATAGCTTCACGGATCGAGGCTTCGGTCAGATGAGGTTGCTGCTTCAGGCGATCAAAGACTTTGGTCAGCATTTCCGGGTGATTGGCCCCTTCACCCTTCGGGGAAATCGTATGGTACTGCTCGGCAACGTTAGTCAGATTCAAAAACTGACTGAAGGCGCGTGCAACAGGCAGCAGCTCATCATTCGACAGGTTTTGCAGCGTTGACAGCAATTCTTTACGGTGGGCGTCATTTCCCGCACGTGATGACTTCGAGAGTTTGCGGATGGTTTCCACCCGCTCAAGGATGTTCTCTCCAAGTGCATCCTTAATCGTATCCCCGAGCAGTTTGCCGAGCATACTGACATTACTTCGCATTGCGGAATATTGTTCGTTCATATGACCCCTGACACCCTTCTTGTTTTTGTCACTTTATTTCACCGTTGCCGGCATAACTTTGCCTTTTATCTAGCCACGTTCGTTACCATTCGTCAAATGACTTAAATCTGGCGGCTTCAGCGGCTAAATGTCGGTAATTTATGAAATTTAATTACAGGCAAGTGAGATAAGTTATTCTTATCATGAAAGACGGAATAAATCAGGGGCAACACGCTGTTTCAGCAGTGAATTGCCCCAAATGTGATTTAGTGGTGGCAAAAATGCTGCACAACCTGAGCGATCAATTCGCGGGTGGGTTTAATAAATGCGGTGTCGATATATTCGTCCGGTTGGTGCGCCTGATCGATCGATCCCGGGCCCAAAACCAGCGTTGGGCACAGCCTCTGAATGAACGGCGCTTCGGTACAGTAGTTCACCACTTCGGTTTCGGTACCCAGTAATTTCTCCACTACCTGCACCAGCTGATGGTTGCGCGGACATTCGTAGCCTGGAATGGGCGGATGCAATTCGCCAATCGTCACCCGGCCGGGCCAGCGTTCACTCACCGGAGCCAGTGCATCATCCAGCAAACCTTCCAGATCCTGCAGTGACAGGCCCGGTAACGGACGAATATCCATATACATCTCACAGCAGGCACAGATGCGGTTTGGCGCATCGCCGCCGTTGATGTAGCCGAAGTTCATGGTCGGATACGGGATGGCAAAGCCATCATGGTGATAGCGCTCTTTCAACGTATTACGCAGGCCCATCAGGTGAGTGATGGACTCATGCATCAGCTCAATCGCATTGACGCCACGCGCCGGATCGCTTGAGTGACCCGACTGGCCCTGAATGCGGATCGACTGAGATAAATGGCCTTTATGAGCCCGCACCGGTTTCAGTGAGGTGGGCTCACCAATAATCGCGCAGTCCGGGCGGATGGTGGTGTTTTCAGAGAAATACTGCGCGCCGGCCATGGTGGTTTCTTCATCGGCGGTGGCGAGGATGTAGAGCGGCTTTTCCAGTTTGGTCACGTCAACATCACGCAGAGTATCTAAAATAAAGGCAAAGAAACCTTTCATGTCGGCGGTGCCCAGGCCGTAAAGCTTGTTGTCATGCTCGGTCAGGGTGAACGGATCGCGCGTCCAGCGCCCATCGTCGAACGGTACGGTATCGGTATGACCGGCGAGCAGCAGGCCGCCCGCGCCGTTTCCGGTTCTGGCCAGCATATTGAATTTGTGGCGCGTGCCGGGCACCGGTTGCACTTCAACGCTGAAGCCAAGGTCACGGAACCAGCCTGCCAGCAAATTGATTAAAGTTTCATTACTCTGATCGATGGCAATATCGGTTGCGCTGATCGACGGTGTGGCAATCAACTCACGGTATAACTCGATAAAAGGGGGTAATTTTGTCTTCACTGTTGCCATTCCTTGAGTTAGGATAGTGTCATATTCATGCATTAATAGTGAATAAAAATACATTAACGGCGTACGGATGGAAACCACAAATTGCTCCATCGTCCAGCGCCGCTCGCGTGGGAAGACAGCGAAAATTCGCTGCAGCCCGGAAATTTGAGACCAGAAAAAGGTGTCAGTCTGATGTTGAATACGCTGATTGTTGGTGCCAGTGGTTATGCTGGCGTAGAGCTTGCGACTTACCTGAATCGTCATCCACAGGTGAACATAACCGCTTTGGCGGTTTCAGCGCAAAGCCCGGACGCAGGAAAATTACTTTCCGATCTTCATCCGCAGCTGAAAGGCATCCTTGATATGCCGCTGCAGCCCCTGAGCAGCGCCTCGCAGTATGCCGATAAAGTGGACGTCGTTTTTCTGGCGACCGCCCACGAAGTCAGCCATGACCTTGCGCCAGAGTTCCTCGCCGCGGGTTGTGTGGTATTCGATCTCTCCGCTGCTTTCCGCGTGAACGATCAAAGCTTCTTCACAGACTACTACGGCTTCCCGCATCAGCATCAGGACTGGCTGGAAAAAGCGGTATATGGTCTTGCCGAGTGGCAGCATGACAAAATTAAAGAAGCGCAGCTGATTGCGGTGCCGGGTTGTTATCCTACCGCTGCCCAGCTGGCCTTAAAGCCGCTGGTCGAAGCGGGCCTGCTGAACGATGCGCAATGGCCGGTGATTAACGCCACCAGCGGCGTGAGCGGAGCAGGGCGCAAAGCGGCGGTCGGCACCAGCTTCTGTGAAGTCAGCCTGCAGCCGTACGGTATTTTCACCCATCGTCATCACCCAGAAATCGAAGCGCACCTCGGTGTGCCGGTGATCTTCACCCCGCATCTGGGCAACTTCCCGCGCGGTATTCTGGCCACCACCACCTGCCGGTTAAAAGCAGGTGTGACCGCTGACGACGTGGCAGAAGCGTTCCATAATGCCTATCACGATAAGCCATTGGTGCGTGTTTACGACAAAGGCGTGCCGTCCATTAAGGGTGTTGTTGGTCTGCCATTCTGCGACATCGGCTTCGCGGTGAAGGGTGAACACCTGATTGTCGTGTCGGCAGAAGACAACCTGTTGAAAGGCGCCTCCTCGCAGGCAGTGCAATGCCTGAATATTCGTTTCGGCTTCCCGGAAACGCAGTCACTTATTTAATCGGTGAAGATGATTATGACGACTCCTTTAATTATTAAACTCGGTGGCGTGCTGCTGGATAGCGAAGAAGCGCTTGAGCGCCTGTTTGGCGCGCTGGTGGCCTACCGGGCTGAGCATCAGCGTCCACTGCTGATTGTGCACGGCGGTGGCTGCCTGGTGGATGAGCTGATGAGCAAGCTCTCGCTGCCGGTGAAAAAGAAAAATGGCCTGCGCGTCACGCCTGCGGATCAGATCGACATTATTACCGGCGCCCTGGCGGGAACCGCAAACAAAACCCTGCTGGCCTGGTCGAAAAAGCACGGCATCGAGGCAGTTGGCCTCTGCCTGGGCGACGGCAGCAGCGTTAACGTGGAAGCCTTCGACGAAGAACTCGGCCACGTGGGTCTGGCCACGCCAGGTTCGCCGATGTTAATTAATACTCTGCTGACCGCCGGTTTCCTGCCAGTGATCAGTTCCATCGGCATCACTCAGGATGGTAAGTTAATGAACGTCAACGCCGACCAGGCTGCGACCGCATTGGCGGCCACCCTGGGTGCCGATTTAATCCTGCTGTCGGATGTCAGTGGCATCCTCGACGGCCAGGGACAGCGTATCGAAGAGATGACCGCCGCCAAAGCTGAGAAGTTGATTGCTGAAGGCGTGATCACCGACGGTATGATTGTCAAAGTCAATGCAGCCCTGGACGCTGCCCGCACGCTGGGCCGTCCGGTAGATATCGCCAGCTGGCGTCATGCTGAGCAGCTGCCGACCCTATTTAACGGCGTGTCAATTGGCACCCGGATCCTCGCTTAATCAGAAACGGATTCAAGGAAAAGACAATGCAAGACAAGAGCATCAAAAAAATCGTTCTGGCTTACTCCGGTGGTCTGGATACCTCCGCCATCATTCCATGGCTGAAAGAGAACTACGGCGGCTGTGAAGTGGTCGCATTTGTGGCTGATATCGGTCAGGAACGTGGCGATCTTGAAGGCGTTGAGCAGAAAGCTCTGCAGTCAGGCGCGTCCGAATGTCACGTTGTCGATCTGCGTGAAGAATTCATCAGCGAATACGTTTACCCCGTGCTGCAGACCGGTGCGTTGTACGAAGGCACCTATCTGCTGGGCACCTCGATGGCGCGTCCAATCATCGCTAAAGCGCAGGTTGAGCTGGCGTTGAAAGTGGGTGCCGATGCGCTGTGCCACGGTGCGACCGGTAAGGGTAACGACCAGGTGCGTTTCGAAACCACCTATACCGCGCTGGCACCACAGCTGAAAGTGGTTGCGCCATGGCGTGAGTGGAACCTGCGTTCCCGTGAAGCCCTGCTGGACTACCTGAAAGAGCGCAACATCCCAACCACCGCCTCTCTGGAAAAGATCTACAGCCGTGATGAAAACGCCTGGCATATCTCTACCGAAGGCGGCGTGCTGGAAAGCCCATGGAATGCACCGAATAAAGATTGCTGGGTGTGGACCGTCGATCCGCTGGAAGCGCCAGATCAGCCGGAGCAGGTGACTGTGACTGTTGAGAAAGGCCGCGTTGTTGCGGTTAACGGCAAAGCGATGAGCCCGTTCCAGTGTCTGGACGCGCTGAACGTGATCGGTGCCAAACACGGCGTTGGCCGTATCGACATCGTGGAAAACCGTCTGGTCGGCATCAAATCCCGCGGCTGCTACGAAACCCCAGGCGGCACCATCATGGTGAACGCACTGCGCGCCGTAGAGCAGCTGGTTCTGGACCGTGACAGCTTCAAATGGCGTGAGCAGCTGGGCCATGAGATGTCGTATGTGGTGTACGACGGTCGCTGGTTCGCGCCACTGCGCAAATCCATCCAGGCGGCGGCTGAGTCACTGGCTGAAGACGTCAACGGCGAAGTGGTGCTGCAGCTGTACAAAGGCACCGTGACGGCAACGCAGAAGAAATCGGCTAACAGCCTCTATTCTGAAGAGTTCGCGACCTTCGGCGAAGATGAAGTGTACGATCACCGTCACGCGGGTGGCTTCATCCGTCTGTTCTCCCTTTCTTCACGCATCCGTGCGCTGAACGAAAAGAACAAGGCCTGAGTTCAGGCCAATCGCGCCAGGGAGATCCTCTCTGGCGCCCCGCTAAAAATTTACTCTCACCAAACGAATTAATGGAGCACTGACATGGCACTTTGGGGTGGACGGTTTACTCAGGCAGCAGATCAACGTTTCAAACAGTTTAATGACTCGCTGCGCTTCGACTATCGTCTGGCAGAGCAGGATATTGTCGGATCCGTTGCCTGGTCCAAAGCGCTGGTGACGGTCAATGTTCTGACCGCAGAAGAGCAGCAGCAGCTGGAAAGCGCGCTGACGGTATTGCTGGAAGAGGTGCGTGCCAATCCGCAGCAAATCCTTGAAAGCGATGCAGAAGATATTCACAGCTATGTTGAGGGACGCCTGATCGAGAAGGTCGGCGCGCTTGGCAAAAAGCTCCATACCGGACGCAGCCGTAATGACCAGGTGGCGACCGATCTGAAATTGTGGTGTAAAGCGCAGGTCAGCGAATTGCTGATCGCTTCCCGCCAGTTGCAGCAGGCGCTGGTGGCCACTGCGGAAGCAAACCAGGATGCGGTGATGCCGGGTTACACCCACCTGCAACGCGCTCAGCCGGTGACCTTTGCGCACTGGTGCCTGGCGTATGTGGAAATGCTGGCGCGTGATGAAAGCCGCCTGCAGGATACGCTGAAGCGCCTGGATGTCAGCCCGTTAGGCTGTGGCGCATTAGCCGGAACCGCGTACGAAATCGATCGTGAGCAGCTGGCCGGCTGGTTGGGCTTTGCGTCCGCCACCCGTAACAGTCTGGACACGGTGTCTGACCGCGATCACGTGCTGGAACTGCTGTCCAATGCCTCGATCGGCATGGTGCATCTGTCGCGTTTCGCAGAAGACCTGATCTTCTTTAACACCGGTGAAGCGGGCTTTGTTGAGCTATCCGACCGCGTGACCTCCGGTTCTTCTCTGATGCCTCAGAAGAAAAACCCGGATGCGCTGGAGCTGATCCGTGGCAAATGTGGCCGTGTACAGGGCGCGTTGACCGGCATGATGATGACATTGAAAGGTCTGCCGCTGGCTTACAACAAAGACATGCAGGAAGATAAAGAAGGCCTGTTTGACGCGCTGGATACCTGGTCAGACTGCCTGCATATGGCGGCGCTGGTGCTGGATGGTATTCAGGTGAAGCGTCCGCGTTGTCAGGAAGCGGCAGAACAGGGTTACGCTAACTCAACCGAACTGGCGGATTATCTGGTCAGCAAAGGCGTGCCGTTCCGTGAAGCTCACCATGTTGTCGGTGAAGTTGTGGTTGCGGCGATTGCTAAAGGCGTGGCGCTGGAAGCTCTGCCGCTGACGGAATTGCAGGCTTACAGCAGCGTGATTGCCGAAGATGTCTATCCGTTCCTGTCACTGCAATCCTGCCTGGACAAACGTAATGCGAAGGGCGGCGTTTCTCCTCATCAGGTGTCGCTGGCGATCACTGATGCGAAAAATCGTCTGATTTAAGGTGCGTCAGAGCGGGAAACGTTTTCTTTCACGCGAAAAAAAGGCGGACCAGAGGTCCGCCAAATAAGATTCGACTTTATTATACGTTCTCGGCACATAAGAGAACGGGTCATGCGGGCATCACCCGTTCTGCTCAGGTTCTCAGGCTACAAAAAACTTTTCCAGATCGTCGCTGCCACCAATGTGGCGTCCACCGATAAAGACCTGTGGCACCGTTGCTCGGCCCGTTACGGCGCGAAGGCTGACGGTTGTCGCGTCCTGGCCCAGCACAATCTCCTCGTACTGAATACCGCGATCCTGCAGCATCTGTTTGGCCTTAGCGCAGAATGAACAGCCTGGCTTGGTGAACAGCGAGACGGACTCCTGCACCTTAAACTCCGGTGCCAGATAGCGCAGCATGGTGTCAGCATCAGACACCTCAAACGGGTCGCCCGGCTTGTTGGGTTCAACGAACATTTTTTCTACCACGCCGTTGCGCACCAGCATGGAGTAACGCCATGAACGTGGGCCAAAGCCAAGGTCGGCTTTCTCAACCAGCATCTCCATGCCACGGGTAAAATCACCGTTGCCATCGGGAATAAACGTAATGTTCGAGGCGTGCTGATCGGCTTTCCAGGCATTCATCACAAAGGTGTCGTTTACCGACACACAGAGAATGCTATCAACGCCGTGCTTTTTAAAGACGTCAGACAGTTCGTTGTAACGTGGTAAATGGCTGGAAGAGCAGGTTGGGGTAAAGGCACCCGGCAGCGAAAACAGAATGACGGTTTTATCTTTGAACAGCTCATCAGTAGTAACATCTACCCAGTTATCGCCCTGACGAGTATGAAAAGTGACCTGCGGGACTGACTTACCTTCCTGACTAGCAAACATAAATACCCTCTGTAATTTCTTAAAAATTGATTTATCTCGCGAACGGGGGACATTATTGCCATCTGCGCTTGATAGGGATAATCGTTGATTGCTATCCTATCTATCGCCACGGACTATCGTGGCCCGGAGGATAAAATGAATATTCGTGATCTTGAATACCTGGTAGCGTTGGCCGAACATCGTCATTTTCGACGTGCAGCAGATTCCTGCCATGTCAGCCAACCCACCCTGAGCGGCCAGATCCGCAAGCTTGAAGATGAGCTTGGCGTGATGTTACTCGAGCGAACCAGTCGTAAGGTACTGTTTACCCAGGCTGGACTGTTGCTGGTCGATCAGGCGCGTACGGTTTTACGTGAAGTGAAAGTGCTAAAGGAGATGGCCAGCCAGCAAGGCGAAGAGATGTCCGGGCCAATGCATATCGGGCTGATACCGACTGTCGGGCCGTATTTGTTGCCGCAGATCGTCCCCAACCTGCATAAAACCTTCCCTAAGCTGGAAATGTACCTGCACGAAGCGCAGACCCAGCAGTTGCTGGCTCAGCTGGATAGCGGGAAGCTGGATTGTGCCATTCTGGCGCTGGTGAAAGAGTCGGAAGCCTTTATTGAGGTGCCGTTGTTTGACGAGCCGATGAAGCTGGCGATTTATCAGGATCACCCGTGGCGCGATCGCGATCGTGTACCGATGTCCGATTTGGCCGGTGAAAAGCTGTTGATGCTGGAAGACGGGCACTGCTTACGCGATCAGGCAATGGGATTCTGCTTCCAGGCAGGCGCAGATGAAGATACGCACTTCCGTGCGACCAGTCTGGAGACGTTGCGCAATATGGTGGCAGCAGGCAGCGGCATCACGCTGTTACCGGCGTTAGCCGTACCGAAAGAACGCGTGCGCGACGGGGTTTGCTATCTGCCGTGCTACAAACCTGTCCCGCAGCGTACTATCGCGCTGGTTTATCGCCCGGGATCGCCACTGCGCGGCCGCTATGAGCAGCTGGCAGAGGCAATCAAGGTCCATATGCAAAACTATATGGGCCCGGCGTTAAAACAGGCGGTTTAAACCGTTTAATGCCGCCACGCGGTAGGCTTCGGCCATGGTGGGATAGTTGAAGGTGGTATTCACGAAGTACTCGATCGTGTTGCCGCCGTTCTTCTGTTCCATGATGGCCTGGCCGATATGAATGATCTCCGCAGCACGCTCACCAAAGCAGTGGATGCCAAGGATCTCTTTGGTTTCGCGGTGGAAGAGAATTTTCAGGCTCCCGACATTCATCCCGACAATCTGCGCACGCGCCAGATGCTTAAACTGCGCACGTCCGACTTCGTATGGCACCTTCATCGCCGTCAGCTGCTGTTCCGTTTTGCCGACAGAGCTGATCTCAGGGATGGTATAAATCCCGGTAGGGATGTCTTCAATCAGGTGGGCATTGGCTTCACCTTTAATCAGCGCCTGTGCCGCAATACGGCCCTGATCGTAAGCCGCAGAGGCCAGACTTGGGTAGCCAATCACATCACCCACCGCGTAAATATGCGGTTGAGCGGTCTGATACATGCTGTTCACTTTCAGCAATCCACGGCCGTCCGCTTCCAGACCCACATTTTCCAGCGACAGCGAATCGGTGTTACCGGTACGTCCGTTGGCGTAAAGCAGGCAGTCAGCTTTCACTTTCTTGCCTGACTTGAGGTGCATAATCACCCCGTCACTGACGCCTTCAATCTTCTCGAACTCTTCGTTATGGCGAATAACCACGCCGCTGTTCCAGAAGTGGTAGGAAAGTGAATCCGAAATTTCCTGATCGAGGAACGCCAGCAGGTGGTCGCGAGTGTTAATCAAATCGACCTTCACGTTCAGGCCACGGAAGATTGAGGCGTACTCACAGCCAATCACCCCAGCGCCATAAATAATGACGTGGCCGGGTTCATGGTGCAGGTTCAGAATGGAGTCGCTGTCGTAAACGCGAGGATGGGTAAAGTCGACGTCTGCAGGATGGTAAGGGCGTGAACCGCAGGCGATGACAAATTTCTCTGCCGTCAGGCGCTCCAGGCTACCGTCGTGGGACGCAATTTCAATGGTGTTGGCATCGATAAAGCGTGCATCACCCTGATACAGTTCGCAGCGGTTACGTTCATAGAACCCCTGGCGCATACGGGTTTGCTGGCTAATCACGTTTTCAGTGTGGTTAAGGATGTCGGCAAACGAGGAGCGCAACAGACGGGTCTGATCGCTGTAAAGCGGGTTCTGGTTGAACTCGATAATACGGCTGACTGCATGACGCAGTGCTTTAGATGGAATGGTTCCCCAATGCGTACAGCCGCCACCGATGTTGTGATAGCGCTCGATAACGGCGATGCGGGCACCCTGTTTCAGCAGGCCCATCGCGGCTCCCTCACCGCCAGGACCTGAACCAATCACAATGGCGTCGTAATCATAAGACTGTTGCATACCAATACGTCCTATTTTTTTATACAATTTTTCAACGAGATTCTAACATCCCGATGACCACTTCCCAATTCTAACCGACTTTTTTGCCATCATTTGTCAAAGCGTGGGGTTAACAGGCGCTCACAAACTAGATGCCACTGTACGCTGAAATTTTTGTTATAGTGCCGATCAGCTAAGTAAAACAGGCACAAACATGACTACCATGGGCGTCAGAGCACAGCAGAAAGAACGGACAAGACGTTCGCTGATTGAAGCGGCATTTAGTCAACTAAGTGCCGAGCGGAGTTTTGCCAGCCTGAGTCTGAGAGAAGTCGCCAGGGAAGCGGGGATCGCACCGACGTCATTCTATCGTCATTTCCGTGATGTAGATGAGTTAGGGCTAACCATGGTAGATGAAAGTGGTCTGATGCTACGCCAGCTGATGCGCCAGGCGCGTCAACGCATCGCCAAAGGGGGCAGCGTCATTCGCACCTCGGTCTCCACGTTTATGGAGTTTATTGGCAACAATCCCAACGCATTCCGCCTGTTGCTGCGGGAACGTTCCGGGACTTCGGCGGCGTTTCGTGCCGCGGTGGCCCGGGAAATTCAGCATTTTATCGCCGAACTGGCGGACTACCTTGAGATTGAAAACCGCATGCCGCGCAGCTTCACTGAAGCGCAGGCGGAAGCCATGGTCATTATCGTGTTTAACGCCGGTGCGGAAGCGCTGGATATCGATATCGATCAGCGCCGTCAGCTGGAAGAACGGCTGGTGTTGCAGCTGCGGATGATTTCGAAAGGGGCTTATTACTGGTATCGTCGTGAACAGGAGAGGCTGGCGGTAACGCTGGAATCCCATGACTAAAGGAAAGTGACATGAGTTTAGCGCCTGGCCGTGACAGAGGTACGCTGTTGCTGGCATTTCTTACCGGTTTGTCGATCAACGGGACGTTTTCGGTGTTATTCAGTTCCCTTGTGCCGTTCTCAATTTTTCCGCTTATCGCGCTTGGCCTGGCGGCCTGGTGCCTGCATCAACGCTATCTTAACCGCTCAATGCCGGATGGCATGCCTTCACTGGCCGCCGCTTTTTTTCTGCTTGGTATCCTGCTTTACAGCGCCATTGTGCGCGCGGAATACCCGGAAATCGGCTCTAACTTTATCCCGACCATCCTGATGGTAGCGCTGGTGTTCTGGATTGGGCTGAAGCTGCGTACGCGCAAAAGCCAGGAGTAAAATGGGCGACTGAGGTCGCCCAACCTTTTAGCGTCGGGTCAGCAGAACGCCGCACTCCATATGGTGGGTATACGGGAACTGATCGAACAGCGCCAGCTTCTCAACCGTGTGCGTTTCTGACAGTGTGGCCAGGTTTTCGCACAGCGTTTGCGGGTTGCAGGAGATATAAAGGATGCGCGGGTAAGCCTGCACCATTTTCACCGTATCGGCATCCAGCCCACTGCGCGGCGGATCGACGAAGATCGTCTCGCACTGATAGCTCTGCAAATCGATGCCTTCCAGACGCCTGAACTGGCGCTTCCCTTTCATTGCTTCGGTAAACTCTTCCGCTGACATGCGGATGATCTGCACGTTATCAATATTGTTCACCGCAATATTGTACTGAGCTGAGGCCACCGACGGTTTCGCGATTTCAGTCGCCAGCACGCGGTTAAAGTTGCGGGCCAGCGCCAGCGAGAAATTGCCGTTACCGCAATACAGCTCCAGCAAATCCCCGGATGAATCTTTGGTGACTTCCAGCGCCCACTCCAGCATCTGAATATTCATCGCCGCATTCGGCTGGGTGAAGCTGTTTTCGACCTGACGATAGATAATGTCTTTTCCGGCAACCGGTAAACACTCATCAACGTAATCGCGATCCAGGCAGATTTTGGTCTTGGTGGCGCGACCAATCAGCTGTAAGTCAAAGCCTTCTGCCCGCAGCGCATCCCGCAGGGCTTCCGCTTCCTGCTGCCACTCTTCGGTCAGAGCACGGTGATACAGCATTGAAACCACGATCTGGTTGCTCAGCGTGGACAGATAATCGACCTGGAAAAGCTTGTGGCGCAGCGTTTTGTTATCGCGAACGGCGGCAATCAGGCGTGGCATCAGCGCATTGATTAACTGGCTGGCCGCCGGGAAGCTGTCAACCCGAATCCGCTCGCGGGTCTGTTGATCAAAGATGATGTGATACAGGTCATCCCCTTCATGCCAGAGACGAAACTCCGCGCGCATACGGTAATGGCTGACCGGTGAACGAAATACGTCAACTTCCGGAGCCGCAAACGGGGTCATCAACGTCTGCAGACGGGTAACCTTTTCCTCAAGTTGGGCATCATAGTGTTCAATGGGCAGCTGTTCGGGCGTCATGCGTTTTCCTGGGTTGAAGGGCTTTTATTGCCGGGCGATTGTAGGCATCTGGCACTCAATGTCCAGTATTGTGCAGTTTCGCTGGGTTTTGGATGTCTGGATATCTGGACTTCTCTCATTGTTGAACATAAGATGCGATTTCCGGCCTTTCAAACAGTTAAAAGGGAATCCAGTATCAAGCTGGAGCTGACGCGCAGCGGTAGGGAATGTCTTGGCGAACGTAATTCAGACACTGTCTCCGGATGGGAAGTCTTCGCCATTTATGATTCCGAGCCCGAAGACCTGCCGGTATTACGTCGCAATTCCTGTGACCATCGCGTGCTATCGGTCGCAGGCCTGCGGCATCCTGCATGAATTTATGGATGCTTTGTCAAAAATGATAATTAATAAAACCCCACTGTTGGCTTTTAGCGCAACGGCGATTTCCCTCTGGGCGCAAAATGGCTTTGCACAGGATGCGGATAATACGCTGGTCACCACGGCGAATCGCTTTGCGCAGCCTGTTTCTTCGGTATTAGCCCCGACTACGGTTGTCACCCGGGAAGAAATTGACCGTTGGCAGTCCAAAAGCGTCGCGGATGTGATGCGTCGTCTGCCCGGTGTTGATATCGCGCAGTACGGGGGCCTGGGACAGCAGAGCTCGCTGTTTATCCGTGGTACCGAATCCCGCCATGTGCTGGTGCTGATTGATGGTGTCCGTCTGAACCAGGCCGGTATCAGCGGCTCTTCCGACCTCAGCCAGATCCCCATTTCACTTGTCCAGCGTATTGAATATGTCCGTGGCGCGCGTTCTGCCGTATACGGCTCAGATGCCATTGGCGGTGTGGTTAACATTATCACCGGCCGCAGCAAACCAGGTACGACGCTTACCGCCGGCGTCGGCTCGAATGGCTATCAGTCTTATGATGGTTCGACTCAGCAGATGCTTGGACCAAACACCCGGGTGACCCTGGCAGGTAACTATACCTATACCAAGGGTTATGACGTGGTTGCCAACTATCCTGACGTCTACGGGGACCCGGCACAGAAAGATCGTGATGGATTTATGAGTAAATCCCTCTACGGCTCGGTAGAACAACAGTTTAGTGACGAGCTGAGCGGTTTTGTGCGTGGCTATGGCTACGACAACCGCACCGCGTACGATAGCAGCCTCAGTTATAACGTTCCCGGCGCACTGGTTGATACCCGTCAGCTTTACAGCCAGACGTGGGATACCGGGCTGCGCTTTAACCGTGACATCTATTCCACTCAGCTGATTGCCAGCTACAGCCATACCAAGGATTACAATTACGATCCGCGTCTGGGACGTTATGCCGATCCCGCCACGCTGGATGATGTTGAGCAGTACAACCTGCAATGGGGTAACACCGTTGCTGTCGGTTACGGCACCGTCAGCGCCGGCGTGGACTGGCAGAAGCAAACGTCAGAGCCGAACACCAGTACTGTTACTGAAGGGCAGGAACAACGTAACACCGGCGTGTATGCCACGGCACAACAAAAGCTGGGCAGCGTCACGCTGGAAGGGGCAGTTCGTGGCGATGACAACAATACCTTCGGCTGGCATAACACCTGGCAAACCAGTGCCGCGTGGGAGTTTGTTGATGGTTACAGCGTCTTCGCCTCTTACGGTACCGCGTTTAAGGCACCAAATCTGAGCCAGTTATACAGTGGAGTCTATGGTAACCGCGATCTGGACCCGGAAAAAAGCAAGCAGTGGGAAGGAGGCTTCGAAGGGCTGACCGGTCCGGTTAACTGGCGCCTGTCGGGTTATCGCAACGACATTGATAACCTGATTGACAGCGATCCAACCACGTTCCGTTATTACAATATCGATAAAGCCACTATTAAAGGTGTAGAGGCTACCGCGTCATTCGATACCGGCCCACTGAGCCATACCGTTTCTTATGACTATGTGGATCCGCGTGACGGCAATACCAACGAAATCCTTGTTCGTCGTGCTAAGCAGCAGGTTAAGTACCAGCTGGATTACACGATTTATGATTTTGACTGGTCACTCAGCTATCAATACCTGGGCGAGCGTTACGATAAGGACTTCAATACCTCTTATACTACCCGCACCGTCAAACTGGGTGGCGTGAGCCTGTGGGATCTCGCCGTTTCGTATCCGGTCACGTCTCAGCTGACCGTTCGTGGTAGAATAGCCAACCTGTTCGATAAAGATTACGAGACAGTTTATGGCTATCAAACTCCAGGAAGGGAGTATTACCTCAGCGGCAGCTACACCTTCTAAAGAGCGTCCTACCGTGCTGGTTTTTGACTCCGGCGTCGGTGGGCTTTCAGTCTATGAAGAGCTCCGGCAGCTGATGCCGGATCTCCACTACCTTTATGCCTTCGATAACGTGGCCTTTCCTTATGGTGAAAAGTCTGAAGAGTTCATCGTTCATCGCGTTGTCGATATCGTAGAGGCTGTCACCCGTCGCTACCCGCTGGCGTTAGTGGTGATAGCCTGTAACTCTGCCAGTACCGTTACCCTCCCAGCACTTCGTGCCCGTTTTGACTTCCCTGTTGTTGGCGTCGTGCCCGCGATTAAACCGGCTGCCCGTTTGACCCGTAATGGCATCGTCGGATTACTGGCGACGCGAGGTACGGTTAAGCGTCCTTATACTCACGAGCTGGTGGCGCGTTTTGCCAGTGAATGTAAAACGGAAATGTTGGGATCGGCAGAGCTGGTTGAGCTGGCTGAAGCCAAGCTGCAGGGTAAGCCCGTTCCGCTGGAAGAGGTTCGCCGCATTTTGCAGCCGTGGCTGCGAATGAAAGAACCGCCGGATACCGTCGTGCTGGGCTGTACCCACTTTCCTCTGTTAAATGAGGAGTTACAGCAGGTATTGCCGGAAGGGACGCGTTTAGTGGATTCAGGCGCGGCGATAGCGCGTCGTACGGCCTGGTTATTAGAAAATGAATCCCCGGCAGCTTTTTCTGCCGACAGCAATATCGCTTTCTGCATGGACATCACCGAGCAGGCAGTACAATTAATGCCCGTTTTGAAGCGTTATGGCTTCGAAAAGCTCGAAAAACTGGCACTTTAGTCGGTTTGTGAGTGAAAAATAATCGGTTGAAAAGTTTTTTGCATTTAGCGCTTGTCAGACTCCAGAAAATCCCTATACTGCGCCTCCACTGACACGGAACAACGACTTACAGGTCGCCGGGTCAGGAAGAGAAAAGTGAGAAAATTCCTTGACTCTTCAGCGGGAAAGCGTAATATCTGCACCCCGCGCCACACGAGATTATGTGGCACTGCTCTTTAACAATTTATCAGACAATCTGTGTGGGCACTCGCAGGATTGATATCAGCGCCGCAGGGCGCAAAAAAATATCAAGCCTTAAGAGTGAACACATAATGAAATTCATTATGACGTTTTACACTTGAGCACCGCTGAACTTGTTTCAGCAAATCGAACTTTTAATTGAAGAGTTTGATCATGGCTCAGATTGAACGCTGGCGGCAGGCCTAACACATGCAAGTCGAACGGTAGCACAGAGAGCTTGCTCTCGGGTGACGAGTGGCGGACGGGTGAGTAATGTCTGGGAAACTGCCTGATGGAGGGGGATAACTACTGGAAACGGTAGCTAATACCGCATAACGTCTTCGGACCAAAGTGGGGGACCTTCGGGCCTCACACCATCGGATGTGCCCAGATGGGATTAGCTAGTAGGTGGGGTAATGGCTCACCTAGGCGACGATCCCTAGCTGGTCTGAGAGGATGACCAGCCACACTGGAACTGAGACACGGTCCAGACTCCTACGGGAGGCAGCAGTGGGGAATATTGCACAATGGGCGCAAGCCTGATGCAGCCATGCCGCGTGTATGAAGAAGGCCTTCGGGTTGTAAAGTACTTTCAGCGGGGAGGAAGGCGATAAGGTTAATAACCTTGTCGATTGACGTTACCCGCAGAAGAAGCACCGGCTAACTCCGTGCCAGCAGCCGCGGTAATACGGAGGGTGCAAGCGTTAATCGGAATTACTGGGCGTAAAGCGCACGCAGGCGGTCTGTCAAGTCAGATGTGAAATCCCCGGGCTTAACCTGGGAACTGCATTTGAAACTGGCAGGCTAGAGTCTTGTAGAGGGGGGTGGAATTCCAGGTGTAGCGGTGAAATGCGTAGAGATCTGGAGGAATACCGGTGGCGAAGGCGGCCCCCTGGACAAAGACTGACGCTCAGGTGCGAAAGCGTGGGGAGCAAACAGGATTAGATACCCTGGTAGTCCACGCCGTAAACGATGTCGACTTGGAGGTTGTGCCCTTGAGGCGTGGCTTCCGGAGCTAACGCGTTAAGTCGACCGCCTGGGGAGTACGGCCGCAAGGTTAAAACTCAAATGAATTGACGGGGGCCCGCACAAGCGGTGGAGCATGTGGTTTAATTCGATGCAACGCGAAGAACCTTACCTGGCCTTGACATCCACGGAATTCGGCAGAGATGCCTTAGTGCCTTCGGGAACCGTGAGACAGGTGCTGCATGGCTGTCGTCAGCTCGTGTTGTGAAATGTTGGGTTAAGTCCCGCAACGAGCGCAACCCTTATCCTTTGTTGCCAGCGAGTAATGTCGGGAACTCAAAGGAGACTGCCGGTGACAAACCGGAGGAAGGTGGGGATGACGTCAAGTCATCATGGCCCTTACGGCCAGGGCTACACACGTGCTACAATGGCGCATACAAAGAGAAGCGAACTCGCGAGAGCAAGCGGACCTCACAAAGTGCGTCGTAGTCCGGATCGGAGTCTGCAACTCGACTCCGTGAAGTCGGAATCGCTAGTAATCGTAGATCAGAATGCTACGGTGAATACGTTCCCGGGCCTTGTACACACCGCCCGTCACACCATGGGAGTGGGTTGCAAAAGAAGTAGGTAGCTTAACCTTCGGGAGGGCGCTTACCACTTTGTGATTCATGACTGGGGTGAAGTCGTAACAAGGTAACCGTAGGGGAACCTGCGGTTGGATCACCTCCTTACCTGAAGATACTCTCCCGCGTAGTGTCCACAACAGATTGTCTGATAGAAAAGTAACGAGCAGAAAAAACCTCTACAGGCTTGTAGCTCAGGTGGTTAGAGCGCACCCCTGATAAGGGTGAGGTCGGTGGTTCAAGTCCACTCAGGCCTACCAAATTTTCACTCATGCTGCGTTATGCGCGCGGTCGTTTACCTTCAGTAAACTTCCCTTTCGCATGCCTTGCCTGAGCAAAAATTACATTTCTCCCAAAGAGTTATGTCCTCAACGTCCTCTTCGAAAGAAAAGAACGTAAGTGGTAGTAGATGGTCTCTGCAGTAACTGTATGGGGCTATAGCTCAGCTGGGAGAGCGCCTGCCTTGCACGCAGGAGGTCAGCGGTTCGATCCCGCTTAGCTCCACCATGCAGTTTTCTGACAATACTTCAGAGCGTACCGGCAACGGTGTGCTGCGAAGTATTATGCTCTTTAACAATCCGGAACAAGCTGAAAATTGAAACGACATGTCGTTTTCATTCTCCGTAATAAGAATGAAATTAACGATATGTTCGAGTCTCTCAAATGCTTACAACAGCACGTGTCTTTCGGGACGCTTGTGGGTTGTGAGGTTAAGTGACTAAGCGTACACGGTGGATGCCTAGGCAGTCAGAGGCGATGAAGGGCGTGCTAATCTGCGATAAGCGTCGGTAAGGTGATATGAACCGTAATAACCGACGATACCCGAATGGGGAAACCCGGTGCACTTTGGTGCATCATTGCAACATGAATACATAGTGTTGCAAGGCGAACCTGGGGAACTGAAACATCTAAGTACCCAGAGGAAAAGAAATCAACCGAGATTCCCCCAGTAGCGGCGAGCGAACGGGGAACAGCCCAGAACCTGAATCAGTTTGTGCATTAGTGGAAGCGTCTGGAAAGTCGCAGGGTACAGGGTGATACTCCCGTACACAAAAATGCACTTATTGTGAGTTCGATGAGTAGGGCGGGACACGTGACATCCTGTCTGAATATGGGGGGACCATCCTCCAAGGCTAAATACTCCTGACTGACCGATAGTGAACCAGTACCGTGAGGGAAAGGCGAAAAGAACCCCGGCGAGGGGAGTGAAACAGAACCTGAAACCGTGTACGTACAAGCAGTGGGAGCACCTTCGTGGTGTGACTGCGTACCTTTTGTATAATGGGTCAGCGACTTATATTCTGTAGCAAGGTTAACCGTATAGGGGAGCCGTAGGGAAACCGAGTCTTAACTGGGCGTTAAGTTGCAGGGTATAGACCCGAAACCCGGTGATCTAGCCATGGGCAGGTTGAAGGTTGGGTAACACTAACTGGAGGACCGAACCGACTAATGTTGAAAAATTAGCGGATGACTTGTGGCTGGGGGTGAAAGGCCAATCAAACCGGGAGATAGCTGGTTCTCCCCGAAAGCTATTTAGGTAGCGCCTCGTGAACTCATCTTCGGGGGTAGAGCACTGTTTCGGCTAGGGGGCCATCCCGGCTTACCAACCCGATGCAAACTGCGAATACCGAAGAATGTTATCACGGGAGACACACGGCGGGTGCTAACGTCCGTCGTGAAGAGGGAAACAACCCAGACCGCCAGCTAAGGTCCCAAAGTCATGGTTAAGTGGGAAACGATGTGGGAAGGCACAGACAGCCAGGATGTTGGCTTAGAAGCAGCCATCATTTAAAGAAAGCGTAATAGCTCACTGGTCGAGTCGGCCTGCGCGGAAGATGTAACGGGGCTAAACCATGCACCGAAGCTGCGGCAGCGACGCTTATGCGTTGTTGGGTAGGGGAGCGTTCTGTAAGCCGTCGAAGGTGGCCTGTGAGGGCTGCTGGAGGTATCAGAAGTGCGAATGCTGACATAAGTAACGATAAAGCGGGTGAAAAGCCCGCTCGCCGGAAGACCAAGGGTTCCTGTCCAACGTTAATCGGGGCAGGGTGAGTCGACCCCTAAGGCGAGGCCGAAAGGCGTAGTCGATGGGAAACAGGTTAATATTCCTGTACTCGGTGTTACTGCGAAGGGGGGACGGAGAAGGCTATGTTAGCCGGGCGACGGTTGTCCCGGTTTAAGCATGTAGGCGGAGAGTTTAGGTAAATCCGGACTCTTTTTAACGCTGAGGTGTGATGACGAGGCACTACGGTGCTGAAGTAACAAATGCCCTGCTTCCAGGAAAAGCCTCTAAGCATCAGGTAACACGGAATCGTACCCCAAACCGACACAGGTGGTCAGGTAGAGAATACCAAGGCGCTTGAGAGAACTCGGGTGAAGGAACTAGGCAAAATGGTGCCGTAACTTCGGGAGAAGGCACGCTGGCGCGTAGGTGAAGGGACTTGCTCCCGGAGCTGAAGCCAGTCGAAGATACCAGCTGGCTGCAACTGTTTATTAAAAACACAGCACTGTGCAAACACGAAAGTGGACGTATACGGTGTGACGCCTGCCCGGTGCCGGAAGGTTAATTGATGGGGTTATCCGCAAGGAGAAGCTCTTGATCGAAGCCCCGGTAAACGGCGGCCGTAACTATAACGGTCCTAAGGTAGCGAAATTCCTTGTCGGGTAAGTTCCGACCTGCACGAATGGCGTAATGATGGCCAGGCTGTCTCCACCCGAGACTCAGTGAAATTGAACTCGCTGTGAAGATGCAGTGTACCCGCGGCAAGACGGAAAGACCCCGTGAACCTTTACTATAGCTTGACACTGAATATTGAACCTTGATGTGTAGGATAGGTGGGAGGCTTTGAAGCGTGGACGCCAGTCTGCGTGGAGCCAACCTTGAAATACCACCCTTTAACGTTTGATGTTCTAACCTGGCGCCGTGATCCGGCGTGGGGACAGTGTCTGGTGGGTAGTTTGACTGGGGCGGTCTCCTCCTAAAGAGTAACGGAGGAGCACGAAGGTTAGCTAATCACGGTCGGACATCGTGAGGTTAGTGCAATGGCATAAGCTAGCTTGACTGCGAGAGTGACGGCTCGAGCAGGTGCGAAAGCAGGTCATAGTGATCCGGTGGTTCTGAATGGAAGGGCCATCGCTCAACGGATAAAAGGTACTCCGGGGATAACAGGCTGATACCGCCCAAGAGTTCATATCGACGGCGGTGTTTGGCACCTCGATGTCGGCTCATCACATCCTGGGGCTGAAGTAGGTCCCAAGGGTACGGCTGTTCGCCGTTTAAAGTGGTACGCGAGCTGGGTTTAGAACGTCGTGAGACAGTTCGGTCCCTATCTGCCGTGGGCGCTGGAAGATTGAGAGGGGTTGCTCCTAGTACGAGAGGACCGGAGTGAACGCACCACTGGTGTTCGGGTTGTCATGCCAATGGCATTGCCCGGTAGCTAAGTGCGGAAAAGATAAGCGCTGAAAGCATCTAAGCGCGAAACTTGCCTCGAGATGAATCTTCCCTGGGCCTTTAAGGCCCCTGAAGGGACGTTGAAGACTACGACGTTGATAGGCCGGGTGTGTAAGCGCAGCGATGCGTTGAGCTAACCGGTACTAATGACCCGTGAGGCTTAACCTTACAACACCAGAAGCGTTCTGGTGGTGTCTGAGAGACACGAACAGATATTTTCAGCTTGAACCGGATAAATTTGCGCGGCCCTATGGCGGCGTGAATAACAGAATTTGCCTGGCGGCTTTAGCGCGGTGGTCCCACCTGACCCCATGCCGAACTCAGAAGTGAAACGCCGTAGCGCCGATGGTAGTGTGGGGTCTCCCCATGCGAGAGTAGGGAACTGCCAGGCATCAATTTAGACCATTTTATGGTCATGACCTTTCCAGTGACACGGAAAGGGCGAAACACCTGATATCAGAAGCAACATTCTGAAGTCAGTACAGAATCGGTGGAGCGGTAGTTCAGTTGGTTAGAATACCTGCCTGTCACGCAGGGGGTCGCGGGTTCGAGCCCCGTCCGTTCCGCCACCCTTTTAGGGGCGTAGTTCAATTGGTAGAGCACCGGTCTCCAAAACCGGGTGTTGGGAGTTCGAGTCTCTCCGCCCCTGCCATTAAAAATGATCCTTTGCTTCGGCAAAGGATTTTTTTTTGCCTGTAATACAGCGATTTCTGCTGCAAACTCCTCCAATTCCCTCTCTTCAGATGAAAAAAATGGCCAGTAAACTGACCATTCTGCTCGCTTTTCATGCCCGAGTTACTGCGTATTAACCGGAAATTTAATCAACTGACGAATATGCGTTTGTTGATCGCTGTTCTGTAGCCACACGGCATAAAGCGGTCTGACGGCCACTGGCGTGTCCGGGATCACCACCAGATCCGGGTATTCACTTTGCCAGATGTCCGGCAAGAATGAGCAGGCTCCCGTGGTGTGCAGCAGCTGCCGGGTTAAATGGGCCGAGGTGGTCGTTAACACAGGGACGTCATCTGCACCGGCAAGGTAGCTCTCATGTTGGTGAAAATCAGCGCCCCATTCCAGCTTGATATAGTCATATTTCTCACGTTTGTCCGTTTTTCGTGAACGATACAGGGTTAATGAGATATGCCCAATTTGCTGGCTGGTGAGCTCATCCATTTTCGGTGCCTCAGTGGTGATCAGCAGATCCAACTGACGCTCATGCAATTGCTTCACCAGCAGATGACGCTGAGCGACGCGCGCTTCGAGGTGCAGGCTTTCACGATTCTCATACAGTGTCTGCAGCCAGGGCGTGAGGTAAGCCTCCCATAACGACGCACTGGCCCCTATCGACAGCTCATGATGCTGCTGGGTGTGCGAGACTTCCTTCTTGGCCATCATCCATGTGCTCATCAAACTTTCGGCGTAAGGCAACAGGCGCTCACCAGCCGAAGTCAGCCGTATGTTATTGCGGTGACGGGTAAAAAGATTCACCCCCAGCTGATTTTCAAGCTGCCTGATGCGAAAACTCACGGCCGATTGTGTGAGATAGAGCGCTTCAGCGGCACGTCCAAAGTGGCGAGTTCTGCTCACTTCAAGAAAGGTCTTCAGTAATTCCGTATCCACATCCATCTCCTAAAAAACATTTGTCGTTATGATTTAAATGTTTTGTTTTACACTCTGTCAAGCGTATCTAATACTCCGCGCCATAAATAGCACGGCCATAGAAGAGTTAGGAGCGTGTAGAATGGCGGAAAGCTTCGCAACAACTAATCGTTTTTTTGACAACAAACACTATCCGCGTGGATTCTCCCGTCATGGTGATTTCACCATCAAAGAAGCCCAACTTCTTGAGCGTTATGGTTACGCTTTTAACGAGTTGGATCTGGTAAAACGTGAGCCTGCAACGGAAGAAGAGCGTCTGTTTGTTGAGGTGTGCCGCGGCATCCGTGAGCCACAGACTGAAGCAGAGCGCGTCTGGTCCAAGTACATGAGCCGGATTAAGCGTCCTAAACGTTTCCACACCCTGTCTGGCGGTAAGCCACAGATGGAAGGTGTGGAAGATTACACGGATAGCGACGATTAAGATAAAAGGGGCTTCGGCCCCTTTTTCATTCCAGACTTTTCTGTAGATGGCTAAGTAACCTGTCGATCCCCCGATAACTTAGCGCCTCGTGCAGGTGCTCTCGCTGAATACTCTCCTTCTTTCCTAAATCTGCAATCGTGCGGGCAACCTTCAGAATACGCTGCCAGGCGCGAACTGACAGACCTAACTGATTCAACACCTCTTCGAGCCACTGCGCATCCTGCTGCGTTATCCGGCAATCGCGCTTAATTTCTTTGGGCTGAATCAGGGCATTAACCTTTCCGGCACGATTAAGCTGGCGTTGTCGGGCCGCAATCACCCTCAGCCGAATAGTGGTGCTGCTTTCACTGTTGGCGTTTTGCCTGCTCAGTGTGCCAGGTGGAAGCAGAGGGACTTCAAGCGACAGATCGAAGCGATCGAGGAACGGCCCGGACAGTTTGTTGAGGTAGCGAAGCGTCTGCTGCGGCGTGCTGCGATTATGGGTACCCTGATAATGACCTGTCGGGCTGGGGTTCATTGCGGCTATTAACTGAAAGCGCGCCGGGTAGGTCACTTTCGCCCGCGCGCGTGAAATACAAATCTCACCAGACTCCAGCGGTTCTCTCAGCGCATCCAGCGTTTTACGATCAAACTCTGGCAGCTCATCCAGGAACAGAATGCCATTGTGTGCCAGCGAAATCTCGCCGGGTTTTGGCATTGAACCGCCACCGACCAGTGCATAGCGTGATGACGTGTGATGAGGGGCCCGGAATGGGCGCTGTCGCCATTGCTGATGCAGGACACCTGTGCTGACCAGGCTGGCGATTGCGGCGCTCTCCAGGGCCTCCTCATCGCTTAATGATGGCATCAACCCGGTTAGCCTGGTGGCAAGCATGGTCTTCCCTGTGCCGGGTGGCCCAATCAGTAACAGGTTATGCCCACCGGCGGCACAAATTTCCAGTGCCCGCTTAGCCTGTTGCTGACCCACGATGTCACTGAGGTCTCCTCCTTGCCAACCTACCTCAGGTAACTCACATCGTGCCTCTTCAAGCGTTGTGTGGCCGGCCAGAAAATGGCAAACGTTTAATAGATGACTGCTCAGCAAGCTTTTCGCCTCGTGGATCATGCCGACCTCTTCAAGGTTATCGCTCGACAAGATCAGCTGGCGCTGTGCCTGAGTGGCTGCCAGCGCTGCGGGAATAGCGCCCTGTACGCCACGGAGAGCACCTGTTAAAGCTAACTCTCCCAGGAATTCAAATTGCCCCAATTTCTCCGCAGGAATCTGTTCTGAGGCCGCCAGAATCGCTATTGCGATAGGAAGATCGTATCTTCCTCCTTCTTTGGGAAGATCGGCTGGCGCAAGATTGACGGTGATGCGTTTAGCGGGAAAGGTAAAGCCACAGTTGATGATGGCACTGCGTACCCGATCGCGGGCTTCTTTTACCGTCGTTTCAGGCAGACCCACCAGTGAAAGCGCGGGCAGGCCATTACTGAGATGAACTTCAACCAACACCAATGGCGCCTCGATACCAATAGCGGCTCGGGTATAGGCGAGAGATAGCGACATAGACACTCCTTGTTTATCGCAGTCTTACTTTTCAGCGGAACACTTTCGAGTGCCCGCGGCTGCTTTACCGGGCGGGCTCGCAAAGAACATCGTCCTGAGGACAGATTTTATGAGTGGCGTTCGACAGGGCTCGCAATATGAACGGTGTTTTTTTCACCTGTAGTCATTGCGCAGGGTGCGTAATGAATAATTTTCAGGATCTGGCTTACTCCCTGAATAACCATCGCTTTTTTGAATATTGCAGCGCGCAGCATAAAATAAAATGATCAAAAAAGTTGAGTTTGACTCGCTAACTGTGATAACTCTGTAGGCATTACTTCGAACAAGCGAAATTATCGAATACAAATGAAAGCCCTTCTACGAGTCGTCAGCCTAGTCATTATTAACGTCGTCGTGATTATTATCACGCCGTGCGGGGCTACGCTCGGAGAAAGAAAGGCTTAAAAATCAAGCCTGATTTCGAAAGAACCCCCGCACCGAAAGGTCCGGGGGTTTTTTTTTGGCAGGTTATCAATGACAGAGGAACAGATTATGAACAGTAGAATAAAATGCTGTTGTTCCCAGCCAGAGGCGGGGAAATAACTATGAATGGTGCTCAGTGGGTGGTTCAGGCGTTGCGTGCGCACGGTGTCGAGACAGTTTTCGGCTATCCGGGTGGGGCGATTATGCCCGTCTATGATGCGCTCTATGACGGTGGCGTCGAACACCTACTCTGTCGCCATGAGCAGGGCGCAGCAATGGCCGCTATCGGCTACGCCCGTTCTACTGGCAAAGTCGGCGTGTGTATCGCCACTTCCGGCCCGGGTGCAACGAACCTGATCACCGGCCTGGCTGATGCGATGATGGATTCTGTGCCTGTGGTGGCGATCACCGGTCAGGTTTCCTCTGCCTTTATCGGTACTGATGCGTTTCAGGAAATTGACGTGCTGGGAATGTCCCTGTCCTGCACCAAACACAGCTTCCTGGTGGAATCACTGGAAGAACTGCCAGAAGTGATGGCTGAAGCTTTCGCTATCGCGCAGTCTGGTCGTCCTGGCCCGGTACTGATCGACATTCCTAAAGATATTCAGCTGGCGAGTGGCGAGTTAACGGCTCACCTGTTGCCGGTCGAAGCCGAAACCGAGCATCCTTATCAGGAATTGCAGCTGGCTAGAGCCATGCTGGCGCAGGCGAAGAAGCCAATCCTCTATGTCGGCGGCGGTGTTGGCATGGCCGGCGCCGTTGAGGCACTGCGCGCTTTCGTTAAAGAGACCGGTATTCCAACTGTTGCTACGCTTAAAGGATTGGGTACGCCCGATGCCGAAGACCCATGCTACCTGGGCATGTTAGGTATGCATGGTACCAAAGCCGCTAATTACGCAGTGCAGCAGTGTGATTTGTTGATTGCCGTCGGTGCGCGCTTTGATGACCGTGTGACGGGCAAGTTAAACACCTTCGCTCCACATGCCAGCGTGATCCATATGGACATTGACCCGGCTGAATTGAATAAACTGCGTCAGGCCCATGTGGCAATGCGCGGCGACCTGAATAAAATGCTGCCAGACTTATATCATCCGGCAGACATCAGCGCCTGGCGCGATCACGTCATCACGATGAAAGCGGAAAACGGCTGGCGTTACGATCATCCAGGTGAAGCTATCTTTGCCCCATTGTTCCTGAAGCAGTTGTCCGATCGTAAACCCGCCAGCGCTATCGTCACCACTGATGTGGGCCAGCATCAGATGTGGGCCGCACAGCATATGCTTTTCAACCGCCCGGAGAACTTCATCACCTCCAGCGGGCTGGGCACGATGGGCTTTGGCCTGCCAGCCGCCGTCGGTGCGCAGGTTGCCCGCCCGGACGATACCGTTATCTGCGTTTCCGGCGATGGTTCATTCATGATGAACGTGCAGGAACTCGGCACCATTAAACGTAAGCAGCTGCCGGTCAAAATCGTGCTGATGGATAACCAGCGTTTGGGCATGGTTCGCCAGTGGCAGCAACTGTTCTTCTCCGAGCGCTACAGCGAAACCAATTTGTCCGACAATCCAGACTTTCTGACCCTGGCCAGCGCGTTTGATATCCCTGGCCAGCGCATTACCCGGAAAGACCAGGTCGACGCCGCATTAGACGCTTTGCTGCACAGTGAAGGGCCATACATGCTCCACGTCGCCATCGACGAGCATGAAAACGTCTGGCCTTTGGTACCGCCTGGTGCCAGCAACGAAAATATGATGGAGAAAACCTCATGATGCAGCATCAATTGTCTATCGAAGCCCGCTTCAGACCCGAAATACTGGAGCGGATATTGCGGGTTGTCAGACACCGTGGTTTTCAGGTGTGTGCGATGAATATGGCTTCCAGTAATAATACCGACAACATTAATATTGAAATGACCGTTGCCAGCCAGCGCTCAGTCGATTTACTGTCAACACAATTAAGCAAGCTGATGGATGTCGCGTGCGTCCAGATCCAACAACAGACAACACAACAGATCCGCGCCTGAGCGCGAAAGGAAAATAAGAATGACGAAGAAAGCTGACTTTATCTGGTTCAATGGCGAGATGGTTAAGTGGGAAGACGCGAAGGTCAGCGTGATGTCCCACGCACTGCACTACGGTACGTCTGTGTTTGAAGGCGTCCGCTGCTACGACTCGCACAAAGGCCCGGTAGTCTTCCGCCATCGTGAACATATGCAGCGCCTGCACGACTCTGCAAAAATCTATCGTTTCCCGGTCAGCCAGAGCGTTGATGAACTGATGGAAGCGTGCCGCGAAGTTCTGCGCGTCAACAAACTGAAAAGCGCTTATATCCGTCCGCTGGTCTTCGTTGGCGACGTGGGTCTGGGTGTTAACCCGCCAGAAGGCTTCAGCACCGATGTGATCATTGCCGCGTTCCCTTGGGGCGCGTACCTGGGTCCTGAAGCGCTGGAGCAGGGTATTGATGCCATGGTGTCCTCCTGGAACCGTGTGGCACCCAACACCATCCCAACTGCTGCTAAAGCGGGCGGTAACTACCTGTCCTCACTGCTGGTAGGCAGCGAAGCTCGCCGCCACGGCTATCAGGAAGGTATCGCTCTGGATACTCAGGGCTACATCTCTGAAGGTGCGGGTGAGAACCTGTTCGAAGTGAAAGAGGGCATTCTGTTTACCCCGCCATTCACCTCTTCCGCGCTGCCGGGCATTACGCGTGATGCGATCATCAAGCTGGCTAAAGACATGGGTATCGAAGTGCGTGAGCAGGTGCTGTCACGTGAATCTCTGTATCTGGCCGATGAAGTCTTCATGTCAGGTACGGCTGCTGAAATCACACCGGTTCGCAGCGTAGACGGTATCCAGGTAGGTGAAGGCAAGCGCGGCCCGGTTACTGCCCGCATTCAGTCCGCCTTCTTCGGCCTGTTCACTGGCGAAACAGAAGACAAATGGGGCTGGCTGGATTCGGTTAACCCATAATAAAAAAATACCTGAGCGGGCGTCATATGACGCCCGCGCACTATCTGATTTTGGAGTATGAGCATGCCTAAGTTACGTTCCGCTACCACCACACATGGCCGCAATATGGCCGGTGCCCGTGCCCTCTGGCGCGCCACTGGAATGACCGACGACGATTTCGGTAAGCCAATCATTGCGGTAGTTAACTCCTTTACCCAGTTCGTACCGGGCCACGTTCACCTGCGCGACATGGGGAAACTGGTCGCTGAGCAGATTGAAGCGTCCGGCGGCGTGGCAAAAGAGTTCAACACCATTGCGGTGGATGATGGGATCGCGATGGGGCATGGCGGCATGCTGTACTCCCTGCCGTCGCGTGAATTGATTGCAGACTCGGTTGAGTACATGGTGAATGCGCACTGTGCCGATGCGATGGTCTGTATCTCCAACTGCGACAAAATCACCCCGGGGATGCTGATGGCTTCCCTGCGTTTGAATATCCCCGTGATCTTCGTTTCTGGCGGCCCGATGGAAGCCGGTAAAACCAAGCTCTCTGACAAAATCATCAAGCTGGATTTGGTTGATGCGATGATCCAGGGCGCAAACCCGAACGTCAGCGATGCCGACAGCGAGCAGATCGAACGCTCCGCGTGCCCGACCTGTGGCTCCTGTTCCGGTATGTTTACCGCCAACTCGATGAACTGCCTGACCGAAGCGCTGGGCCTTTCCCAACCGGGTAACGGTTCACTGCTGGCGACTCACGCCGACCGTAAAGACCTGTTCCTGAATGCCGGTAAGCGCATTGTTGAACTGACCAAACGCTGGTATCAGCAGGATGATGAAAGCGCGCTGCCGCGTAACATCGCCAATAAAGCGGCTTTCGAGAACGCCATGACGTTGGATATCGCCATGGGCGGTTCCACCAACACCGTTCTGCACCTGCTGGCCGCTGCGCTGGAAGGTGATATCGACTTCAACATGTCAGACATTGACCGTCTGTCACGCAAAGTGCCACACCTGTGTAAAGTGGCGCCGAGCACCCCGAAATACCATATGGAAGACGTGCACCGCGCCGGTGGCGTATTCGGTATCCTCGGCGAATTAAGCCGTGCCGGCCTGATGGATCAAAGCGTCCGTAACGTGCTGGGTCTGACCCTGCAGGAAACGCTGGATCAGTACGACATCATGCTGACCAAAGATGAAGACGTGAAGAAAATGTTCCGTGCTGGCCCGGCCGGTATCCGCACCACGCAGGCGTTCTCTCAGGACTGCCGCTGGGAAACGCTGGATGACGATCGCAAAGAAGGCTGTATTCGTACGCGTGAATTCGCCTTCAGTCAGGACGGTGGTCTGGCCGTGCTGTACGGTAACCTCGCTGAAGATGGTTGCATCGTCAAAACGGCGGGCGTGGAAAAAGAGAGCCACACCTTCCGTGGTCCGGCCAAAGTTTACGAAAGCCAGGATGATGCCGTTGCGGCGATCCTGGGCGGCAAAGTGGTTGCCGGTGACGTGGTTGTAATCCGTTACGAAGGGCCTAAAGGCGGACCGGGCATGCAGGAAATGCTTTACCCGACCACCTATCTGAAATCGATGGGCCTCGGTAAAAGCTGTGCGCTGATCACCGATGGACGCTTCTCCGGCGGTACTTCCGGGCTGTCAATCGGCCATGCTTCACCAGAAGCGGCCAGCGGCGGAACCATTGCGCTGGTGAGAGACGGCGACATCATTGATATCGATATTCCTAATCGCGGCATCAAGGTTGATGTGCCAGATAACGTGCTGCATGCCCGTCGCGAAGAAGAAGAAGCCCGCGGTAGCGAGGCCTACACGCCACATGGTCGTGTGCGTGAAGTTTCCTATGCCCTGCGCGCTTATGCCTTACTGGCAACCAGTGCGGACAAGGGCGCTGTGCGTGACAAGAGCAAGCTGGGAGGCTAACAACGATGGCTGAGTCTCAACCGTTACCCGACGAGCCATGCGGCGCGGAGTATCTGCGGGCGGTTCTCCGTTCGCCGGTCTACGAAGTGGCGCAGGTGACCCCGTTGCAGAAGATGGAGAAGATCTCTTCCCGTCTGGGCAACACCATTTTGGTCAAGCGTGAAGATCGTCAGCCGGTGCACAGCTTCAAGCTGCGCGGAGCTTACGCGATGATCGCAACGTTGAATGAAGAGCAGAAAGCGCGCGGGGTGATTACCGCCTCCGCCGGCAATCATGCTCAGGGCGTGGCGTTATCGGCATCAAAGTTAGGGATTGCTTCCCTGATTGTGATGCCAGTGACTACCGCAGATATCAAAGTGGATGCGGTGCGGGCGTTTGGCGGTGAGGCTTACCTGTTTGGTGCCAACTTTGACGAAGCGAAAGCCAAGGCCATCGAACTGGCGGAGCAGAAGGGCTACACCTTTGTGCCGCCATTCGATCACCCGATGGTGATCGCCGGACAGGGTACGCTGGCGATGGAGCTGCTTCAGCAGGATGCGCATCTTGACCGCGTGTTCGTGCCCGTTGGCGGCGGCGGTCTGGCAGCAGGTGTTGCCGTGCTGATTAAACAGCTGATGCCGCAGATCAAAGTGATCGCGGTGGAAGCAGAAGATTCGGCCTGTCTGAAGGCGGCGCTCGACGCGGGTCATCCTGTCGATCTGGCCCGCGTTGGGGGCTTTGCTGAAGGTGTGGCGGTCAAACGCATCGGCAATGAAACCTTCCGTCTGTGCCAGGAGTATCTCGACGACATCATCACCGTCGACAGCGATGCGATATGTGCGGCGATGAAGGATTTATTTGAGGATGTCCGCGCCGTTGCCGAGCCTTCCGGGGCGCTGGCACTGGCCGGCATGAAAAAGTATATCCAACAGCACCAGATCAAAGGGGAACGTCTGGCACACGTGCTCTCCGGCGCAAACGTCAACTTCCATGGCCTGCGGTATGTCTCGGAGCGTTGTGAGTTGGGTGAACAGCGCGAGGCATTGCTGGCGGTCACCATTCCGGAGCAGAAAGGCAGCTTCCTGAAGTTTTGCCAACTGCTTGGCGGCCGTTCGGTCACCGAGTTTAACTATCGCTATGCGAATGCCGATAACGCCTGCATTTTTGTTGGCGTGCGGCTGACGCGTGGGCTTGAAGAGCGCAGCGAAATCCTGCAACTGTTGCAAGAGGGCGGCTATAAAGTTGTCGACCTGTCCGACGATGAAATGGCCAAGCTGCACGTGCGTTATATGGTCGGCGGACGCCCTTCAAAACCGCTGCGTGAGCGGTTATTCAGCTTTGAGTTCCCTGAAGCGCCGGGCGCATTACTGCGCTTCCTGCAAACGCTGGGCACACACTGGAATATTTCGTTGTTCCATTATCGTAGCCACGGCACTGACTATGGTCGGGTGCTGGCAGGCTTTGAGCTCAGCGACAGCGAGCCCCAGTTTGAAGAGCATCTGGCCGAGCTGGGCTATGATTTCCATGATGAAAGTAACAACCCGGCCTTCAGCTTCTTCCTCGCAGGCTAGTTACATCAGTGCCCAAAACGCATCGATAAGCGGCTCATTGAGCCGCTTTTTTTGTACGCAAACGCCCAGTTCGAACGGTGCGACCATCTCCACATTATCCAGCTCAAGAATACGATTGCGCACGGACTCCGGGCTGTTCTCCAGCACCACATCCGGCAGCAAAGCAATGCCACAGCCCAGCGCAACCATCGACACAATCGCTTCGTGACCGGCCACCGTGGCGTAAATCAACGGGTTAGGAATGCGGCGGCGGCGGAACCATAAATCAATACGCTGCCGGGCAGGACCCTGATCGGGCAAAATAAACGGGATCTCTGACCAGTCCGGCTCAGGTTCTGTGGCCTGAGTCCGGACCGGGCAGGGCAACGCCGGGGCAATCAACACCAGCGGGATCAGCCCAATCGGCGTAAAGCCAATACTGGCCGGCAGCGTTTCCGGCCGTCCTGCAATGGCAATATCAGCCTCTGTGCTCTGCACTTTCTCCACCGCGTCCGCGGCATCCCCGGTTGTCAGCTTAATTTCTACCAGCGGATGTTCAGCACGGAAGCGATCCAGAATCGGTGGCAAGTGGCTGTACGCCGCGGTCACGGAACAAAAAAGGCGCAGCTCACCGCTGAGTGATGGGCCATTCTGCCCAATGGAATGCAGCAGATGTTGATACTGCAACAGCGTATGCTGGGCGAACTGGCGCAGCTGCTCACCTGCATCGGTCAGGGTGACCGTACGGTTATCCCGCAGGAACAAAGCCTGGCCGAGGTCTTCTTCCAGCCGCTGAATTTGTCGGGATAAGGTGGAAGGACTGACGTGCATCGCCCTTGCGCTGCGGCCAAAATGCCGGCTTTCGGCCAGATGAAGGAACAGTTTCAGATCACGTAAGTCCATATAATTCAGGCCTCAATTTCACGTTGCAGTTTTTGCAATGTCACGTTGTTAATATATCAATTTAAGCAATGCATTTCCTGTCATATGATAAGGTTTATACAGGGTAAGCGCGAAAGGCGTTCCCTCCTTATTAAAAGACCCAAACAACCCTATACGGAGTTTCCATGGCTAACTATTTCAACACTTTGAACCTGCGCAACCAGTTGGCGCAATTAGGTAAATGCCGCTTCATGTCCCGTGAAGAATTTGCTGATGAAGCAAGCTACCTGAAAGGCAAAAAAGTCGTCATCGTTGGTTGTGGTGCTCAGGGCCTGAACCAGGGTCTGAACATGCGTGACTCCGGTCTGGATATTGCTTACGCCCTGCGTGCAGAAGCGATTGCTGAGAAGCGTGCTTCATGGCGTAAAGCGACCGAAAACGGCTTCAAAGTGGGAACCTACGAAGAGCTGATCCCGCAGGCCGACCTGGTGGTTAACCTGACGCCAGACAAGCAGCACACCTCTGTTGTTCAGGCTGTTCAGCCGCTGATGAAAGATGGCGCGGCGCTGGGTTACTCACACGGCTTCAACATCGTTGAAGTGGGCGAGCAGGTTCGTAAAGACATTACTGTAGTGATGGTTGCGCCGAAATGTCCGGGCACTGAAGTCCGTGAAGAGTACAAGCGTGGTTTCGGTGTTCCAACGCTGATTGCGGTTCACCCGGAAAACGATCCGAAAGGCGAAGGCATGGCGATTGCTAAAGCCTGGGCCGCTGCAACAGGTGGTCACCGTGCCGGTGTTCTGGAATCTTCCTTCGTTGCTGAAGTGAAATCTGACCTGATGGGCGAGCAGACAATTCTGTGCGGTATGCTGCAGGCGGGTTCACTGCTGTGCTTCGACAAGCTGGTGGCAGAAGGGACTGACCCGGCCTATGCCGAGAAACTGATTCAGTTCGGTTGGGAAACCGTGACCGAAGCGCTGAAGCAGGGCGGCATCACGCTGATGATGGATCGTCTGTCTAACCCAGCGAAAGTGCGTGCTTACGCGCTGTCTGAGCAGCTGAAAACCATCATGGCGCCACTGTTCCAGAAGCACATGGATGACATCATCTCCGGTGAATTCTCTTCCGGCATGATGGCTGACTGGGCGAACGACGATAAGAAACTGCTGGGCTGGCGTGAAGAGACCGGTAAAACGGCCTTCGAAACGGCTTCACAGTTCGAAGGTAAAATTGCAGAGCAGACGTACTTTGATGAAGGCGTGGTGATGATCGCGATGGTCAAAGCAGGCGTTGAGCTGGCATTTGAAACCATGGTTGATGCCGGCATTATCGAAGAGTCAGCTTACTATGAATCTCTGCACGAGCTGCCGTTGATCGCGAACACCATCGCGCGTAAGCGTCTGTATGAAATGAACGTGGTGATCTCTGACACGGCGGAATACGGTAACTATCTGTTCTCTTACGCGGCAGTTCCGCTGCTGAAAGAGTTTATGACTACCCTGCAGGCCGGCGATCTGGGCAAATCACAGGCGACCTCTACCGCCATCGACAACGCTCAGCTGCGTGATGTTAACGAAGCCATTCGTCACCATCCAATCGAAGCCGTTGGTAGTAAACTGCGTGGCTACATGACTGACATGAAGCGTATTGCCGTTGCCGGTTAATGCCTGACTGACGGGCTGGTTTCACTGGCCCGAAAGCAAAAAAAAGAGCGGAATCCGCTCTTTTTTTTCGTCTGTCATCCGGCAATCAGTTGCGGTACAACACCTTGATGATGTGGTAACCGAACTGGGTATGCAGAGGACCATAGGGCACGATAAGTGGGCAGGAGAACACCACTTTATCAAACGCCGGCACCATTGCGCCCTGTTTGAACTCGCCTAAATGGCCGCCTTTTTTGCCCGATGGGCAGGTGGAATGCTTCTTGGCCAGCTTTTCAAAGTCTGCGCCTTTTTCCAGCTCAGCCAGAATATCCTGAGCCAGTTTTTCTTCCTTAACAAGGATATGGAGTGCTGCTGCGGTTTTTGCCATGATCGTACCTTGAGTCGTATGGATGCTGCTGGCTATACTACCACGCTGAATTTCTCTTTCCTTCTGTCTTTTCATCGAGCGACTTTCCTATGCGTCTGAATCCTGGCCAACAACATGCCGTCGAATTTGTTACCGGGCCCTGCCTGGTGCTGGCGGGTGCGGGGTCGGGCAAAACACGCGTGATCACCAATAAAATCGCCCATCTGATCCGTGAATGCGGCTATCAGGCGCGCCATATTGCCGCGGTAACCTTTACCAACAAGGCCTCGCGCGAGATGAAAGAGCGTGTGGCGCAAACGCTCGGGCGCAAAGAAGCGCGTGGGCTGATGATTTCCACCTTCCACACCCTGGGGCTGGAGATCATCAAGCGCGAGTATGCCGCGTTGGGTATGAAGTCGAACTTTTCGCTATTTGACGATCAGGATCAGCTGGCTTTGCTGAAGGATCTGACCGAAGAGTGGCTGGAAAATGACAAGACCTTGCTGCAACAGCTGATCTCCACGATCTCCAACTGGAAGAACGATCTGATGGATCCCTCCCGTGCGGCGGCGGGTGCCGTGTCGGAGCGGGATAAGCTTTTCGCCCACTGTTATGGCCTGTACGACAAGCATCTGAAGTCCTGCAACGTGCTCGACTTTGATGATTTGATTTTGCTGCCGACCCTGCTTTTCCAGCGCAATCAGGAAGTGCTGGAGCGCTGGCAACAGCGCATCCGTTACCTGCTGGTGGATGAATATCAGGATACCAACACCAGCCAGTATGAACTGGTGAAGCTGCTGGTGGGCGCACGCGCGCGTTTTACCGTGGTAGGGGATGACGATCAGTCGATCTACTCCTGGCGCGGCGCGCGGCCGCAAAACCTGGTGCTGCTAAACGAGGATTTCCCGGCGTTGCAGGTCATCAAGCTGGAACAGAATTACCGCTCCACCGAGCGCATCCTGAAAGCCGCCAATATTCTGATTGCCAACAATCCGCATGTGTTTGAGAAACGCCTTTTCTCCGAACTGGGTTATGGCGCAGAGCTGAAAGTCGTCACCGCCAACAACGAAGATCATGAGGCGGAGCGGACGATTGGTGAATTGATTGCCCATCACTTTATCAATAAGACCCAGTACAAGGATTACGCGATCCTCTATCGTGGCAACCATCAGTCGCGCGTATTCGAAAAAATGCTGATGCAGAACCGCATTCCTTACCGCATCTCCGGGGGAACCTCTTTCTTCTCCCGACCGGAGATCAAGGATCTGCTGGCGTATCTGCGCGTGCTGACCAATCCCAATGATGACAGCGCATTTATGCGCATTGTGAATACGCCCCGGCGTGAAATTGGCTCGGCGACGTTGCAGAAGCTGGGTGAGTGGGCGATGCAGCGCAACAAGAGTTTGTTTACCGCCAGCTTCGATATGGGGCTTGAGCAGACGTTGTCAGGACGTGGGCTGGAATCGCTACAGCGCTTCACGTTCTGGCTGCAGGAAGTCGCACAGCTGGCTGAACGTGAGCCGGTCGCCGCTGTTCGCGATCTAATCCGCGGTATCGACTATGAAAGCTGGCTGTTTGAAACCTCTGCCAGCCCAAAAGCGGCCGAAATGCGGATGAAAAACGTCAATACGCTGTTCCAGTGGATGACAGAAATGCTGGAGGGCAGCGATATCGATGAGGCGATGACGCTGACGCAGGTTGTCACCCGGTTTACGCTGCGCGATATGATGGAGCGCGGCGAAAGCGAGGAAGATATGGATCAGGTTCAGTTAATGACGCTGCATGCGTCGAAAGGCCTGGAATTCCCCTACGTCTACCTGGTTGGGATGGAAGAAGGGCTGTTGCCACATCAAAGCAGCATCGATGAGAACAACGTTGAAGAAGAGCGTCGGCTGGCCTACGTGGGCATCACCCGCGCGCGTAAAGAGCTGACCTTCACCTTGTGCCGCGAGCGTCGGCAATATGGCGAGACCATCCGCCCGGAACCGAGTCGTTTTCTGATGGAGCTACCACAGGATGATTTGAAGTGGGAATCCGAGCGTAAGATTGTCAGCGCCGAAGAGCGGATGCAGACCGGACAAAGCCGCGTCGCCAATCTGAAAGCGATGCTCGATAAGGCGAAAGGGAAGTAGAATCACTGAACGGTTAAAAATGAAAAAGGGGCTGAATCAGCCCCTTTTTACTGCCTGTCTGTCAGCCGATGGTCAGCGGCCAGTGAACATAGCTCTGCCAGTGGCATTCTTGCTCCAGCAGCTCCGCACGAAGCGGATGCGCTTCCAACCAGCCTGCGGGCAGCGTCACATGCAACGCATCGTCATCGGCATGAAGCCGAACCGCAGGTAGCGTATCGTCACGTCGACGGCTGGAGAAAATGATCGCCAGACGCAGCAAACGACAGAGTCGTTCAGCCATTCGCGGAGGGATGGCATTTTGCTGGCTTAGTACCGCCAGATCGATACTGTTGACCTGATTTTGCAGCAAGGTTGCCAGCAGTTTTTTCTGTGCGGGAGTAAAGCCGGGAAGGTCGAGATGGCGGATCAGATAGGCAGCGTGTTGCGGAGCCTGTTTGAAATCGACGCTCAGACCGATTTCGTGCATCAGGCAGGCACTGTCCAGCAGCTCCCGACATCGATCGTCCAGTTTCCAGCTGTGGCTGACCTGGCGGGCGAAACTTTCTGCCAGATTGCGCACGCGGTCGGCTTGCTCGGCATCAATAGTGAAACGACGCTGGATATTTTTCAGCGTGCGGCTGCGAATATCACGATCGATCGGCAAATGAAGCATGCCATAAACCAGGCCTTCACGCAGTGCACCGCCCGCCAGCGTCATGCTGTGGATATTCAGCTCGGTGAAAATAGCGATCAGAATCGACAGACCGCTTGGAAATACCAGCGCGCGCTCCAGCGTCAGCCCTTCGATCTCCAGCTCTTCCAGCTTGCCGCACTGAATCGCCCGCTGCTTCAACTGCTGCAGCTTGCTCAGGGTGATGCGTTCATCCATGCCCTGCGCCATCATAATTTCCTGCAACGCCTGTACGGTGCCAGAAGCCCCCACACAGACCTGCCAGCCGTGCTCACGTAGCTCAGCAGCAATCGGGCGGATCATCGCACGAGCGGCAAGTTCTGCCTGTTCAAAATTGGCTTTCGCCAGATGACGATCGCCAAAATAGCGCTCAAGCCAGGTGACACATCCCATCGACAGGCTGAAAAGGGAGGTGGTTTGCGAACCGCTTCCGGTTACCAGCTCCGTACTGCCGCCGCCAATGTCCACCACCAGGCGCTTATCGGATCCGCCGGTGGTATGCGCAACGCCCTGATAGATCAGGCGTGCTTCTTCCTCGCCGCTGATGACATTCACCGGGCAGCCAAGAATGTGTTGGGCGGTTTGCAGGAAGGTGCCGGCATTCGACGCCAGCCGCAGCGTGGCGGTGGCGACGACGCGAATTTGCTCAGCAGGAATGTCCTGCAACTGCTCTGAGAACAGCCGCAGACACTGCCAGCCGCGCTCCATCGCTTCATCGGAAAGATGGTTTTCGCTATCGAGGCCGGCGGCCAGACGCACTTTGCGCTTGATGCGCGCTACGGTCTGGATATTTCCAGCCACCTCGCGCACCACCAACATATGAAAACTGTTCGATCCCAGATCGATAGCAGCATAAAGTGATGACGCGCTCAGCATGGCTGTTTTAACCTGAACGTTTACGGTTATTGTTGCGTGGTGCACTGCTGCGGCGATTGTTGTTGCCGCCACGACGTGGACCATTGCCAGAACGATGACGTGTTAAACGCTTCGGTGGCGGCAGTTCAGTCATCAGCGCATCACTGTTATAGCGGCTCACGGTAATGCTGTGGCCAATATACTCTTCGATAGCAGGCAGATTCAGCGCGTACTCTTCACACGCCAGGCTGATAGAATGTCCATTGGCGCCAGCGCGTCCGGTACGACCAATACGGTGCACGTAGTCTTCACGGTCATCCGGCAGGTCATAGTTGAACACGTGGGTTACCGCAGGGATATGCAGGCCACGCGCGGCAACGTCGGTGGCGACCAGGATATCAACATCACCTTTAGTGAAGTCATCCAAAATACGCAGACGTTTCTTCTGTGCCACATCGCCGGTCAACAGCCCAACACGGTGTCCATCTGCTGCCAGGTGGCCCCAGACATCTTCACAACGGTGCTTGGTGTTCGCGAAGATAATGGCACGATCTGGCCACTCTTCTTCCAGCAAGGTTTGCAGCAGGCGCATCTTCTCTTCATTAGAAGGATAGAAAAGTTCTTCTTTGATGCGGTGGCCGGTTTTCTGCTCGGGTTCCACTTCCACATATTCCGCGTTGTTCATGTTTTCGAACGCCAGTTCGCGAACACGGAAAGAGAGGGTCGCGGAGAACAGCATGTTCAGACGCTGATTTGCCGCAGGCATCCGGCGGAACAGCCAACGAATATCTTTAATAAAGCCGAGATCGAACATGCGATCCGCTTCATCGAGCACAACCACCTGAATGGCGCCGAGGTTAACGTGATTTTGCTTGGTATAGTCAATCAGTCGGCCCGTGGTGCCGATTAAAATATCGACACCGCTTTCCAGCACTTTCAGCTGCTTATCGTAGCCGTCACCGCCATAAGCAAGCCCAAGCTTGAGACCGGTTGCCTGCGTCAGCGGTTCAGCATCGGCATGGATCTGTACGGCTAATTCGCGCGTAGGGGCCAGGATCAGCGCACGTGGCTGATTCACCTGACGGCCTTCTGGCGCAGGGTTAGAAAGAAGATGATGGAACGTTGACGTCAGGAACGCCATCGTTTTTCCGGTACCGGTTTGCGCCTGTCCCGCTACATCACGCCCTGAGAGCGTGAAAGGCAATGCCAGCGCCTGAATCGGCGTGCAGTTATGAAAGCCTTTAGTTTCAAGGGCTTCAATCACCTGAGGGTGCAGGGCGAAGTCGGAAAACTTCTGTTCGGTTAAGTGTGTTTTGCTCATAGTGTGGTAGAATATCAGCTTACTATTGCTTTACGAAAGCGTATCCGGTGAAATAAAGTCAACCTAAGTTGGCAGATTTTACGCCAACCAGCCAGGCATAATCTTTTGGAGTAAGACATGAGCAGCGATAAAATTGTTCACCTGACCGACGACAGCTTCGATTCCGACGTATTAAAAGCAGAAGGTTTGACGCTGGTCGACTTCTGGGCAGAGTGGTGTGGTCCTTGTAAAATGATCGCCCCAATCCTCGATGAAGTCGCCGAAGAGTACGACGGCAAGCTGACAATCGCGAAACTGAATATCGACGATAACCCGGGCACCGCGCCTAAATACGGTATTCGTGGTATTCCTACTTTGCTGCTGTTCAAAAACGGCGAAGTCGCGGCGACGAAAGTTGGCGCCCTTTCTAAAGGCCAGCTCAAAGAGTTCCTTAACGCGAACCTGGGCTAACAGCCTGTCCGGCGCCTGGTCTGAGGGGGTTTATTTGCCCTCAGTCAGGTGCCCGGCATATTTTTAGTCAGCTGCTAGACGTTTCACATCAGTCGTGCTAAGTTGTTTTTACTGCACTACGAACTTACCTGTAGTTTGAATCTTAGATTTATTCCTTGTTGAACGCCTAATCATCTTCTCCTTACGGGCATTCAGCAATCTGACGGTTAGCATCATCAGAATTTCCGGCGTCTTGTCCTTACCGTCTCCTCGTCTCAGATTTGCGTTTTCCTGCACGTGATCATCGAGCGGATCCTGACAAGAGTGCCATTAACAGGCATGGATTTTTCGCCATACCACTTACGACAATCATTCCGAGATTTACCCCGAGTTTAAGAACCCACCATTATGAATCTTACCGAATTAAAAAATACGCCGGTTTCTGACCTGATTACACTCGGCGAAAACATGGGGCTTGAAAACCAGGCCCGTATGCGCAAACAGGACATTATCTTCTCCATCCTGAAGCAGCATGCAAAAAGCGGCGAAGACATCTTCGGCGACGGCGTACTGGAAATTTTGCAGGATGGCTTCGGATTCCTCCGTTCTGGAGACAGTTCCTACCTCGCCGGTCCTGATGATATCTACGTTTCCCCTAGCCAAATCCGCCGCTTCAACCTCCGCACTGGTGACACCATTTCCGGCAAGATCCGCCCGCCGAAAGAAGGTGAGCGTTATTTCGCCCTGCTGAAAGTTAATGAAGTTAACTACGACAAACCTGAAAACGCCCGCAACAAAATCCTGTTCGAAAACTTAACCCCGCTGCACGCAAACTCTCGTCTGCGCATGGAACGTGGTAACGGTTCGACCGAGGATTTGACCGCTCGCGTACTGGACCTGGCCTCGCCAATTGGTCGTGGTCAGCGTGGTCTGATCGTTGCACCACCAAAAGCCGGTAAAACCATGCTGCTGCAGAACATCGCCACCAGCATCGCTTACAACCACCCAGACTGCGTACTGATGGTACTGCTGATTGACGAGCGTCCGGAAGAAGTGACCGAGATGCAGCGTCTGGTGAAAGGCGAAGTGATTGCATCTACCTTCGATGAGCCAGCATCACGCCACGTGCAGGTTGCCGAAATGGTTATCGAGAAGGCCAAGCGCCTGGTTGAGCACAAGAAAGACGTGATCATCCTGCTGGACTCCATTACCCGTCTGGCGCGTGCCTACAACACCGTTGTTCCTGCTTCAGGTAAAGTCCTGACCGGTGGTGTTGATGCTAACGCCCTGCACCGTCCAAAGCGTTTCTTCGGTGCTGCACGTAACGTAGAAGAGGGCGGAAGCCTGACAATCATCGCCACCGCACTGGTTGATACCGGTTCGAAGATGGACGAAGTGATCTACGAAGAATTTAAAGGTACAGGCAACATGGAACTGCATCTGGCGCGTAAAATCGCTGAGAAGCGTGTGTTCCCTGCTATCGATTACAACCGTTCAGGTACGCGTAAAGAAGAGCTGCTTACCAGCTCGGAAGAACTGCAGAAGATGTGGATCCTGCGCAAAATCATCCATCCAATGGGTGAAATTGACGCGATGGAGTTCCTCATCAACAAGTTGGCAATGACCAAAACCAACGATGAGTTCTTCGACATGATGAAACGCTCTTAAGGCGACTCATCGGGCTGTAACGTTCAGGTTCAGCCAGGCTGAACCTGCTCTTTCTGGCCTTTTCGTGTGGATCGGGCTGTTCGCGACAGCAAAAAAATAAGAAAACTCGGGGAACGCCACGCTCAGACGTGGCGTTTTTCGTTTATGGGCTATACGATATTCAGCAACTGGAGAATTAAACCAAAAGGTGCGGTTAGCAAAAAGGGACTTTAAGCCGTTTTATGCTCATCACGCACAACAGAAATCAGAATTAAACGGATGTTAATGGCACATAAAATGCTTATAACACTGCGAGATTCTTTGCAGAGAGCTGGTTAATGTGAATTTACTCAATATGAGTACTGAGCTTGCTTTAATATTTGTCTTTTCGATGGTTTTCCTCTTTTTTGCCCGTAAAGCAGCTAAAAAGGTTGGTCTGGTAGACAAGCCTAACTACCGTAAGCGCCACCAGGGTGTGGTTCCTTTGGTGGGCGGCATCTCTGTTTTTGCCGGGACCTGCTTTGGCTTTGCCATCACTAACTTCTATATTCCCCACGCTTTGCTCTATCTTTGCTGCGCTGGCATGTTGGTCCTTATCGGTGCCCTCGACGACCGGTGGGATATCAGCGTCAAAATTCGTGCTATCGTCCAGGCCATTGTTGCCGTGCTGATGATGAGTATGGGCAAGCTTTACTTGCTCAGCCTGGGATACATCTTTGGTCCCTGGGAACTGATTGTCGGCCCCTTTGGTTATGTCCTTACCCTGTTTGCCGTCTGGGCAGCAATCAACGCCTTTAATATGGTGGATGGCATAGACGGACTGTTGGGTGGGCTGTCCTGCGTCACTTTCCTCGCGATGGGCATCATCCTGTTACTGGATGGTCAGCAGAGCCTGGCGATGTGGTGCTTCATTATGATTGTCGCCATCGTGCCCTATATCTTGTTGAACCTGGGCGTGTTTGGTCGCCGCTATAAAGTGTTTATGGGCGATGCGGGAAGTACGCTGATTGGTTTTACCATCATCTGGATCCTGCTCGAGGCAACACAGGGTCAGTATCACCCGATCACCCCGGTCACTGCACTCTGGCTGATTGCTATCCCGTTGATGGACATGGTTGCTATTATGTACCGCCGCCTGAGTAAAGGGATGAGCCCGTTCTCCGCCGATCGGCAGCATATTCACCACCTGATTATGCGTGCCGGGTTCACCTCCAGGCAGGCGTGTTTCCTGATTACGCTGGCGGCAGCGTTGCTGGCTGCGGTGGGCGTGTTGGGCGAGTCGCTGAGTTTTATCCCTGACTGGGCGATGCTGGTGCTGTTCCTGATGGCCTTTATGCTTTACGGCTACTGCATCAAGCGGGCATGGCGGGTGGCCAGAATGATCAAACGCTTCAAAAGACGCTTACGGCAGACACAGTAAAGCGCTTATTACCTCTGAAAAGCTGACCCTGATAACAAGGAATATGAAGTATGACGCATCCTGACGTTACCCATAACGAGCTGGATATTCGCGGGCTTTGCTGCACGTTATGGCAGGGTAAAAAATGGATTGCGGGCGTGGCGCTGGTGTTTGTCCTGCTTGCCTGGATCGGGTCGCTGTTGGTGACGTCACAATGGAGTAGCACCGCGGTTACCGATCGTCCGACGGTCAATATGCTGAGCAGCTACTATTCGCAACAGCAATTCCTGAATAATCTGGATCTGCGCGCCAGTCAGTCTGCGGATACCCCTCCTTCGGTGATGGCTGAGGCCTACCAGGAGTTTGTGATGCAACTGTCTGCCTATGACACCCGTCGCGAATTCTGGCTGCAAACGGACTATTACAAGCAGCGGCAGCACGGCAACACCCGTGATGACGCAGTGTTGTTAGACGAGCTGATTGCCAACATTCAGTATCAGCCGGCGGATGCCGCTAAAAACCTCAATGATTCCGTGCGTCTGGTTGCTGAGACGTCGAAAGATGCCAATACGCTGTTACGCCAGTATGTGGCTTTCGCCAGCCAGCGTGCGGCCACGCACCTAAATGAAGAGCTGACCGGTGCCTGGGCAGCCAGAACCATCCAGATGAAAGCACAGGTTAAAAGGCAAGAAGCCGTCGCGAAAGCGATCTACGATCGTCAGGTGAACAGTGTTCAGCAGGCGTTGAAAATTGCCCAACAGCAGGGTTTTGAACAGGCCAAAACGGATACCCCTTCCGAACAGCTGCCCGATTCTGAACTGTTCCTGTTAGGTCGCCCGCTGCTGCAGGCCAGGCTGGAAAATCTGCAGGCGACCGGACCGGGTTACGATCTGGACTATGATCAAAACAAAGCCATGTTGTCGACGCTGAATGTCGGCCCAACATTGGTGACTACTTTCCAGACTTACCGCTATCTGCGTACACCGGAGGAGCCGGTGAAACGCGACAGCCCTCGTCGCCTGTTTTTGATGATTATGTGGGGCGCTGTGGGTGCCTTAATTGGGGCAGGGATTGCACTGGCACGTCGACCGCGCTAACCGCGGCTGGCCTGTTGTTATCAGACAGATGAACGAAAGAGAGTCACTGTGAAAGTATTAACAGTTTTTGGCACGCGCCCTGAAGCGATAAAAATGGCGCCGCTGGTCCATGCGCTGGCGCAGGATAGCGAGATTGACGCTCGCCTGTGCGTCACCGCACAGCATCGTGAGATGCTGGATCAGGTGCTGCAACTGTTCGCCATCATTCCGGATTATGATCTGAATATCATGAGTCCGGGGCAGGGGCTGACTGAAATCACCAGCCGGATTCTGGAAGGATTAAAGGCTGTTTTCGATGAATTCAAACCGGATGTGGTGCTGGTCCATGGCGATACCACCACGACCTTTGCTGCCAGCCTGGCGGCATTCTATCACCGCATCCCCGTTGGCCACGTTGAGGCCGGTCTGCGCACCGGCGACCTCTATTCTCCGTGGCCGGAAGAAGCTAACCGCACGCTGACCGGTCACCTTGCCACCTGGCATTTCACCCCGACGGAAAATGCCCGTCAGAACCTGCTGAAAGAAAACCTGCGCAGTGACCGGATGTTTGTCACCGGCAACTCGGTAATTGATGCGCTGTTCTGGGTAAGAGATCGGGTATTGGGTGATACAGGACTACGGGAAGGCCTGGCTTCGCGCTATCCGTTCCTTGATTCAGACAAAAAAATGATTCTGGTCACTGGCCACCGACGCGAGAGTTTTGGTGGCGGTTTTGAACGCATTTGTAGCGCGCTGGCTGAAATTGCCCGCCTGCATCCTGATGTTCAGATTGTTTATCCTGTTCACCTGAATCCCAACGTCAGCGAGCCGGTAAACCGCATCCTGAGCGGCATCGACAATATCTTCCTGATTGAACCTCAGGAGTACCTGCCTTTTGTCTGGCTGATGGTGCGTTCCTGGCTAATCCTGACGGATTCCGGCGGTATTCAGGAAGAAGCGCCGTCATTGGGTAAACCGGTGCTGGTGATGCGCGAAACCACCGAGCGGCCAGAAGCGGTTGCGGCGGGAACGGTCAAGCTGGTGGGCACAGACGTACAGAAGATAGTCGGTGAGGCCACGCGCCTGCTGACGGATGAAGACGCTTATCAATCCATGAGCCGTGCCCATAACCCTTATGGTGACGGCCTGGCCTGCGAACGTATTGTGCAGGCACTAAAAAATAATCGGGTTACGTTATGATTTTCAATACCATTTCCATTATCGGCCTGGGCTACATTGGCCTGCCAACCGCAGCGGCATTTGCCTCACGCCAGAAGAAGGTCATTGGCATCGACATCAATGCGCATGCCGTTGAGACGATCAATCGCGGTGAGATCCATATCGTTGAGCCAGACCTCGACCGGGTTGTGAAGACCGCCGTTGAACAAGGTTACCTGCGCGCGGCCACCCAACCCGAAGAGGCCGATGCCTTTCTGATTGCCGTCCCAACACCGTTTAAAGACGATCATCAGCCCGATCTCAGCTGGGTGAAAGCGGCCGCTGAATCCATCGCGCCGGTGTTGAAGAAAGGGGATTTAGTGATCCTCGAATCGACCTCACCGGTGGGTGCCACCGAGCAAATGGCGGCCTGGCTGGCGACAGCACGTGAAGACCTGAGCTTCCCGCAACAGGTTGGTGAAGCGGCCGATGTGCATATTGCCTATTGTCCTGAGCGTGTTCTGCCGGGCAAGGTGATGGTCGAACTGTTCAAAAACGATCGGGTGATTGGCGGGATGACGCCTGCCTGCTCGCAACTTGCCTGTGACCTGTACAATATCTTTCTTGAAGGTGAGTGCGTGGTCACCAACTCCCGCACTGCCGAGATGTGTAAGCTGACCGAAAACAGCTTCCGGGATGTCAATATCGCCTTTGCCAACGAGCTGTCGTTGATTTGTGCCGATCAGGGGATCAACGTCTGGGAACTGATAAGCCTGGCGAACCGTCATCCGCGGGTGAATATCCTGCAGCCCGGCCCTGGCGTTGGCGGCCACTGCATCGCCGTCGATCCCTGGTTTATCGTGGCGCAAAACCCGGTACAGGCGCGATTGATCCGCACCGCGCGTGAAGTGAATGACAGCAAACCGCTGTGGGTCCTTGAGCAGGTAAAAAAGGCATTAGCCGAGAGTCTGACCACCAGCGACAAGCGCGCCAGTGAGCTGACGATTGCCTGCTTTGGCCTGGCGTTTAAACCGGATATTGACGATCTGCGTGAAAGCCCGGCGATGCACGTGGCTGAAATGATCGCGGACTGGCATTCCGGCACCACGTTAGTGGTGGAACCGAACATTCACCAGCTTCCGGAGAAACTGGCCGGTAAAGCTGAACTGGTTGGGGTGCATCATGCCCTGAAGCAGGCTGACGTGTTGGTGATGCTGGTCGATCACGCGCAGTTCAAAGCGATGGATGCGACACAAATCCACGCTCATCAGAGAGTGGATACCAAAGGAGTCTGGCAATGAGTGCCAGCAGCCAGCCTGCGCTTATGCCATCGGTAGCCCTCAACCCGCTGAGTTGGGAAAATACCTTCTTTGGCGTGAACAGTGGCTTGCTCTCATTTGAGGCGAATGGGTCGCCATTAACTGACGCGCTGTTTGCCGGCTACGATCTCGTTCAGGCGAAGGTGCTGTCGCAGCAGACCGCCGAGCTGGACGCGCTCAGCGCGCTGGGTTTTAAGCTGGTGGAAGGGGAAGCCGACTTTGTGCTGGGCATTGCCTCTGCAAGCCGCCCTGAAGGGATCCGGATTGCCAGAAAAGAGCATATTCCTGCCTTACGCGAAGCGGCAAGCGGCGCGTTTGCGCAAAGTCGCTTCCGTGCGCCCTGGTATCAGCCCGGTGACAGCGGCCGTTTCTATGCTCAGTGGATTGAAAACGCGGTGCTTGGCACCTTTGATCATCAATGCCTGCTTGCTATCAATGAGCAGGGCGATCTGCAGGGGTTTATCTCCCTACGTGAACTGTCGGATGGCAGTGCGCGCATCGGGCTGCTGGCGACGTTACCGGAAGCTCAGGGATTAGGAGTGGGACAGCGCATGATCGAAGCGGCGTCCGACTGGTGTCGCGCGCGACGCCTGACTCGTCTGCATGTGGCAACTCAACTGGGCAACTTACCCGCGCTCAGACTCTATCATCGCTGTGGGGGTGTTATAGAACGCACCGCTTACTGGCTCTACAGGTAACATTATGATCCCATTTAACGCACCACCGATCGTGGGAACCGAACTCGACTACATGAAATCGGCGATGGGAAGCGGCAAGCTGTGCGGCGACGGTGGATTTACCCGACGCTGCCAGCAGTGGATGGAAAATAAGTTCGGCAGCAAAAAAGTGCTGCTGACCCCATCCTGCACGGCCTCTCTGGAAATGGCCGCGATCCTGATCGATATCCAGCCTGGCGATGAAGTGATCATGCCAAGCTATACCTTCGTCTCAACGGCTAACGCCTTTGTGCTGCGCGGCGCGACTATCGTGTTCGTCGATATCCGCCCGGATACGCTGAACATGGATGAGACGCTGATTGAAGCGGCGATTACCGACAAAACCAAAGCCATTGTTCCGGTTCATTACGCCGGCGTCTCCTGTGATATGGACGTGATTATGGCGCTGGCAGCCAAACACCATCTGTTTGTGATTGAAGACGCCGCACAGGGCGTGATGTCCACCTGGAAAGGCAAAGCGCTGGGGACAATTGGTCATATCGGCTGCTTCAGCTTCCACGAAACCAAGAATTACACGGCAGGCGGTGAAGGCGGCGCGACGTTAATTAACGATCCGGCTTTGGTTGAGCGCGCTGAAATCATCAGAGAGAAGGGCACGAACCGCAGCCAGTTTTTCCGTGGGCAAGTGGATAAGTATACCTGGCGCGATATTGGTTCCAGCTACCTGATGGCCGATTTGCAGGCGGCTTATCTGTGGGCCCAACTGGAAGCCGCGTCGGCGATTAACGCGCAGCGCCTGCGCTTGTGGCAGAACTACTACAGCGCGCTGCAGCCGATTGCGGCCAGCGGCCGGATTACCCTGCCCACCATCCCGTCGACCTGTCAGCATAACGCGCACATGTTTTACATCAAGCTGCATGATATTGACGACCGCACGGCGCTGATTAACTGGCTGAAGGAAGCCGAAATCCTGGCCGTCTTCCACTATATTCCGCTGCACTCTTCACCTGCCGGTCAGCGCTTTGGCCGCTTCCACGGCGAAGATCGCTACACCCAGTCCGAGAGTGAACGACTGCTGCGTATGCCGCTGTTTTATAACCTCACTGATAATAATCAGCAGACGGTGATTAACTCCCTGCTGAGCTATTTTTCCTGATATGTCGCTGGCTAAAGCGTCGGTGTGGACGGCAGCGTCCACGCTGGTAAAAATTGCGGCCGGTCTGCTGGTGGTCAAAATGCTGGCGGTGTCATTTGGCCCGTCAGGCGTTGGTCAGGCAGGCAACTTCCGTCAGCTGATTACCGTGCTTGGCGTGCTGGCCGGGGCGGGTATTTTTAACGGTGTGACCAAATATGTTGCCGAATATCAGCAAAACCCAGCGCAACTTCAGGCGGTAACGGGCACCGCCTCGGCGATGGTGCTGGGCTTCTCCACTCTCCTGGCCATCGTATTTTTGCTGTTTGCCGGACCGATTAGCGTCGGCTTATTTGGCCACAGTGATTACCAGAACGTGGTGCGTATTGTCGCCTTCCTGCAGGCAGGCATTGCCTGGGCCAATCTGGCGCTGGCGGTAGTGAAAGGCTTCCGCGATGCGAAGGGCAATGCGCTGGCGCTGATCCTGGGTAGCCTGATTGGCGTAATGGCCTGGTTTGTCTGTTACTGGATCGGCGGCTATAGCGGGGCGCTGGTGGGCATGGCGATGGTTCCTGCGCTGGTGGTGGTGCCTGCGGCGTTGTTACTTGCAAAGCGTGATCATCTGCCGATGCGATTTTTCAAACCTCGCTGGGATGGGGCGATTGCCCGCAATCTGAGTAAGTTCACCCTGATGGCGCTGATGACCTCCATCACCTTGCCGGTGGCATGGATCATGATGCGAAATCTGCTGGCCGACCATAACGGCTGGGAGCAGGTAGGTCTCTGGCAAGGGGTGACCAGCATTTCAGATGCCTATCTGCAATTTATCACCGCCTCATTCAGCGTCTATTTGCTGCCAACGCTGTCGCGTCTGACCAGCAAAAAAGAGATCTCCCGGGAAATCCTGCGCTCGCTGAGTTTTGTACTGCCCGCGGTGATGGGAGTCAGCCTGATGGTATGGCTGTTGCGGGACGTGGCTATCTGGCTGCTGTTCTCCAGTCAGTTTACCGGCATGCGGGATCTCTTTATCTGGCAGCTGACCGGCGATGTCTTTAAAGTAGGCTCCTACGTTTTTGGTTATCTGGTGATCGCCAAAGCTTCATTGCGCTTTTATGCCCTGACCGAGATCAGCCAGTTCATTCTACTGACGCTGTTCGCGCGCTGGCTGATCCCGCTGCACGGGGCTACCGGCGCGGCACAAGCCTATATGGCGACGTATATGGTCTATTTTGCGCTCTGCGCTGGCACCTTTATTCTTTATCGTAGAAAAGTATGACAACATTGATTCACGTTCTCGGCTCTGCCATTCCACACCATAATCAAACCGTGCTGCGCTTTTTTAACGACAGCGTGGCCGACGCCGTGCCGCGTGCGGAACCTCGTCAGTTTTGGGTGGTTGGGGAGCCTGCCGCCACGGATTACAGCCGGCTGGCGATCCGCTGGTTTGCCAACAAACGCGCCATTGCCGATGCGGTCGTCGCGCTTGCACAGGCAGACAGACAAACCCATTTCTTTTTCCACGGACAGTTCAATCCCACGCTGTGGCTGGCGATCCTGTTCGGTAAGATTAAACCGGCGCAGGTTTACTGGCATATCTGGGGCGCAGATCTCTACGAACAGGCCGGTGGCCTCAAATTTCGCCTGTTCTACTTCCTGCGGCGCCTGGCGCAAAAAAGGGTCGGTCAGGTTTTTGCCACGCGTGGCGACATTAACTATTTCCAGCAACGCTATCCCGATGTCCCAGCGGCACTGCTCTATTTTCCGACCCGAATGGCTCAGGTGGCGTTGCCTGCCGCCGAACCGCAGCCAGAGATGACCTTGCTGGTAGGAAATTCTGGCGATGAAAGTAATCGCCATATTCAGGCGCTGCAGGAGATCCATCAGCAGTTTGGTCGTCAGGTTAATGTGGTGGTCCCGATGGGCTACCCGGAACACAATGACGCCTACATTCAGCGCGTGCGTGAAGCCGGGCTGGCACTTTTTGCGCCGGAAAGGTTACAGATCCTCACGGAAAAGCTCGAGTTCGCCACTTATTTACAGCTGATCTCGCGCTGCGACCTGGGGTATTTTATTTTTGAACGTCAGCAGGGCATTGGCACATTATGTTTGCTGATCCAGGCCAACGTGCCGTTTGTGGTTAACCGTAAAAACCCGTTCTGGCAGGATTTGACCGAGCAACAGGTGCCCGTGCTGTTTGCCGGCGATTCGCTGGATGCAAAGGTGGTTGGCGAAGCAAAACGGCAAATGTCCCTGTTGGATAAACCCGCGATTGCCTTTTTTGAGCCTGCTTATCTCGACGGCTGGAAAACGGCGCTGGCCCAGGCTGAAGGAGAGAAGGCATGACGCTGATGCAATTTGCTGGTCTGCTGGTGGTCTGGCTGCTGTCGCTGGGGCTGATCCTGACGCTGACCTGGAAGGAATTTCAACGGGTAAAGTTCAACTTCAACGTCTTCTTTTCACTGCTATTTTTGCTGACATTTTACTTCGGCTTCCCGCTGACCTGCATGTTGGTGTTCGGCTTCAACGTTGAGGTGGTTCCCCCTGAATTTCTGCTCGAGGCGCTGCTTTCCGCTACCGGGTTTTATGCCATTTACTATGTCAGCTATAAAACACGCCTGCGGCCAGCCTCGTCCCAACCCAGCCGGCAGTTTTTCACCATCAACCGGGTCGAAGCGCATTTAACCTGGGGCATTCTGGCGGCGATAGCGCTGGGCACGGTGGCGGTATTCTTCCTGCACAACGGCTTCCTGCTTTTTAAGCTGCACAGTTACAGCCAGATCTTTTCTGCCGAAGTGTCAGGCGTCGCGCTGAAGCGCTTTTTCTACTTCTTTATCCCGGCGATGCTGGTGGTCTATTTCCTCAAACCCGGATTCCGTAACTGGTTGTTTTTCCTGGTGGCGACCGTCGCCTTTGGTTTACTGACCTATGCGGTAGTGGGTGGGACGCGGGCAAATATCATCATCGCTTTTGCGCTGTTCCTGTTTATCGGCATTATTCGCGGCTGGATCTCCTTGTGGATGCTGGCGATGGCGGGTGTGTTCTCCGTGGTCGGGATGTTCTGGCTGGCGCTGCGCCGCTATAACCTCGATGTCAGTGGCTCTGAAGCGTTCTATACCTTCCTGTATCTGACGAGGGACACCTTCTCCCCATGGGAAAACCTCGGCCTGCTGCTGCAAAATTACGACAAAATTGATTTCCAGGGACTGGCACCGATTGTTCGTGATTTTTACGTGTTTATCCCCAGCTGGTTGTGGCCCGACCGGCCCTCCATCGTGTTAAACAGCGGCAATTATTTCACCTGGGAGGTGTTGGATAACCATTCCGGGCTGGCAATTTCGCCGACGCTGATAGGCTCTCTGGTGGTGATGGGAGGCGCGTGGTTTATCCCGCCGGGCGCGGTAGCCGTGGGGATGATCATTAAATGGTTCGACTGGCTCTATCAAAAGGGACAGCAGGAAACCAACCGCTACAAGGCTGCGATCCTACAAAGTTTCTGCTTTGGCGCGGTGTTTAATATGATTGTGCTGGCACGTGAAGGCCTGGACTCTTTCGCTTCGCGAGTGGTGTTCTTCTGCCTGATCTTTGTGGTGGCGGTGGTGTTGGCGAAACTGCTGTTCTGGCTGTTTGATGCGGCAGGTCTGATCCGCCCCCGTAAAATGCCGGTCGCGCTACATGACTAATTTTCTCAGGCCTGCGGGCCTGATTTGTTGCATTTGACCTGAAGGAACCGATTGTGGATTCAGTACCGCTATACCAAATCCGCGGCTTCACGCTGCTCGGTTTTCGCGATATGGCTGCGTTTCTTGACTATCTCTATCTGGGAAAAAACCTCAAGACCGGCACGCTGGTGGCGATTAATGCGGAGAAAGTCCTGACCGCCGAAAGCCAGCCGGCGATCCGCCAGCTGATCGACGAAGCGGAATTTAAGTACGCCGACGGCATCAGCATCGTGCGGTCCGTACGCAAAAAATATCCGCAGGCGGAAGTCTCCCGCATTGCCGGTGCCGATTTGTGGGAAGGATTAATGGAACGTGCCGGACGCGAAGGCACGCCGGTGTTTCTGATTGGCGGCAAGCCTCAGGTGCTGGTACAAACGGAAGATAAGCTGCGTCGTCAGTGGAATGTGAACATTGTCGGTTCGCAGGACGGTTATTTTGCGCCGGCAGACCGCGAAGCCTTGTTTGCCCGAATTGCCGCGAGCGGCGCGAAGATTGTTACCGTGGCGATGGGATCGCCGCGACAGGAAATTCTGATGCGCGACTGCAAGGCCGTCTGGCCAGAAGCCCTGTATATGGGCGTGGGTGGCACCTACGACGTCTTTACCGGTCATGTGAAGCGTGCGCCTAAGATCTGGCAGAAAATGGGCCTGGAGTGGCTCTACCGGCTTATTATGCAGCCATCACGTCTGCGCAGGCAGCTCAGGCTGCTGAAATATCTGAACTATCACTGGCGTGGCGATCTGTAGTTTTCGTATTTGTTTGTCGGCGGTTGGCTGAATGCTGAACGTTTTAGCCCGGAAATCGGGTGAAAACGTTCGCCATTTAGACAGAACGCACAAAGCGTAATCAAACAAGATATTTAGTGATAAAAAGCACTGGACAGGATCGGCTCAAATACGTAGTATGCCCATCCGCAACGGCGCTAAGCGCCCGTAGCTCAGCTGGATAGAGCGCTGCCCTCCGGAGGCAGAGGTCTCAGGTTCGAATCCTGTCGGGCGCACCATTAATTTAGTGCAGCAAGAGCTGCGGTGGTAGTTTTACCGCGTTAGGTAGTAAGCAGTAAGAAGTTCGGTAGTACAGCAGTAGATGTGGTGGCTATAGCTCAGTTGGTAGAGCCCTGGATTGTGATTCCAGTTGTCGTGGGTTCGAGTCCCATTAGCCACCCCAGATTTTGTCCGGTACGCGATGGTGGCGGAATTGGTAGACGCGCTAGCTTCAGGTGTTAGTGTTCTTACGGACGTGAGGGTTCAAGTCCCTCCCTTCGCACCAACAAAATCAGCAGTATTGTGAAGCAGTAAGCAGTATTCGGCGAGTAGCGCAGCTTGGTAGCGCAACTGGTTTGGGACCAGTGGGTCGGAGGTTCGAATCCTCTCTCGCCGACCACTTTCAAAGACTTGCCGAGGCAGGTTTTTTTGCTTAAGGTCCACGGATCTTAGCAGCAGTAAAAAGCAGTAATGAAGTGCCAGCAGTATTCGGCGAGTAGCGCAGCTTGGTAGCGCAACTGGTTTGGGACCAGTGGGTCGGAGGTTCGAATCCTCTCTCGCCGACCAATTTAGAAAAACCCCGCTTTGGCGGGGTTTTTTGCTTTCCGCCATTCGCTATCCGCAGCCCTGTCGTTTCTTCCCGTTTTTTGTCTCCGTTAAGAGACAGCTAATTCGTTGTTTATTAAAGCCTTTACTCAACTTCATTTTCGCTGTCGTTAATCCACGACGCCCGTACAACCGTTTGTCGTTAAATGCCAACGGCCAGACGGTGTTTGACTCACGTCGATGTGAATAAAATGGCTAACTATCAAAGAGTTAATATATTTTTCAGTGGTGTCGATAAAGCTGGCACGTCTCCTGCAATATCACCACTGTAGATGCTCATTCCACTCCTTATGATTGTTAACGCTTCATAAACCAGGAATGATGCAGAGCCCTTTACGGTACCTGTTGTCCACCCGCCAGTCTCGCTTCGGCCTTACTGGAGTCCAAGGACAATACGTTGAGTCAGGTACCAGCCAAATTGTCTTACCGACCTGATCTTTACACCTGCCAGTTTGGCAGGTGTTTTTTTTGTCTGTCTGCCAGAAATCAGGCATAAAAAAACCGGGCACAGGGCCCGGTTATCTGGAGGACGCAGGATTACGGTGCGTTCTTCAGGGTCAGCAGCAACCCGTCACGCCGCATCTGTGCCGCTTCTTCTGGCTTATGCTGACGATCCAGCGTGTCAGCCAGCCAGGCGTAATCAAAGGCATCAGGACGCTGCTTAAGCGCTTCTCTGAAGGCCTCGGCTGCTTGCTCCCACTCGCCATGCTTCATCAGCAGCTGACCCAGCGTGCTGTGCAGCAATGGTGTGGCACCATGCTGTTTGATCTGCTGGCGCAGCGCTTTCTCAAGCTGTTCCGGATTGCCGGTCTTCAGGCGTGGCATCAGCAGAATTAAACGCTCGTCATAGGCCTTCTTGAGGCCATCCAGCACAATTTGCTGCGCCGTTTCGTGGTCATCACAGACGATCAGGTGATCCGCCATGGCAACCTGCAGGGCCGTCTCATTGCGCGTTTTACGGCTCTGATCCTGCCACCAGCGTTTCAATCCATCGCTACCCTGATCGGCCATTGCCTGGTTCATTAAGCCCAGCCAGGCTTCCTGTTGCAGCGCCAGACGATGCGCTTCATCCGACACCTGAGATTTCTCCATCGCAGGCAGGATATCCAGCAGGGCGCTCCAGGCACCGGTCCGCACGTAAGCCTGCTCAGCCAGACGCAGCACTTCAGGATGGCGCGGAGCCACTTCCAGCAGTCGATCAACACCATGACGCGCGGCGTGATCTTCATTACGCGCCAGTTGAATACGCACGCGGGTGATCTCCACCGGCAGCTGGTCGCTGCCCGCCAGTTCCGCGGCACGTTCAAGGTGCTGGTTGGAACGAATTTCGTCACCACGTTGCTGAGCGGCTTCTGCTGCCAGCAGGTAGTTCACCACAGGCTGTTCTGCATGGTCAGCATTGCGCGACAGCAGTTTTTCAACCTGGCGATAATCTCCTTCAGCCAGCTTAACCAGCGCAGCATTGGTTTGCTTACGCGCGCGGTTACGCTTACGGCCCATAAACCAGCCACGGGTTCTGACGCCGGTGCGTAACAGGCGACGCAACACCCACTCCACCACCAGGATAACGATCAGTGACAGGATCAGGATGATGGCCAGGCCGGTAACGCTGGTTTCGATATTCCAGTTATCGGTCTGGATCAGCACATAACCCTGGTGGCCGGCCAGCATTGGGCCAAGCACCACGCCAGCAATCAGCAGGAGAAACAGTATCAGGACTTTAAGCATGCTTATTCTCCCTGCTGCTGTTGCCCGGCACTTGGCTGTGCCAGCAGGTTGCGCACGCGCGTTTGCATCAGTTTATCCAGCATCGGCTGGCTTTGCAGTGCATCCGGAACGTCCATCGAGACGCTTTGCTGGCCCAGGTCGTCCAGCTGGCTGAGAAACGCCTTCGTGGCCGGATCGTGAGTATCAAACCAGGCGCGAACCCAGGTCGACACCGTGTCGATGGACTGCTTATAGATTTGATCCTGATGACGTGGCACGGCCTGCGCCGCAATCAGCAGGCGTGAACGAATGTTTTCACGCAGATAGACATCCTGATTCGGGGCCAGCAGCGGTTCGGCAGTGGTATCGCGACGGCGGATGGTAATGAAATCATCCATAAAGTTGTGCCAGCTTTTCACCAGATTCTGACGCCACTCGCGCAGGGAAGAAGAGAGCTCGCCGCTGTCCTGATCCATTGGGCTGCCGTCGGAGTCATTGTCAGCCAGGCGCAGGTTATCAACGCCATTGGAAAGCTGATTCAGTTTGAGGATGACGCCATCGTAATCCACCTGGCTAACGGCAGAAAGCGTGCTGATGTCCTGGGTCAAGGCGCGACGCACATCAATCAGGCTCGGGTCGTTCATATCGGCCAGACTCTGATCGGCGCTTTTAAGCAGTGCAGCCGCGGTGGTGACATCCTGATCGCTCCACAACTTGCGGCCCGCCAGTTTCACCAGATAGTCGGCCTGAGCCAGCAGCCAGGTATGCGCATCATTGCCGGAAATGGTCGCGACTTTCTGTTTAAGCTCATCCAGCTGCTGGCTCATCGCCGTTTGCTGTTGATGGGCAGTGTCTAACGCGCTGCTTTGCGTCGCCAGTTGCTGCACCAGCGTCTGCTTGTCGCTGGCGGCCTGCTGCTGCAGGTCAGAGAGTTGATTAGCCAGCGTCTGGTTAGCCGCAGCCTGCTGTTGAGCCTGGTGTTTACCATTTATATAAAGTCCAACGCCTATCGCCAGCGCGATCGCTATAGCCAGAACGCCCAACGCCGTGCCGGTATTCTTCGGCTTGCGGGGTGGTTTTTGTTCTGCTGTAGTGGTCTCACCCGCTGGGGTGGTTTCTTCAACCATGGCGGAGGAATTTTTTTGTTCCGTCATTGTGGCACATCCCATATTTAAGTTTGTTGTAACGCTCGCAGCAACGCGTCGTTATCGGCACCATCGGCTACCCGTATCTCTCGCCAGCCCAGTTCCCTGGCGCGAGTAGCCAAACGATCACTGACGACAACCAGTCGACAGTGCAGAAGCCATTCCTCACGATCAATCTCGGGGAACAGCAAATAAAGCTGTTGCAGCATTTCGCCACTGGTCACCACCAGCGTATCAATCTGACGATCGCGCCAGCGCCGACCTTCTATTGCACCCTGGTAAATCTTCGCACAACGTTGATAGCATTCAACAAACTGTACAGTAGCGCCGCGCGCTTGCAAGGTCTCTGCCAGCAGTTCACGCCCGCCGTTACCCCTGAGGATCAGCGCGCGCTTGCCCGCAACCTGCTGCAAGGCCGGGAGCTGAATCAATATTTCGCTGGTTTCACGCTCGTGCGGCCAGACAACATCCAGTCCGCTTGCCGCATGCAGGGCCAACGCCGTTGTCCGGCCAATAGCATAATAGTTCAAGCTGGCGGGCCATGATGCCTTCGCGCGCATAAGAGCAGGCTGCGCATAATGAATGGCCTGCTGCGACAGAATAAAAACCAGGTCATCCGGCCGCAGGGTGGCGAGGTGACCAGGCAGGCTGTCGAGATCTATGCCAGGCGTGAATTCAATTAGCGGCATCGCCCAGGCCACCCGTCCTTGCGTACGTAAACGGCTTACCAGCTCGTCGGCGGCCGGTGATGGACGGGTGACCAGGATAGTCATGCGGGAGGATTTCCCTGATAAACCTCGGCAAGGATCTCGCGAGCGCCATTATTCAGCAGCTCTTCGGCCAGCGAGATGCCCATTTTTTCCGCATCGGCCCTTGGCCCACGGCGTTCGCCACGGATCATCGCGGTGCCGTCTGGGGAACCGACCAGCCCACGCAGCCAGAGTTCATCACCCTGCAGCAGCGCAAAACTACCGATTGGCACCTGGCAGCCACCTTCCAGACGGGTGTTCATCGCCCGCTCCGCTTTCACACGGATGGCGGTGTCGTCATCATTTAAGGCTGACAGCAGCGCGATAGCCTGCGCATCATCCAGACGGCATTCAATGCCAACCGCGCCCTGACCAACGGCCGGCAAGGATTCTTCCGCCGGCATGGCATAGCGGATGCGATCGCCAAGGCCCAGGCGTTTCAGTCCGGCTACGGCAAGAATGATCGCGTCATACTCACCCGCATCGAGCTTACCCAGACGCGTGCCGACGTTGCCACGCAGCGATCGGATGATCAAATCTGGCCGACGGGCGCTGAGCTGACATTGACGACGCAGGCTCGATGTTCCCACGACCGCGCCCTGCGGCAGGGCATCAACCGAGTCGTATTGATTAGAAACGAAGGCATCGAGCGGATCTTCACGCTCACAGATTGTGACCAGTCCCAGCCCTTCCGGGAAGGCGATTGGCACATCTTTCATTGAATGAACGGCAATATCTGCGCGGTCTTCGAGCATCGCCTGCTCCAGTTCTTTGACGAATAATCCCTTGCCGCCGACCTTAGCCAGCGGCGTGTCGAGGATCACATCACCCTTGGTCACCATCGGGACGAGTTCGACCCGAAGCCCCGGATGGCAAGCCATCAGACGCTGCTGAACATAATGTGCCTGCCAAAGTGCAAGCGGACTTTGCCTGGTGGCAATTCTTAAAATTTTGTCTAACATGCTTCTTACCGTTTTGATCGCTCATTGATTATCCTATCATTGATACGGGAATGCTGTCAGTTTCCACGCTGTCAAACGGCCACCAGCGGACGGATCACGGCATCTAAAACCAGGCAGAACGTAAAACGTGCTAAACTGTTGTGTAGCGCAACTTTCTTTACGGTCAATCTGCCAGGTGTTAGATTGATCACGTTTCCAGCAATAATTCGCCCGACTATTTTTAAATCAAGCGGCGGATTTCGGAAACAGGGTTTTTGTAAGCACTGGGATAATCAGGCGAGACGTCTTGTACCTCTACATAGAGACACTGAAACAGAGACTGGATGCTATCAACCAGCTGCGCGTAGATCGCGCGCTGGCTGCTATGGGACCTTCGTTCCAACAGGTCTACAGTCTGCTGCCAACCTTATTACATTATCATCATCCGCTGATGCCGGGTTACCTCGAAGGTAACGTTCCACATGGCATCAGCTTTTACACGCCTGATGAAAGCCAAATTGATTATCTCAATGATTTAGAAGGTAAATCTGGATCATTCGCTGCCATTCCGCCCCGCGGCGAACTGCCAATTACCGGCGTGTATTCGATGGGCAGTACCTCTTCTGTTGGTCAAAACCTCACCTCCGACCTCGATATCTGGGTCTGCCACCAGTCATGGCTGGATAATGAAGAGCGCCTGGCGCTGCAAAAGAAATGTACCCGCCTGCAGAAATGGTGTGCGTCGATGGGCGTTGAAGTCAGCTTCTTCCTGATTGATGAAAACCGTTTCCGCCATAACGAGAGCGGCAGCCTCGGCGGGGAAGATTGCGGCTCCACGCAGCATATCCTGCTGCTGGATGAGTTTTACCGCACCGCAGTGCGGCTGGCGGGTAAGCGTATTCTGTGGAATATGGTGCCGGGAGAAGAGGAAGAGCATTACGACGATTACGTCATGTCACTCTATCAAAAGGGCGTGTTAACCCCGAACGAGTGGCTTGATTTGGGCGGCCTGGGCACGCTGTCTGCCGAAGAGTATTTCGGTGCCAGCCTGTGGCAGCTGTATAAAAGTATCGATTCTCCGTACAAAGCGGTGTTGAAAACCCTGTTGCTGGAAGCCTACTCGTGGGAATACCCGAGTACTCAGCTGCTGGCGATGGACATCAAGCAGCGCCTGCATGACGGGGAAATCGTTTCTTACGGCCTCGACCCTTACTGCATGATGCTGGAAAGAGTGACGTATTACCTCACCAGCATTGACGATCATGCCCGTCTGGATCTGGTTCGCCGCTGCTTCTATCTGAAAGTCTGCGAAAAGCTGTCGGTTGATCACGGCAAGTCTGGCTGGCGGCGCGAAATTCTTAATCAGCTGGTGACGGAATGGGGTTGGGATGCGGATCGCATCACGATGCTGGACAGCCGCGCCGACTGGAAAATTGAACGGGTGCGTGAAGCCCACAACGAACTGCTGGATGCGATGATGCAGAGTTATCGCAACCTGATCCGCTTCGCCCGTCGTAACAACCTGAGCGTTAGCGCCAGCCCGCAGGATATCGGGGTGTTGACCCGTAAACTGTACGCGGCTTTTGAAGCGCTGCCGGGCAAAGTGACGCTGGTGAACCCGCAGATTTCGCCGGATCTTTCTGAATCGCATCTGACCTTTATTCATGTGCCGCATGGCCGTGCCAACCGCGCGGGCTGGTATTTGTATAATCAGTCGCCGGATATGCAATCGATCATCAGCCATCAACCGCTGGAATATAACCGTTACCTGAATAAGCTGGTGGCCTGGGCCTGGTTTAACGGCCTGCTGACCAGCAAAACCCGCCTGCACATTAAAGGCAATGAAATCTGTGACCTCGCCAGATTACAGGAGCTGGTCGCTGACGTGTCGCACCACTTCCCGTTGCGGGTGCCCTCACCAACGCCGAAAGCGCTCTACAGTCCCTGTGAAATCCGCCATCTGGCCATTATCGTTAACCTCGAATATGACCCGACCGCCGCTTTCCGCAATCAGGTGGTGCATTTTGACTTCCGTAAGCTGGACGTCTTCAGCTTTGGTCAGCAGCAGCAGTGCCTGATTGGCAGCATCGATCTGCTTTATCGCAACTCGTGGAATGAAGTGCGCACGCTGCACTTTAATGGCGAGCAGGCGATGATCGAAGGATTGAAAACCATCCTTGGCAAAATGCACCAGGATGCTGCGCCGCCAGACTCAGTGGAAGTGTTCTGCTACAGCCAGCATTTGCGCGGATTAATCCGTACCCGCGTTCAGCAGTTGGTGTCGGAATGCATCGAGCTGCGCCTGTCCAGCACCCGTCTGGAACCCGGGCGTTTCAAAGCGGTACGTGTGGCAGGTCAGACCTGGGGTCTGTTCTTTGAACGGCTGAGCGTGTCGGTGCAGAAGCTGGAAAACGCCGTCGAATTCTATGGCGCTATCTCCAACAACAAATTACATGGCCTGTCGATCAAGGTGGAAACCGATCAGACGCGCCTGCCTGCTGTCGTAAATGGCTACGCCAGCGAAGGGCTCATCCAGTTCTTCTTCGAAGATACCAAAGACGATTTCGGCTTTAATATCTACATTCTGGATGAAACCAACCGGGTAGAGATTTATCACCATTGTGAAGGCAGTAAAGAGGATCTGGTGCGCGACGTGAGCCGCTTCTACTCCTCTTCACACGATCGCTTCACCTACGGCTCGAGCTTTATCAACTTCAATCTGCCGCAGTTCTACCAGATTGTGAATGTTGACGACCGTTTCCAGGTCATCCCTTTCCGCAGCCAGACGCTGGCCCAACTTTGCGCCACCGTCTCGGATAACGATCCGAACGGCGACTACGCCCAACGCTATCAAATGCATTGATGTCATGGCGGGATGCTTTCCGCCACTGACTGTGACATCGAATCAGCTTTTCCTGTTGCTTTTAGCACTTCACCTGCGATGATAGACAACAAACAGGCCCTGATAACGAGCAGAATAAGCATGAACAAAATGATTTGCCGGATGGCGCTGGTGCTGGCTGTAGTCAGCCTGGCAGGGTGCGGACTGAAAGGACCTTTGTACTTCCCGCCGCAGGAAAAGCCAAAGCAGCAAACCACTGAGAGCACCAAAAAGACACCCGCGACCGCCACGGATCAGCGCGCTGTCACGACGCCAGCTCAGAATGGAACGCAGAGCCAGCCTTCGACCACCGAACCGGAAACGCAAACGGCTCAGTAAACTATGACGCACTCGTTGGAGCCAAAAATGCAGTTCTCCAAAATGCACGGTCTGGGCAATGACTTTATGGTGGTCGATGCCGTGACGCAAAACGTCTATTTTTCTCCAGAATTGATCCGGCGTCTGGCGGATCGTCATCTGGGGATCGGTTTCGATCAGCTGCTGATCGTCGAGCCACCGTACGATCCCGATCTCGACTTCCATTACCGTATTTTCAATGCTGATGGCAGTGAAGTTGCCCAGTGCGGCAATGGCGCGCGCTGTTTTGCCCGCTTCGTGCGGTTGAAAGGGCTGACCAACAAGAATGATATTCGCGTCAGCACGCAAACCGGGCGTATGGTGCTTAGCGTCACGCAGGATGAGCTGGTTTGCGTCAACATGGGTGAACCCAACTTCGATCCGCAACAGGTGCCGTTCCGCGCCAATAAAGCCGAAAACCTCTACCTGATGCGCGTTGCTGAGCAAACCATCATGTGTGGCGTGGTGTCGATGGGTAATCCTCACTGTGTGCTGCAAGTGGACAGCGTGAAAACCGCCGCTGTCGAAAGCCTGGGTCCGGTGCTGGAAAGTCACGATCGCTTCCCTGAGCGCGTTAACGTCGGCTTTATGGAAGTGGTCAGCCGTGAACACATCCGCCTGCGCGTGTATGAGCGTGGCGCGGGTGAAACTCAGGCCTGCGGTAGCGGAGCCTGTGCGGCGGTTGCCGTCGGCATTCAGCAGGCGCTGCTGGCTGAAAAAGTACGCGTCGATCTGCCTGGCGGCAGCTTAAACATTGCCTGGAAAGGCCCGGGACATCCGCTGTATATGACCGGTCCAGCCACTCACGTTTATGACGGATTTATTCATTTATGAAAAATGTCGGAGAACAACAGGCGACCAGCGAATTGCTGCTGGACGATCGAGCGGTCAGCGAGTTCCTGCTGCAAAATCCGGACTTCTTTATCCGTAATGCCCGTCAGGTTGAGCAGATGCTGGTGCCCCATCCGGTGCGCGGCACGGTCTCGCTGGTGGAGTGGCAGCTGGCTCGCCAGCGCAACCATATCACCCAGTTAGAAGAAGAGATCACCCTGCTGATGGAGCAGGCCAGCGCGAATCAGCAGCTGTTTGACCGCCTGTTATCCCTGCAGGCCCGCCTTGCGGCCGCAGACAGCCTGCACGATATGCTTAATCGCCTGCATCGCTGGGCCAGAGAGCTGGGGCTGGCAGGCGCTAACGTCCGCCTGTTCAGCGAGAAATGGCGGATTGGCGCGCCTTCTGACTTCACTCAGCTCGCGCTTTCCCGACACGCTTTTGAATCCGTCCGCATCCAGCGGCTGGGTAAACAGCAGCATTACCTGGGCAGCCTGAATGGCCCTGAGCTGTTGCTGTTGCTGCCTCAGGCCAAAGCGATTGGTTCGGTGGCGATGTCGCTGATGGGCGAACAGGGCGATCTGGGCGTGCTGATTTTCAGCAGCCGTGACACGCAGCATTATCAGTCAGGCATGGGAACCGTGCTGTTACAGCACCTCTCTCTGATGCTGCCAGACCTGCTGACGCGCTGGGTCGAACGCGCATGAGCAGTGACTCGCCTCTACAACCCGCCGTAGAGGGATTCCTGCGCTACCTGAAGGTAGAGCGCCAGCTCAGTCCGCTGACTCAAATCAATTACCAACGCCAGCTTGCCGCCTGCCTTGCCTTGCTCACCGAGATGAAGCTAACGGCCTGGGACAAGCTGGATGCGGCGCAGGTGCGTTCGCTGGCGGCCCGCAGCCGTCGCGGCGGCCTGAAACCCGCCAGCCTGGCCTTACGTCTGTCCGCACTCCGCAGCTTCCTCGACTGGCAAATCAGCCAGGGCGTGCTGAAAGCCAATCCGGCAAAAGGCGTTGCCACGCCGCGCGCGCCGCGCCATCTGCCGAAGAATATCGATGTGGATGAAGTCAGCCAGCTGCTGGATATCGATCTGAACGATCCGCTGGCGGTGCGCGACCGCGCCATGCTCGAAATTATGTACGGTGCCGGATTGCGTCTGTCAGAGCTGGTGGGCATCGATACCGGCCATCTGGACTTAGCTTCGGGCGAAGTGTGGGTGGTGGGTAAAGGCAGTAAGGAGCGACGCTTGCCGATTGGCCGCACCGCCGTGCAATGGATGGAACACTGGCTGGAAATGCGCGAACTTTTTGCACCCGAAGACCAGGCGGTCTTCCTGTCGAAATACGGTAAACGCATGTCCGCCCGCAACGTGCAAAAGCGCTTCGCCGAGTGGGGCGCGAAGCAGGGCGTTTCCAGCCATATTCACCCGCATAAATTGCGCCACTCTTTTGCCACCCATATGCTGGAGTCCAGCGGCGATTTGCGCGCGGTGCAGGAGTTACTGGGTCATGCCAACCTCAGCACCACCCAGATTTATACCCATCTCGACTTCCAACACCTGGCGTCGGTTTACGATGCCGCCCATCCCCGTGCCAAACGAGGAAAATCCTGATGCACTTTTACCGACCGCTGCGACCGATTGCCGCGATGACCTTTGATCTGGATGACACGCTGTACGACAACTATCCGGTGATCATGCGTACCACTGAAGAGTCGCACGCTTTCCTGCAGTCTTATCATCCGGCCTTAAACCATTTCAGCGTTGAGCAATATCAGCAGCTGCGCGACAGCCTGCGCGAGCAGGAGCCAGACATTTATCACGATGTCAGCGAGTGGCGACGCCGCGCGGTGGAACTGGCAATGCTGAATGCCGGCCTGACGCCGCGCGAATCCGAAGAAGGTTCACGCGCAGCGATGGCGCACTTCGCTCACTGGCGCAGCAAGATCGACGTACCGGAAGAGACCCATCAGACGCTGGCCACGCTGGCAAAACAGATCCCGCTGGTGGCGATCACCAACGGTAACGCTGAGCCGCACCTGTTTGGTCTGGACAAGTACTTCCAGTTTATCCTGCGTGCCGGTCCGGATGGCCGCGCCAAGCCGTATGACGATATGTATCACGTTGCGGCTGAGAAGCTGAATCTGCCGCTACAGAGTATTCTGCATGTGGGCGATGACCTGACGACTGACGTTGCGGGTTCAGTGCGTTGCGGTATGCAGGCCTGCTGGATCAATCTGCGCAAAGGCAACCTGATGCATATCGCAGATTCCCGCCTGCTTCCCACGCTGGAAATTTCGCAGTTGGCATCGCTGACTGCGCTGATATAATAGACTGGTTAAATATCCAGTGGAGCGCGTGGCGCTCCCCCTTTCCTGACGGTGCCTATGGACGTTTCTGACCTGCTAGACAGCTTGAATGACAAACAACGCGACGCCGTTGCCGCGCCGCGCAGCAACTTGCTGGTGCTGGCTGGTGCTGGCAGCGGCAAGACACGCGTGCTGGTTCATCGTATTGCCTGGCTGATGGCCGTTGAAAACTGCTCACCTTATTCGATTATGGCGGTGACCTTCACCAACAAAGCGGCGGCAGAGATGCGTCATCGCATAGAGCAGCTGATCGGCACCAGTCAGGGCGGAATGTGGATTGGGACTTTCCATGGCCTGGCGCACCGTTTGCTGCGTGCGCACCACCTGGACGCCAATCTGCCACAGGATTTTCAGATTCTGGACAGTGAAGATCAGCTGAGGCTGTTGAAGCGCCTGATCAAAGCGATGAATCTGGATGACAAGCAGTGGCCCGCGCGTCAGGCGATGTGGTACATCAACGGCAAGAAAGACGAAGGGCTGCGCCCGAAACATATCGAAAGCTACGGCAATCCGGTTGAGCAAACCTGGTTACGCATTTACCAGGCCTATCAGGAAGCCTGCGATCGCGCCGGGCTGGTGGATTTTGCCGAACTGCTGCTGCGTGCTCACGAGCTGTGGCTCAACAAACCGCATATCCTCAACCACTATCGCGAGCGTTTTACCAACGTGCTGGTGGATGAGTTCCAGGATACCAACAACATTCAGTACGCCTGGATCCGCATGCTGGCAGGTGACACCGGCAAGGTGATCATTGTTGGCGATGACGATCAGTCCATTTATGGCTGGCGTGGTGCGCAGGTCGAAAACATTCAGCGTTTCCTGACCGACTTCAAAGGGGCCGAAACGGTTCGTCTTGAGCAGAACTATCGCTCGACCAATAACATCCTTAAAGCCGCTAACACTCTGATCGCCAATAACAATGGCCGTCTGGGTAAAGAGCTGTGGACCGATGGCAAAGATGGCGAACCGATTTCGATTTACTGCGCCTTTAACGAGCTGGATGAAGCCCGCTTTGTGGTCAACCGCATTAAGGTGTGGATGGAAAACGGCGGGGCGCTGAAAGACTGCGCCATCCTGTATCGCAGTAATGCCCAGTCGCGCGTGCTGGAAGAGGCCTTGCTGCAAACCAGCATGCCTTACCGCATTTATGGCGGTCAGCGCTTCTTCGAACGTCAGGAAATCAAAGATGCGCTGGCGTATCTGCGAATGATCTCCAACCGTAACGACGATGCGGCATTTGAACGTGTGGTGAACACGCCAACCCGCGGCATCGGCGATCGTACGCTGGACGTTGTGCGTCAGACCGCCCGCGAACGTCAGCTGACCTTGTGGCAGAGTACCCGCGCGCTGTTGCAGGAAAAAGCGCTGGCGGGTCGCGCCGCTTCTGCTCTGCAGCGCTTCACCGAGCTGGTGGATTCGCTGGCGCAGGAAACCAGTGAAATGCCACTGCACGTGCAGACTGACCGGGTGATCAAGGATTCCGGCCTGTGGTTGATGTACGACCAGGAGAAGGGCGAGAAGGGCCAGGCGCGTATTGAAAACCTTGAGGAGCTGGTCAACGCCACCCGGCAGTACAGCTATCAGGATGAAGATGAAGATCTGATGCCGTTGCAGGCATTCCTCTCACATGCTGCGCTGGAGGCGGGCGAAGGTCAGGCCGACAAATGGCAGGATGCGGTGCAACTGATGACCATGCACGCCGCCAAAGGTCTGGAATTTATTCAGGTGTTTATCGTCGGCATGGAAGAGGGCATGTTCCCCAGCCAGATGTCGCTGGAAGAGGGCGGCCGGCTGGAAGAGGAACGGCGCCTGGCGTATGTCGGCGTGACGCGAGCGATGCAAAAGCTCACCCTGACCTACGCTGAAACCCGCCGCCTTTATGGCAAAGAGGTGAATCACCGTCCTTCCCGCTTTATCGGCGAACTGCCGGTTGAGTGCATCGAGGAAGTTCGCCTGCGCGCCAGCGTCAGCCGGCCGGTTAACCATCAGCGTATGGGCACGCCGCTGGCACAGAATGACAGTGGCTTTGCGCTGGGCCAGCGGGTGCGGCATGCCAAGTTTGGTGAAGGTACCATCGTTAATCTGGAAGGCAGCGGGGAACACAGCCGTCTTCAGGTGGCATTTCAGGGGCAGGGCATCAAATGGCTGGTCGCTGCCTATGCGAAGCTTGAAGCAGTTTAATCACGTTTACGGGGTGAGTTTTTCGTCACCCCGATCCTCTCTCCTGCTCGCTTAACACTTGTCAATATTTGTTGCGTATTTATGCTGGTACGGTTGTTGACGCCATTTTCAGCACAGCGTAACATGCGCGCACCATTACCCTAAGAGGACATTCGCCTTGGACACACCCAGTACCTACTGGCTCATTGACCTGCAATCCAGGTACAACTCCTAAGGCTATCCTCTTCTGCTGATAGCCTTCGCGGTTGTTGGCGACCTCGCATTTCCGTCGCTCTGAGTCAGATGCTGTTGCTGACCGAAACGCTCTCGTTTCCTGTGTACAAGCGTATTGTCCCATTCTGATACTGTGAATTGGGAGTACAGCTATGCTGAGCGCATTTAAACTGGATAAAAGCCGCTTAACCCGCCTTGAGCTGGAAGAGCCGAACGACGAGCTGTCCAGCTCCGTTTGGGTCGACCTGATCGAGCCGGAAGAAAATGAGCGTGACCGTGTCCAGAACGAGCTGGGCCAGAGCCTGGCCACCCGGCCTGAATTGGAAGACATCGAAGCCTCAGCACGTTTCTTTGAAGATGAAGACGGCCTGCATATCCACTCCTTTTTCTTCTATGAAGATGCGGATGACCACGCCGGTAACTCCACCGTGGCCTTCACCATTCGTGAAGGGCGTCTGTACACGCTGCGCGAGCGCGAACTGCCTGCTTTTCGTCTCTACAGGATGCGTGCCCGTAACCAGACCCTGATCGACGGGAATGCCTACGAGCTGTTGCTGGATCTGTTCGAGACCAAAATTGAACAGCTGGCGGATGAGATCGAAAACATCTACAGCGATCTGGAAAAGCTCAGCCGCGTGATTATGGAAGGTCAGCAGGGCGACGAATTCGATGGTGCGCTGTCGACGCTGGCCGAGCTGGAAGATATCGGCTGGAAGGTGCGTTTGTGTCTGATGGATACCCAGCGCGCGCTGAACTTCCTGGTGCGTAAAGCGCGTTTGCCGGGCAATCAGCTGGAGCAGGCACGTGAAATCCTGCGAGATATCGAATCGCTGCTGCCGCATAACGAATCGCTGTTCCAGAAGGTTAACTTCCTGATGCAGGCGGCGATGGGCTTTATCAATATCGAACAGAACCGCATCATCAAGATCTTCTCGGTGGTCTCGGTAGTGTTCCTGCCGCCAACGCTGGTGGCATCCAGCTACGGGATGAACTTCGAGTTTATGCCCGAGCTGAAATGGAGCTTTGGTTACCCAGGCGCGATTACGCTGATGATCCTGGCAGGGCTGGCGCCTTACGCCTACTTCAAGCGTAAAAACTGGCTTTAATCCCGGCTGCAAAAAACGAAAACCCCGCGCAAGCGGGGTTTTTTGTTTCAACACTCAGGCCAGACCTGGCTGCCTGCTCCGCTTCAGCGTCCACACCGCATCCAGAATAAACAGTGCCAGCGCGGCCCAGATAAAGCTGAAGGTCACCACTTTATCAGGCGTCATGTGCTCACCATAAAACACCACGGCTAGCAGGAACATCAGCGTCGGGCCCAGATACTGGAAGAAGCCAACGGTCGACAGGCGCAGCCTGCTGCAGGCGGCAGTAAACAGCATCAGCGGAATGGTGGTGACGATCCCGGCGGCCACCAGCAACAGGTTCAGCGTCAGTGGATTCTGGCTCAGGTGGCTGGTGCTGGAATCAGCAATGCCAAACAGGTAAATAGCTGCCACCGGCAGCAGCCAGCTGGTTTCGACCAACATGCCGGTCTGGGCATCCACACCAATCTTTTTGCGGATCAGGCCATAGGCGGAAAAGGTGACCGCCAGACCGATAGCAATGATCGGCACCGAACCAAACTTCCACAGCTGAATGAGCACACCACAGGCGGCCAGCGCCACTGCCAGCCACTGCAGGCGACGAAAGCGTTCTTTCAGGAATACCATGCCCACCACCACGTTCAGCAGCGGATTGATAAAGTAACCCAGGCTGGCTTCCAGGATATGCTGATTATTCACCGCCCAGATAAAAATCAGCCAGTTTGCACAGATAACCGTGGCCGAGACCGCCAGCATCAGGATCTTTTTCGGCTGCTGCAGGATCAGCTTCACTTTGGCCCAGTTCCGGCTGAGACTGACCAGCAACAGCATAAAGAAGAATGACCAAATCACCCGGTGCGTCATGATTTCGCCCGGCGCGACCTGTTGCAGAAGTTTGAAATAGGCTGGGGCAATACCCCAGATAAAATAGGCGCCGAGGGCAAAAAAGATCCCCTGGCGGGTGTGTTGCGCATCCATGAAAACAGGCTCCATCAGGTCTAATGTAGGGGTGTAGGGACTGCTATTGACGGCATGATGAGCGCATTAACCCGTCAGGTAGGTGGCCGTAGCGCTGGCAATATACAGGCCCGTGTCGTTATGCAGTTCAACGCGCGCGACCGAGACCTTATTGCCGCCCCGCAGCAGGCTGCTGGTGGCAATAAACCGCTCTCCGCGACCCGGACGAAGATAATCGACCCGCAGATCGATGGTGCCCATACGCGATAATCGCTGACGCAGCTCCTCTTCGGTAATACTCTCCTGACGCGTCAACGCGCTGCTGACGCAGACCAGACCGGCCGCCACGTCCAGCACTGACGCGATCACGCCACCGTGCAAAATCTTCTGCGCCACATTGCCCACCAGCTGGGTCTGATTGGCAAAGCTCAGCTCGGCGTAATCGGGTTCCAGCCGGTCTAAATGCAGGCCCAGCGCCTGGTTAAACGGCATATGATAAACAAAAATGTCACCGATCAGGCGGCGCGCGGCATCCTGAGTCAGAGGGACTGCAGACATCATGAGAATTCCTTTGCGGCAATGTCATTTTAATGGGAAGCAGCTGGCCATATTAGGCTCAGGCGGGTCAGGTTTCCACTTTACAAAAACAGCGCTAATGCCACACTCGCTTTCTGTGTAGAATGGCGTGCTTTTTATCCACTTATCCCTTTATTCGCTCTGGAGAACATTATGCCTATGCTGAGAGGATTGCTGGTTGCAGCCTTCCTGTTTCCCACGTTAGTTCTGGCACAAGAGGCCACGGTCACTGAGGTCCATGACAAGCCCGCCGTGCCTGGCAGTATCATTGCTAACCTGTTGGAAAAGCATGACAACCCTTTCGTTCTTTTCCCGTACGAAAGTAACTATGTTCTGTATACCGACACCAGCAACATCAATAAAGATGCGATCCAGACCTATAACTGGGGCAATAAAGCCAAGCATGATGAAGTGAAATTCCAGCTTAGCCTGGCGTTTCCGCTGTGGCGTGGCATTTTGGGTGATAACTCAGTGCTGGCCGCGTCTTATACGCAAAGCAACTGGTGGCAGCTTTCAAACCGCGGTGCGTCTTCACCGTTTCGTGAAACTGACTACCAGCCACAGATCTTCGTGGGATGGGCAACGGATTACACCTTTGCCGGCTGGACGCTGCGAGATATCGAAACCGGTCTGAACCACCAGTCCAACGGACGCTCAGAACCGACGTCGCGAAGCTGGAACCGTGTCTATGCGCGTTTGATGGCGCAGAACGGCAACTGGATGGTCGAAGCCAAACCCTGGTACCGCCTTCCAGAAAATGAAAATAATGATGATAACCCGGATATCACTAAGTACATGGGGTATTATCGCCTGACCGTTGGCTATCAGTGGGGCGAGAGCATTTTCAGCGTGAAGAGCAACTATAACTGGAACAGCGGTTATGGCGGCGCGGAAATGGGCTGGAGCTACCCGATGACCAATCACGTTCGCTTCTACACTCAGGTGTTCAGCGGCTATGGTGAATCACTGATTGACTACAATCACCGCCAGACGCGCGTGGGTGTGGGCGTGATGTTGAACGACCTGTTTTAATGTTTTTGGGTGAGTGGTTGACGCCGCTCACCCCTCATCAGATTTGGGGAATACGTGTCAACGGCAGTTATTAATCAGGAAGCGCTGGCGGAACAGGTACTGCAAGAGACCTTCGGCTACCAGCACTTTCGCCCAGGACAACAATCGATCATTCAGGCCTCACTGAACGGGCGTGACTGCCTGGTCGTTATGCCGACCGGCGGCGGTAAGTCGCTCTGCTATCAAATCCCTGCGCTGGTAAGAGAAGGCCTGACGCTGGTGGTCTCTCCGCTGATCTCGCTGATGAAAGATCAGGTGGATCAGCTGCTGGCTAACGGCGTTTCGGCCGCTTGCCTCAACTCCACCCAGACCCGTGAAGAGCAGCAGGAGGTGATGGCCGGTTGCCGTACGGGTAAAGTGCGGCTGCTGTATATCGCGCCTGAACGCCTGATGATGGATAACTTCCTCGACAATCTGCTGCACTGGAATCCAGCCATGCTGGCGGTCGATGAAGCGCACTGTATTTCTCAGTGGGGCCATGATTTCCGTCCTGAATACGGCGCCCTGGGCCAGCTACGCCAGCGCCTGCCTGATGTGCCGGTGATGGCCCTGACGGCCACGGCGGATGAAACCACCCGCAATGATATTGCGCGTCTGCTTCAGCTGGACGATCCGCTGATCCAAATCAGCAGCTTCGACCGCCCGAATATCCGCTACACGCTGGTCGAAAAATTCAAACCCACCGAGCAGCTGCTCCGCTACGTGCAGGATCAACGGGGCAAGTGCGGCATCATTTACTGTAACAGCCGGGCGAAGGTGGAAGACACCGCCGCCAGGTTGCAAAGCCGTGGGCTGAGCGTCGGCGCCTATCATGCCGGGATGGACAATGCCCATCGCGCGCAGGTTCAGGAAGCATTCCAACGCGATGACCTGCAAATCGTTGTCGCCACGGTGGCGTTCGGCATGGGCATCAACAAGCCCAACGTACGCTTTGTGGTGCACTTTGATATCCCACGCAACATCGAGTCCTATTATCAGGAAACCGGACGCGCCGGGCGCGATGGCCTGCCTGCCGAAGCCCTGATGCTGTACGATCCGGCCGATATGGCCTGGCTGCGCCGTTGCCTGGATGAAAAAGCGCCGGGTCCGTTGCAGGACATTGAGCGACACAAGCTGAACGCTATGGGTGCCTTTGCGGAAGCGCAAACCTGCCGTCGACTGGTGCTACTGAATTACTTTGGCGAAGGTCGTCAGCAGCCTTGCGACAACTGCGATATCTGCCTGGATCCGCCACGCCGTTATGATGGTCTGGTGGAAGCGCAGAAAGCATTATCCGGTATTTATCGCGTTGGGCAGCGTTTTGGTATGGGCTACATTGTTGAAGTGCTGAGAGGCGCGAACAATCAGCGTATTCGCGATATGCAGCACGATAAATTGCCGATTTACGGCATTGGTAAAGATCAGAGCCATGAACACTGGGTGAGCGTGCTGCGTCAGCTGATCCACCTCGGGCTGGTGACGCAAAACATTGCGATGCACTCTGCCCTACAGCTTACGGAAGCGGCCCGGCCGGTCCTCAGGGGCGAAGCCTCACTGATGCTGGCGGTGCCAAGGCTGGTAACGGTCAAAACCCGCAGCAGCAGCCAGAAATCTTACGGCGGCAATTACGATCGCAAGCTGTTCGCCAAGCTGCGTAAATTACGCAAAGCGATTGCCGACGAAAACAACGTCCCGCCGTATGTGGTGTTCAACGATGCCTCGCTGATTGAAATGGCCGAGCAGATGCCGATCACCGCATCAGAGATGCTGGGCGTCAACGGGGTAGGGCAGAAGAAGCTGGAGCGATTTGGTAAACCGTTTATGGTGATGATCCGGGATCACGTCGATGGTGACGAAGAGTAAGGCAATCAGAGGCCGGGCTGGCTGCCCGGCCTTTTCGCTTCGCCTGTCAGGCAATGCGTCGGGCTGAGGCCAGCAACGCACCCACCGCCATAAACATCCCGCCAAAGGTTCTGTTCAGCAACTTCATCTGCTTTGGCCCTTTGATCCAGCCCGCGATGCGCGTTGCTAATGTGGCATAGCCAATCATCACAATGATATCGACCACCACCGTCGTCACGCCCAGCACCAGATACTGAATCGCCTGCGGCTGATGCGGAATGATGAACTGCGGGAACAGCGCCGCCAGAAAAACAATGCTCTTCGGATTAGTCAGGTTAACCAACACCGCCCGCTTAAACAGCTTGCGACGTGGCATGGCTTTCGCCACGGCTTGCAGATCGATACCGCCGCCAGAGCGCCACTGCTGGATGCCCAGCCAGACCAGATAGGCCGCACCTGCCCACTTCAGAATTTCAAACGCTAAAACGGACTGGGAGAACAGCGCGCCCAGCCCAATGCCGACCAGCACAATGTGCAGCGACAGACCGACCTGCAGGCCAGAAATAGAGGCAACCGCGCCACGATAGCCATGGCTGATGCCGGTGCTCATGGTATTAATGGCACCCGAACCCGGGGAAAGACTTAAAATGCTGGTTGTAAGAAGATAAGCCAGCCACCACTCGATGGTCATGGGTAACGCTCCCTGATAGCGCAGAAGTGTGACACAATACGTCATTGTTTGCGGTTGCGCTACGGGATGACGTGAGGTCTTTCGCAGCGGATGAAGGGAGTGAGGGCTGAAGCCGATGACAGGTCGAAAAAACGGCTGGCCAACGCGTGAAAAGGCGTTTGCCGCTTTTGCTACAGGCCCGCTGCTGGATTTCTGGAAGCGCCGGGAAGAGGGTGAATTTACCGGCGTGGAAGACGTGGCGATCCGCTACGTCCGCTTCAGCGCTGAAAAACACGATAACGTTATTCTGCTCTGCCCGGGGCGCATCGAAAGCTACGTGAAATACCCTGAGCTGGCCTACGATCTGTTCCACTGCGGCTATGATGTGGTGATTATCGACCACCGCGGGCAGGGACGTTCGGGCCGGTTGCTGCAGGATTCGCACCGTGGGCACGTAGAAGCCTTCGACCACTATGTCGACGATCTGGAAACGCTGTATCAAAAGGAAATTGCCAGCCGCGATTACCGTCATCGTTATGCGCTTGCTCACTCGATGGGTGGCGCGATCCTGACGCTGATGCTGGCAAGACAGCCGAAAGCGTTCGATGCGGTAGTGCTGGCGTCACCAATGTTCGGTATCTATCTGCCGATGCCCGTATGGATGGCCAACCAGATCCTGAACTGGGCAGAGAAACGTCCGGCATTCCGTGATGGTTATGCGATGGGCACCGGAAAATGGCGCGCACGCCCGTTTGGTATCAATGCGCTGACCCACAGCCGTGAACGTTACCGGCGCAATCTGCGCTTTTACGCTGACGACCCCGGCCTGCGGGTAGGTGGTCCAACCTATCATTGGGTGCGTGAAGGCGTGCTGGCCGGACAAAGCATTTTAGAGAAAGCGAAAGAAATCACCACGCCGCTGCTGCTGCTGCAGGCCGGTGCGGACAAGGTGGTGGATAACCGGGCCCAGGATTTATTCTGTCAGGCCATGACCACTGCGGGGCAACTCTGTGAAGGGGGAAAACCGTTTGTTATCGACGGCGCGCGTCATGAGATCTTGTTTGAAAAAGACAGCATGCGTGCCGAAGCGCTGGACGCGATCGTCGCGTTTTTTTCCAGACATCCCTAATTGTGCACGACTCAGATATGACTCTCATTAGCGGGCAAGAAAGCATGCCCGATAACAGACAAACCAGAGGTTTTATGTACCCTATCGTTGCTTCCGATCTTGATGGCACCCTGTTGTCTCCGGATCACCGTCTCTCCTCCTTTGCCCGTGAAACGCTGCCGCTGCTGACCCGCAAAGGCGTGAACTTTATTTTTGCCACCGGCCGTCACTATATTGATGTCGCCCAGATGCGCGACAGCCTGGGGATTGATGCGTTTATGATCACCTCCAACGGCGCTCGCGTGCACAATACCGCGGGCGGGCTGGTGTTCAGCCACAACCTGGATGAAGACATCGCCAGTGAGTTGTTTGCGATGCACCACGACCATCAGGACATCTTCACCAACGTCTATCGCGATGAAGAGTGGTTCCTGAACCGCAATCGTCCTGAAGAGATGGATTTTTTCCGTGAGTCCGACTTCAACTATCAGATCTATCAACCGGGTTCGCTGCCAACCGATGGCATCAGCAAGGTGTTCTTTACCTGTGGTAAGCCCGAACTGCTGATCCCGCTGGAAGAAGCGCTGATCGCACGCTGGGGTGACCGGGTTAACGTCAGTTTCTCGCTGCCAACCTGTCTGGAAGTGATGGCGGGTGGCGTCTCTAAAGGCCACGCGCTGGATGCCGTCTCGCAATCGCTGGGTTACAGCCTGAAGGACTGCATTTCCTTTGGTGACGGCATGAATGATAAAGAGATGCTGAGCATGGCGGGCAAAGGCTGCATCATGAGCAACTCTCACCAGCGCCTGAAAGATTTCCTGCCGGAGCTGGAAGTGATTGGCAGCAACGCGGATAACGCGGTGCCGCATTACCTGCGCAAGATGTACAACGTGTAAGCCGTAATAACCGCCCCGAATCCGGGGCGGTCTCACGTTATTCAGCCGACTTCAGCTGCTGTTTATGTTTGTTTTCACTGAGCATGGTCAGCAGCAGGAAGATCACCGCCAGCACGCAGCCGCCAATCATGATGATAAAGCCGCCGTCCCAGCCAAAGTAATCCACGGTATAACCGACAATCGCGCTTGCCGCGACCGATCCGCCAAGGTAACCAAACAAACCTGTAAAGCCTGCCGCCGTGCCTGCCGCCTTTTTCGGTGCCAGTTCCAGCGCATGCAGTCCAATCAGCATCACCGGGCCATAAATCAGGAAGCCGATGACGATCATACAGGCCATATCGATCCCCGGATTGCCTGCGGGATTCATCCAGTAAATCACCGTGGCAATGGTCACCAGCACCATAAAGAACACCCCGGTCGCTCCGCGATTGCCCTTAAAGACTTTGTCCGACATCCAGCCGCACAGCAACGTTCCTGGGATCCCGGCGTATTCGTAGAAGAAATATGCCCAGGAGGATTTATCCAGCGCGAAGTGCTTAACCTCTTTCAGGTAGGTCGGTGACCAGTCGAGGATGCCGTAACGCAGCAGATACACGAACACGTTCGCCAGCGCGATGTACCACAGCAGTTTGTTCGGCAGAACGTACTGCATAAAGATCTGCTTAGCGGTCAGCTCCTCTTCATGCTTCTCATCGTAATCCACCGGATAGTCGTTCTTGTACTCTTCAATCGGCGGCAAACCACAGGATTGTGGCGTGTCTCGCATCAGCGCAAAGGCAAAAACAGCCACCAGAATCGCGCCGAACGCCGGCATATAGAGCGCTGCTTTCCAGTCGTTAAACCACGCCATGCCCAGCAGGAACAGCAACGGTGGGATGCCGCCGCCAACGTTATGTGCACAGTTCCACACCGACACAATGCCGCCACGCTCTTTCTGTGACCACCAGTGAACCATGGTTCGCCCGCACGGTGGCCAGCCCATGCCCTGGAACCAGCCGCAGAGAAACAGCAGGACAAACATCACCATGATGCTGGACGTAGCCCAGGGCACAAAGCCCATAAACAGCATCACCGCAGCGGCCAGGATCAAACCGGCGGGCAGGAAATAGCGGGGATTAGAGCGGTCCGAGACCGATCCCATAATGAATTTGGAAAAACCGTAAGCGATAGAAATACCGGATAACGCGAAGCCGAGATCGCCCCGTGAGAATCCCTGTTCAATCAGGTAGGGCATGGCCAGCGCGAAGTTTTTACGCACCAGATAGTAGGCGGCGTAACCGAAGAATATACCGAGGAAGATTTGCCAGCGTAGCTTGCGGTAGAGCGGATCCACCTGGCTGGCTTCAACGCGCGGCTGATGAGATGCCGGTTTGAAAATACTTAACATATAAGCCTCCAATGGCGACGTTCTTGTTGTTTTAACCTCCGCGGACGCCTCACGTCATCGATCCGTCCGTCAAAGGGCGTAGGGATGTTCCATTTCGCGCACAGGATAGGGGTTTTCTGCTGTTGAGACTGTGAAGGTTTACGCAAATGTTACATTTTTATGACAGCGCGAAAGGATGAAAAAGCGCCAGATGTAAACTAAATACTTTCCTGCAACTTCGGTCATTTCGTTACACTGGGCGCACTTTTCGCAGCAGGGTCTTCCATTGTGACGTTACTGATTGTCACCACAATTTTGTGGGCATTTTCTTTTAGCCTGATTGGCGAATACCTGGCGGGCCAGGTCGATAGCGTATTTTCGGTATTAGTGCGCCTGGTGCTGGCGGCGGTGGTGTTCCTGCCGTTTCTGCGCTGGCGTGGCTATCGGGCCTCGACCATCCTGATGTACATGGCGGTGGGCGCATTGCAGCTCGGCATCATGTATCTGATCAGTTTCCAGGCCTATCTCTACCTCAGCGTGCAGGAATTCCTGCTGTTTACGGTGATGACGCCGCTGTACGTGACGCTGGTTTATGATTTGCTGACCGGCCGCGGCGTGCGCTGGGGCTATGCCCTTAGCGCGATGCTGGCGGTGGGCGGCGCGGCTATCATCCGCTACGACAAAGTCAGCGATCATTTCTGGTTCGGCCTGATGCTGGTGCAACTGGCGAACCTCATCTTTGCCATTGGCATGGTCGGGTATAAGCGCCTGCAGGAAATCCGGCCGGTACCGCAGCACACCGCGTTCTCCTGGTTCTATCTGGGCGCGGCGATGATTGCCGTTGTGGCGTGGTTTATGTGGGGAAATCCGCAAAAATTACCGACAACTTCGCTGCAGTGGGGCATTTTGATCTGGCTGGGTGTGGTGGCGTCTGGGCTGGGCTACTTTATGTGGAACTATGGTGCGACGCAGGTTGATGCCGGCACGCTGGGGATCATGAACAACATGCATGTGCCCGCCGGACTGCTGGTGAACCTGGCGATCTGGCAGCAGCAGCCACACTGGCCGAGCTTTATTATTGGTGCCGCGGTTATTTTCGCTTCATTGCTGGTGCACCGACACTGGATCGTGAAAGGCCGATAGCATGGGGAACGTGCGGGGATAACGGGCAGGAAAAACGGGCAGACTGCTGCTGCCCGTTATGACTTACTTGGCTTTTGGCACAACCGCAGGACGGATTTTCATGGTCAGTCCTTTCAGGAAGTTACGCAGGATCTGATCGCCGCACTCGCGGTAGTTTTTGTGACCCGGCTTGCGGAAAATCGCCCCAATCTCAGACTGTCCCACCGCAAAATCCGCCATCTTCAGAATGTCGAGAATGTCGGTGGTTTTCAGATCGAACGCCACGCGCAGCTTCTTCATCATGATGTTATTGGTCATCTTGCGCTCGATGGACGGCTCTGGTGCATCTTCACTTTTGCCGCGGCGCTGGAAAATCAGGCCATTCAGGAAGTAGCCCATAATCACATCCGGGCATTCACGGAAACCGTCTTCATCGTCTTTCTTCAGGAAGCTGTTGATTTCGGCTTCGGTGACTTCTGTTTCTGCCAGCGCCAAAATTGCCACAACCTGCGCATCGCTCAGGTTAAGCATGAAGCGCACGCTGCGCAGAACGTCGTTATTAGTCATAAAAATCTCATCAGGGATCAAAGGCTGTTGTGCGCATTATAGTGACAAATGGCCGTTGATACAGGAAAACCCACCAGCGATTCAGGCTGGCAGGTAAATCAGGAGTGGGTCAGCGGAGAGGGCAGTGCGGCACCGGGCTGAGAAGCGTCTCTGACCAGCGGCAGATGATCGCAGGCATGCTGGCGGGCAGAACGGATAAAGGCTTCGGTCACCGGCTGACGCTGTTCACCATCACGCACGGCGGCATACAGACGACTCCACAGGCCATCACCCAGCGTTTTGGTCACCACCAGTCCCTGATGTTCGAAGCTTTCCACCACCCAATGCGGCAGTGCCGCAATCCCCATCCCGGCCGACACCATCTGGATCAGCAGCAGGGTGTTATCGACGCTTTTCAGCGCCGGGCTGACGCCAGCCGGTTGCAGGAAGTGTCGCCAGATATCCAGACGCTGACGCTGCACCGGATAAATCATCAGCACTTCATTCGCCAAATCTTCCGGCGAGATATGGTCCACTTTCGCCAGCGGGTGATCCTGGGCCAGCACTAACCTCACTTCAAAATCAAACATCGGCGAATAGAACAGGCCACTGCGCGGCAGAATATCGGAGGTCAGCACGATATCCAGCTCGCCCTGCTGCAAGGCAGGCTGAGGGTCAAATGTGACGCCCGATTTGAAATCCATCACCACCTGAGGCCAGCTCTGGCGGAAATTACTCAACGCCGGCGTCAGCCACTGGATACAGCTATGGCATTCAATGGCGATGCGCAGCGTGGTCTGGTGAGGCTCGTGGCAGGCCTGAAGCGCTTGCTGGATCTGCGGCAACACCTGTTCCGCCAGCTGCAGCAGGATTTCGCCCTGGGGCGTAAAGCGCAACGGCTGGCTTTTACGCACGAATAACCGAAAGCCCAGACGCTGTTCCAGGTCGCTGAACTGATGAGATAACGCCGACTGCGTTTGGTGAAGCTGGGCCGCCGCGGCCGCCAGCGAACCGGTTGTCCGCAGCGCCTGCAGCGTCCGCAGGTGTTTGAGTTCGATCATGAGAGTCCTTCACATCGACAGTGAACAATTTGCGCTTGTGGTGACTACAGTACCTGCGGATTATAGATGTGTAAACATCTGGACGTCTAAAAGCCTGATTGCATCTGCAAGGACAGCGGGCAACAACTGAGGAAAGAACTGATGACCATTCTGAACCACACACTTGGATTCCCTCGCGTCGGTCTGCGTCGCGAACTGAAAAAAGCGCAGGAAAGCTACTGGGCGGGTAACAGCACTCAGGACGATTTACTGGCGGTAGGCCGCGAACTGCGTGCCCGCCACTGGCAGCAGCAGAAGCAGGCGGGCGTTGATCGGGTGCCGGTGGGTGACTTCGCCTGGTACGATCACGTTCTGACCACCAGCCTGATGTTGGGCAACGGGCCGGCCCGTCACCAAAACAAAGATGGCTCTGTCGATCTGGATACGTTGTTCCGTCTTGGCCGTGGCCGGGCACCCACGGGTGAGCCCGCTGCCGCTGCCGAAATGACCAAGTGGTTCAACACCAACTACCACTATATGGTGCCGGAATTCACCCAGGGCCAGCAGTTCAAACTTAGCTGGACACAAATTCTGGAAGAAGTCGATGAAGCGCTGGCTCTTGGCCACAACGTAAAACCGGTGCTGCTGGGCCCGGTAACCTATCTGTGGTTGGGTAAAGTAAAAGGCGAACAGTTTGACCGACTGAGCCTGCTGAAAGACATTCTGCCGGTCTACCAGCAGGTGCTGGGCGAGCTGGCTACCCGCGGAATTGAATGGGTACAGATTGATGAACCTGCGCTGGTGCTGGAACTGCCGCAGGAATGGCTGAACGCCTTCAAACCGGCTTATGATGCCTTGCAGGGCAACACCAAACTGCTGCTGACCACCTACTTTGACAGCGCCGGCACTAACATCAATACCCTCCGTACGCTGCCGGTGCAGGGGCTGCACGTTGACCTGGTGCAGGGTAAAGACGATATCGTTGCGCTAAATGCCAGGATCCCTGCCGACTGGTTGCTGTCCGTCGGCGTTATCAATGGCCGTAACGTCTGGCGAGCCGACTTAAGTAGCTGGTTTGAACGCCTGCAACCGCTGGTTTCCCAGCGCAAACAGCTGTGGATCGGTTCGTCCTGTTCGCTGCTGCACAGCCCTATCGACCTGAGTACCGAAACCCGCCTGGACGACGAAGTGAAAAGCTGGTTCGCCTTCGCCCTGCAAAAGTGTGCTGAGCTGTCACTGCTGAGCAACGCGCTGAATAACAATAACCCGCAGTCACTGGAGGCCTGGAGCGCACCGATCCGTGCCCGCCGTGATTCGGGTCGGGTGCATAACGCGGCGGTCAGCAAACGTCTTGCGGCGATCACCGCGAAAGACAGCCAGCGCGATCATGGCTATAGCGTACGTGCTGACGCGCAGCGCAAGCGCTTTAACCTGCCGGCCTGGCCGACCACCACCATCGGTTCGTTCCCACAAACTACCGAAATCCGTGGCCTGCGCCTGGACTTCAAACAGGGTCGCCTCGACAGTAATCACTACCGTACCGGCATTGCCGGACATATCAAACAGGCCATTGCTGAGCAGGAACGTCTGGGTCTGGATGTGCTGGTTCACGGCGAAGCCGAACGTAACGACATGGTTGAGTATTTTGGCGAGAACCTCGACGGTTTTGCCTTCACGCAAAATGGCTGGGTGCAGAGCTACGGTTCACGCTGCGTCAAACCGCCCGTTATTATCGGCGACGTCAGCCGCCCGGCGGCGATCACCGTTGAATGGGCGAAATACGCCCAGTCCCTGACGGAGAAACCGGTGAAAGGCATGCTGACCGGGCCGGTTACCATCCTTTGCTGGTCATTCCCGCGTGAAGACGTGAGCCGTGAAACCATCGCTAAGCAGATTGCCCTGGCGCTACGCGATGAAGTGGAGGACCTGGAAAAAGCCGGCATCGGCATCATTCAGATCGATGAGCCTGCCCTGCGTGAAGGTCTGCCGCTGCGCCAGTCCGACTGGGCGGCCTATCTGGCATGGGCCGTTGATGCCTTCCGCCTGAACGCTGCCGTGGCGCGGGATGACACGCAGATCCATACCCATATGTGTTACTGCGAGTTCAACGACATCATGGGGTCGATTGCGGCGCTGGATGCGGACGTGATCACCATCGAAACCTCACGGTCGGATATGGAACTGCTGGAGTCGTTTGAGGAGTTTGATTACCCGAATGAGATCGGCCCTGGCGTGTACGACATTCATTCGCCAAACGTGCCCGGCGTGGAATGGATGGAAGAACTGCTGCTGAAGGCGGCGAAGCGCATCCCGACTGAGCGTCTGTGGGTGAATCCGGATTGTGGTCTGAAAACCCGCGGCTGGACAGAAACGCGTCAGGCGTTAGCGAACATGGTGCAAGCCGCCCAGAATCTGCGCAAAACTAAAAAACCGGCCTGATTTCTGAGTGATTGAAGTGATGTGGGGCGCCTGGCGCCCCTTTTTTTATTACTTCACGCCATTCTGCCGGAACCAGGCGAGCATGCGCTGCCAGCCATCTTTGGCCGACTCTTCATGATAGCTTGGGCGGTAATCGGCATTAAAGGCATGGCCCGCATCCGGATAAACAATAATTTCCGATTTGGCGTTCGCTGCACGCAGCGCCTGGCGCATAGTCTCCACGCTCTCCTGCGGAATGCTGTCATCCTTGCCGCCATAAAGTCCTAACACCGGCGCAGTTAAATCCACCGCGATATCAACCGGCTGCTTCTGCTGCTTCAGCGTCTTCTCTCCGACCATTTTGCCATACCAGGCCACGGCGGCTTTCAGCTGTGGATTGTGTGCTGCATACAGCCAGGTAATGCGTCCGCCCCAGCAGAAGCCAGTGATGCCCATATTGCGCATATCGCCGCCGTGACGGGAGGCCCAGTTGGCAACGTGATCCAAATCGGCCAACACCTGATTATCCGGAACGGTGCTGACTAAATCTTTAAACAGCGTCGGGATATCGTCGTATTCAGCAGGATCGCCCTGGCGGAAGTAAAGCTCTGGCGCAACCGCCAGATAGCCTTCGGCAGCCAGGCGACGGCAGATATCGCGAATGTGTTCATGCACGCCAAAAATCTCCTGAACCACCAGAATCACCGGCAGTGGGCCGCTGACATGACGCGGTTTGGCGTGAAAAGCGGGCATGTTCTCGCCCTGAGTAGGAATGGATGTTTCACCTGACTGGATGGCGTCACTGTCAGTAATAATCGTGGTCGATGCGGTAGGCGATACCGCAGGAGTGAACCCATTATTGCTCATTTTTTGAGTCGTATTCTCGTCGGTTTTCATTGTCCTCTCCATGCATGCATTAGCGCAATCAGCTAACTATAGCCAGGATTACGTTTGGGTCAGGGGGTTGCTCTCTACCCATCATTAACACTGCCATTACCTGACCGTGAGGGCAAGTTGTGGCAATCCGAAAGGAAAGAGTGTTTAAATGTGATGTATGTCACTTCTTGTTGTTGATTCAATGTAACTTTCATTGGACGAAGTGATGCGATTCACATAATTTTCGGCAGCTTTGCATTATTGTGACCGCCAGATCCTTATCCCCCTTTCCCGTTACAGGAGTTTGAAATGGCACACTCAGACGTTTTTCATTTGGGTTTAACAAAAGCGGATTTGCAGGGCGCGACCTTGGCGATTGTGCCGGGCGATCCTGAGCGGGTGAAAAAAATTGCGGCATTGATGGAAAACCCGGTCCATCTGGCTTCACACCGTGAATTTACCAGCTGGCGTGCAGAGCTGGATGGCAAGGCGGTGATCGTCTGTTCCACCGGCATCGGCGGTCCTTCAACGTCTATTGCAGTGGAAGAACTGGCTCAACTGGGCGTGCGCACCTTCCTGCGCGTCGGTACCACTGGCGCTATTCAGCCAGAGATTAACGTCGGCGATGTGCTGGTCACCACCGGCTCAGTGCGTCTTGATGGCGCCAGCCTGCACTTCGCCCCGCTGGAGTTCCCGGCTGTCGCGGACTTTACCTGCACCACGGCGCTGGTCGACGCGGCGAAAGCGGCAGGCGCAACCACCCACATTGGTATCACCGCATCTTCCGATACGTTCTATCCTGGTCAGGAGCGTTACGACACCTTTTCAGGCCGCGTCGTCAGCCGTTTCCAGAACTCAATGAAGGAATGGCAGGATATGGGCGTGCTGAACTATGAAATGGAGTCGGCAACGCTGTTAACCATGTGTGCCAGTCAGGGACTGCGGGCCGGTATGGTGGCGGGTGTGATCGTCAACCGCACTCAGCAGGAAATTCCTGATGCGGAAACGATGAAAAGAACCGAGAGTGATGCGGTACGTATCGTAGTAGATGCGGCGCGCCGCCTAATCTGACGCTTTTTATCTGGACATTCATACAGTAGGCCTCTACCTTTTCCCGTAGATAAGTCCATGCGGGAGAATAAAGGTGGATGCAACAATCAGTTATGGCGTTTGTCTGGCGCTGGCCGGTGTGCTGGCAGGCTGGACAATCGCCTGGTTTCGCGGGCAGCAGGTCTCAGCCCGGCAGGAAACCGAACGGCAATTGCTGCTGCAGTCAGCGGAACAGCTGCGCGAAGAGCGTCAACGGCTGCAGCAGCAGGTCGAAACCTGTCAGCAGGCGCAACGGCAGAATGAGCTCGAGTTGCGCCAGCTACACGGGACGCTGTCTGCGGCCCAGGAAAAGCTTCACCACCTCGATCACTGGCGCAATGAAACTGAACAGCTGACGCGGGAATTACGCAACCAGCTGGAAATCAACAGTTCTCAGGAAGCCGAACTGCGCGAAGTCACCATCCGTCTTGAAGAAACCCGCATGGCTGCTGAAGAGAAACAGCGCCTGCTGGTCAACAGCGAGCAGCGGCTGAACGCGCAATTTGAAAACCTTGCAAACCGGATTTTCGAAAACAGTGGCCGCCGCGTTGATGAGCAAAACAAGCAAAGCCTTAACAGCCTGATTTCGCCACTGCGTGAACAGCTGGAAGGCTTCCGCCGCCAGGTGCAGGACGGATTTGGCCAGGAAGCCCGTGAACGTCATACCCTCTCGCATGAAATCCGCAACCTGCAGCAGCTGAACGCGCAAATGGCGCAGGAAGCGATCAACCTGACCAAAGCGCTGAAAGGCGACAATAAAACCCAGGGTAACTGGGGTGAAGTGGTCTTGAGCCGCGTGCTTGAAGCCTCCGGGCTGCGGGAAGGCCATGAGTATGAAACCCAGGTCACCATTCAGTTAGAACAGAACGGACGGATGCAGCCGGATGTGATCGTGCGTCTGCCGCAGGGCAAAGATGTGGTTATCGATGCCAAAATGACGCTGGTGGCCTACGAACGTTACTTCAACGGTGACGATGAGGCGCAGCGCGAAGCGGCAATCAGCGAGCATATTGCCGCCATTCGTGGGCATTTACGTCAGCTGAGCCGAAAAGATTACCAACAATTGCCCGGTTTACGCTCCCTGGATTATGTGTTGATGTTTATCCCGGTTGAACCGGCCTTTTTACTGGCGATCGATCGTCAGCCGGAGTTGATTAACGAAGCGCTCAACCTGAACATCATGTTAGTCAGTCCAACCACCCTGCTGGTGGCGTTACGGACGATTAACAATCTTTGGCGCTATGAGCAACAGAGCCGCCATGCCCAACGCATCGCCGATCGTGCCGCGAAGCTCTACGATAAAATGCGCCTGTTTGTCGATGACATGTCCTCAATGGGCCAAAGTCTGGACAAAGCGCAGGACAGTTACCGTCAGGCAATGAAAAAACTGTCGGAAGGGCGGGGCAATATGATTGCCCAGACCGAAAGCTTCCGTCAGCTGGGTATCGAGGTGAAACGGCCGATTAATCCGCGGCTTGTTGAACAGGCCATGCCGGAATCGGCCGAAAATATCGCTGAGCTGGAGGACGATGAAGCCCAGCCAGATGGCGATTCCGGGCAGGATAACGGCGCATTAAGAGTCAATGAATAAGCCGCCAGGCTGCGTGCCTGACCTGCTGGACTCTGGTACACTTGGCAGATAATTGATTGCAGAGCAGGCAAAACAAATGGCAGATGAATCAAAGGACACCACTCATTTCGGCTTCCGTACCGTAGCGAAAAGCGACAAGGAAGAAATGGTGGCAGATGTTTTCCATTCCGTTGCGGCCAAATATGACCTGATGAACGATTTAATGTCGTTCGGCATCCACCGCGTCTGGAAGCGTTTTACTATCGATTGCAGCGGCGTCCGCCGTGGGCAGCGCGTGCTGGATCTGGCGGGCGGCACCGGCGATTTGACCGCGAAGTTCTCACGCCTGGTGGGCGAGACGGGCGAAGTGGTGCTGGCTGATATCAACAGCTCGATGCTGAAAGTGGGCCGTGAGAAATTACGCAACAACGGCATCATTGGCAACGTGAACTACGTGCAGGCCAATGCTGAAGCACTGCCTTTCCCGGACAACTATTTCGACTGCATTACCATCGCCTTTGGCTTGCGTAACGTCACCGAGAAAGAGAAAGCGCTGGCGTCCATGTTCCGCGTACTGAAGCCGGGCGGGCGTTTACTGGTGCTGGAGTTCTCCAAGCCGGTGCTGGAACCGTTAAGCAAGGCCTATGACGCGTACTCTTTCCATATTCTGCCGCGCATCGGCGAGCTGGTGGCGAAGGATTCCGGGAGCTATCGCTATCTGGCCGAATCCATCCGTATGCATCCGGATCAGGACACACTCAAGCAGATGATGGAAGACGTGGGCTTTGAAAACACCACGTATCACAATCTCACCGGTGGCATCGTTGCACTGCACCGTGGGTTCAAGTTCTAAACAGGAAAGCGAATGACTTTAACGCCGCTGTTAACCGCGGGCCTGGAAACGGCACTTAACCAGATCCTCTATCGCGATCGCGGCCTGAAAGCAGCACGTCAGCGCCTGAATGGCAAAAGCCTGGCCATCGTGCTGGCTGAACTGAAACAGCCGCTGATCTTTATCTTCAGCGAGCATCAGGTTGATGTGCTGGGCGAGTGGAATGACACGCCCGACTGCACGGTAAAAACGCAGATTGCCACCTTGCGCAAGCTGCGCGATCGCCAGCAGCTGACCAGCGTGATCCGCAGTGGCGAGCTGGAAGTCGACGGCGATCTGCAGGTTGTGCAGCACTTTTCTGCGCTTATCGATCTCGCCGAACTGGACCCCGCTGAATACCTCGCGCCCTGGACCGGGGACGTGGTGGCGCAGGGTATCAGCCAGTTTGCCCGTCGCGGTTTCCAGCTGTTACGTGGTGATGCTGAACGCAAGCAGGCCTATCTCGGTCAGGCGCTGACCGAAGAGTGGCGGCTGGCACCCGGCGGATTAGAAGCAGCCTGGTTTGCTGAAGAAGTTGATGCGCTATCGCGCGATCTTTCCGCGCTTGAAAGCCGCCTTGCAACGCTGGAGGGCAAATGACGCCAGGAGAATTGCGCCGACTCTATTTGATTATCCGGGTATTCCTCACCTACGGCCTGGATGAACTGATCCCCAAAACCCGTCTGGCATTGCCGATCCGCATGTGGCGTAAGTGCCTGTTCTGGCTGCCCAACAAACACAAAAACCTGCCGCTTGGCGACCGTATTCGCCTGGCGCTGGAGCAACTGGGTCCGGTATGGATCAAGTTTGGTCAGATGATGTCGACACGACGCGACCTGTTCCCGCCGCAGATTGCCGATCAGCTGGCGATGCTGCAGGACCGTGTAGCCCCGTTTGACGGCGTGCTGGCTAAGCAGCAGATCGAACTGTCTCTTGGTTGCCCGGTTGAATCCCGCTTTGATGATTTCATGATCAAACCTCTGGCATCAGCGTCGATTGCCCAGGTGCATACGGCAACGCTGAAAGAAAACGGCCAGAAAGTGGTGATCAAAGTGATTCGCCCGGACATCCTGCCGGTGATCAGAGCCGATATGAAGCTGATCAACCGCATGGCGCGCTGGGTTCCACGCCTGTTACCCGACGGCCGCCGCTTGCGTCCGCAGGAAGTGGTCGCAGACTACGAAAAAACGCTGATTGATGAGCTGAACCTGTTGCGCGAAGGGGCTAACGCCATCCAGCTTCGCCGTAACTTCGATAAAAGCAAAATGCTGTACGTTCCGGAAATCTTCTCCGACTACGGCAGCGAAACCATGCTGGTGATGGAGCGGATCTACGGTATTCCGATTTCCGACGTGGTGACGCTGGAGAAGCATGGCGTGAACATGAAGTTGCTGGCTGAGCGCGGCGTGCAGGTGTTCTTTACCCAGGTATTCCGCGACAGCTTCTTCCATGCGGACATGCATCCGGGCAATATTTTTGTCAGCTACGACCATCCAGAAGATCCGCAATATATCGCCATCGACTGCGGGATAGTCGGCTCGCTGAATAAAGAAGATAAGCGCTATCTCGCCGAAAACTTCATCGCCTTCTTCAATCGTGATTACCGCAAGGTGGCCGAGCTTCACGTCGACTCTGGTTGGGTTCCGCCGGACACCAACGTGGAAGATTTCGAATTTGCCATCCGCACCGTGTGCGAACCCATTTTTGAAAAGCCGTTGGCAGAGATCTCCTTTGGCCACGTGTTGCTGAATCTTTTCAACACCGCCAGACGCTTCAATATGGAAGTTCAGCCACAACTGGTTCTCCTGCAGAAAACATTGTTGTATGTTGAAGGCATTGGGCGGCAGCTTTATCCGCAGTTGGATTTGTGGAAAACAGCCAAACCGTTCCTGGAAGACTGGATCAAAGATCAAATCGGTATTCCGGCCATTGTCAGGGCACTGAAAGAGAAAGCGCCTTTCTGGGCTGAGAAATTGCCAGAACTGCCGGAACTCTTCTATGACAGCCTGCGCCAGCACAAGCATTTGCAACACAGCGTCGACAAGCTGACCAACGATTTAAAAGGCGAACGGATCAGACAGCATAAGTCCCGTTACCTGTTCGGCGTCGGTGCGACCTTGCTGCTCAGCGGCACTGCCATCTTGCTGACACGGCCAGATTGGGATCTGATTTCCGCGGCGATGATCGCCGCCGGTCTGGTTAGCTGGCTGGTTGGCTGGCGTAAAACCAGCTGATTGTCATGAAAGGTAAACAGAAGGTTATCCCGCGCTGGTGATGGTTTGCTCATCGTCAGCGCAACACAAGCTGTATATACTGAAAAACTGGCATCACAACTCAATATCAGAGGCAAAATCATGGGCGGTATTAGTATCTGGCAATTGTTAATCATTGCCGTAATTGTTGTTCTTCTGTTTGGTACCAACAAACTCCGTACGCTGGGATCTGATTTGGGTTCATCGATCAAAGGCTTCAAAAAAGCCATGGGCGATGAAAACGAGAAAGATAAAGACCATGCTAATGATGCTGACTTCCATGCCAAACTGGCGGAAAAAGATCAGACAGAAGCGAAGAAAGAAGACGTCAAGAACGACAAGGTATAAACCGTGTTCGACATAGGCTTTAGTGAACTGATTTTGGTGTTCGTTATCGGGCTGGTCGTGCTGGGTCCACAGCGTTTACCGGTGGCGGTCAGAACCGTCGTTGGCTGGATCCGCGCTCTGCGTTCACTGGCGACCAGTGTGCAGAACGAACTCGCTCAGGAACTTAAATTGCAGGAGCTGCAGGACAGCCTGAAAAAGGTGGAAGAGGCCAGTAAGAACAGCCTTTCTCCTGAGCTGAAGGCGTCAATGGAAGAGCTGAAGCAATCAGCAGAATCCATGAAGCGTTCTTACCTCGGCGAAAATGAAAAAGCCGATGACGAAGCCAACACCATCCATAACCCCCTTGTGAAGAACTCTGCCGAGACGCATGAGGGTGTGACGCCAGCGGAAGCCGACCATCAGGCCAGTTCCCCTGTCAAAGCCCCTGACGCGGTGACCACACCGGTTCAGGTATCTGAAGCGGCAACCTCACCCATTCCGGCTACTGACGTGGCGTCTGCGCCCGTTCAGGCACCCGAAGTGGCTACCGCGCCAGCTCAGGCCCCGACAGTGAAACCTGAACCGAAACCGGCCTTGACCACGAATGGCGACGCGCCAATCCTGTCCAGCCGTGCTCCTGTTTCCACCCATTTACCGAGCGATGAACGATAAACATGGCTGTTGAAGATACCCAACCGCTTATCAGTCATTTGATTGAACTCCGTAAGCGCTTGTTGAACTGTATTATTGCCGTCGTCGGCATCTTTATCTGTCTGGCTTATTTTTCCAATGACATCTACCAGCTGGTTTCCGCGCCGCTGATTAAGCAGATGCCAGCGGGCGCCAGCATGATCGCCACTGACGTTGCGTCCCCGTTTTTCACCCCAATAAAACTGACGATGATCGTCTCGGTATTCCTTGCGGTACCGGTGATCCTGTATCAGATCTGGGCCTTTATCGCCCCTGCGCTTTATCGCCATGAGCGCAAGCTGGTTATGCCGTTGCTGTTTTCCAGTTCATTCCTATTCTATACCGGCATGGCTTTCGCCTACTTTGTTGTCTTTCCGCTGGCCTTTGGCTTCTTCGCCAAGACCGCGCCGCAGGGCGTGTTGATTGCCACTGACATTAACAACTATCTCGATTTTGTAATGGCACTGTTTATGGCATTTGGCGTCTCCTTTGAAGTGCCAATTGCTATCGTGTTGATCTGTTGGACCGGCATGACAACCCCGGAAGACCTGAAGAAGAAGCGCCCGTACGTGTTGGTGGGTGCTTTCGTGGTGGGAATGCTGTTGACCCCGCCAGATGTCTTCTCTCAGACGCTTCTGGCTATTCCGATGTATTGCCTGTTTGAAGTCGGCGTGTTCTTCGCGCGCTTCTATGTCGGCAAGCGTCGTCAGGACATGGACCCGGAAGAATCGGGCCCAGAGTAGCGTAAAGCAGGTCCAGCGCTCCCTTACATGACGTAACGTAACCGCCCGAAAGGGCGGTTACTGTTTGGAAAATCCTATGTTCGATATTGGTGTGAACCTGACCAGCACGCAGTTCGCGAAAGATCGCGATCAGGTCGTAAAACGTGCGAAAGACGCCGGGATCACCGGCTTACTGATCACCGGCACCAACGCGCTGGAAAGCCAGCAGGCGCAAAGCCTGGCCACGCGTCGTCCGGGTTATTGCTGGTCCACCGCCGGTGTCCATCCTCATCATGCCAGTGAATGGTCAGGCGAAACCGCCGCGACCCTGAAACGGCTGGCGGAGAGCCCTGAAGTGGTCGCCATTGGCGAATGTGGTCTGGACTTCAACCGCAATATCTCTGAACCTGAGCAGCAGGTTTATGCGTTCAATGCCCAGCTTGAGCTGGCCGCCGAATTGGCGATGCCGGTGTTTCTCCACTGTCGCGATGCCCACGATCGTTTCCTCGCCGTCCTCACGCCCTGGTTACCAACGTTGCCTGGTGCGGTGGTGCACTGCTTTACCGGCACGCGCGAAGAGCTTGAAGCCTGCCTGGCGGCGGGACTCTCAATTGGGATTACGGGCTGGGTGTGCGATGAGCGACGTGGCGTAGAGCTTCGTGAGTTAATGCCGTTGATCCCAGCCGACCGTCTGCTGCTGGAAACGGATGCGCCCTATTTGCTGCCCCGCGACATGCGCCCGAGGCCGCCTTCACGACGTAATGAACCCTGCTTCCTGCCGCATATTGTGCAGGTAGTGGCGGGATTACGTGGGGAAGAACCCGAGGCGCTGGGACGTCAGTGCGATGCTAATGCGCGTAAGCTGTTTCGTTTGCCGGCGTAATTCCGGCATCAGCGGCAGGAAGGGTTAAAGCTTGTGGAACTGCTTGTTGTCGAGGCTGCGCGTGATCTGCTTATTGAGCAGGTTCAGCAGCAGCATTGAGCGCGCTTCCCCATCGGGCTCGGTGAAGATGGCTTTCAGCCCTTCAAACGCGCCGCAGGTAATTAACACGCGGTCGCCGGGCTGAGGCACGTCAGGATCGACCATGGTGATTGGCGTATCGGTTTGCAGTGCCATAATCACGTCATGAGGAACGCTTGCCGGCAGACTGCCGAAGCGAACGAAATGGCTGACGCCCCGCGTGGCGCTTATGGTTGTGGTATGAATCGCTTCCGGATCAAATTCTATAAACAGATAATTGGGGAAGAGCGGCTCATCCACCTGGGTGCGTTTTCCGCGAACCAATTTCTCTAATGCAATCATTGGGCTAAGACAATGCACCGATTGACGCTCAAGATGTTCTTTCGCGCGAAGCAGCTGGCCACGTTTGCAATAAAGTAAATACCAGGATTCCATAACGTCACTTTTTGATTACAGGGCCGCTAAGAATACCAAACTCATCGCCAGAGTTATAGCGGGATCCAGCAGAGATGCGGCCCTGGCAAGAATTTGGTTTGCAGATCGCGGTCGCTCCAAAAAACTAAGCATAGCGTAACAATCCTCCCTATAATGGCCGATTCACTGACCGTATTGATGAGAAGTCATGAAATACCACGACTTACGCGATTTCCTTGCCTTGCTTGAGCAGCGCGGGGAATTAAAACGTATTACGCAAGAGATCGACCCGGATCTTGAGATGACCGAAATCGCCGATCGCACCCTGCGAGCTGGCGGCCCGGCACTGCTGTTCGAAAACCCAAAAGGGTACGACATGCCGGTGTTGTGCAACCTGTTCGGTACGCCGGACCGTGTGGCCATGGGCATGGGACAGAAAGATGTCTCGGCGCTGCGTGATGTTGGCCGCCTGCTGGCGTTCCTGAAAGAACCTGAGCCACCTCGCGGTTTCCGTGATTTCTTCGATAAGATGCCGCAGTGGAAGCAGGTGCTGAACATGCCGACCAAGCGTCTGCGTGATGCGCCGTGCCAGCAAGAGATTTGGCAGGGTGACGAGGTCGATCTGCACCGAATCCCGGTAATGAAATGTTGGCCTGAAGATGCGGCCCCGCTAATTACCTGGGGATTGACCGTCACACGCGGTCCGCACAAAGAGCGGCAGAATCTCGGCATCTATCGCCAGCAGGTGATTGGTAAGAACAAGCTGATTATGCGCTGGCTCTCCCATCGCGGCGGCGCGCTGGATTTCCAGGAGTGGACGCAGCAGCATCCGGGGGAACGTTTTCCGGTATCCGTCGCGTTGGGCGCCGATCCGGCCACGATTCTGGGTGCCGTGACCCCCGTTCCTGACACCCTGTCTGAATATGCCTTCGCCGGCCTGCTGCGCGGCACTAAAACGGAAGTGGTGAAGTGCATATCCAACGATCTGGAAGTGCCCGCCAGCGCCGAAATTGTGCTTGAAGGCTATATCGAGCCTGGCGAAATGGCGCCAGAAGGCCCTTACGGCGATCATACGGGTTACTATAATGAAGTAGACAGTTTCCCGGTGTTCACCGTGACGCATATCACTCAGCGCCGCAATCCGATCTATCATTCGACCTACACCGGTCGTCCACCGGATGAACCTGCGGTGTTAGGCGTGGCGCTGAATGAAGTCTTTGTGCCGATCCTGCAGAAGCAGTTCCCGGAAATTGTCGATTTCTATCTGCCGCCGGAAGGGTGTTCCTATCGCCTGGCCGTCGTTACGATGAAAAAACAGTATGCGGGACATGCCAAGCGCGTAATGATGGGCGTCTGGTCTTTCCTTCGTCAGTTTATGTATACCAAATTTGTTATTGTCTGCGATGATGATGTGAATGCCCGTGACTGGAACGACGTCATCTGGGCGATCACCACGCGAATGGATCCGGCGAGAGATACTGTCTTAGTTGAAAATACGCCGATCGACTACCTGGACTTCGCTTCACCTGTTTCCGGCTTAGGCTCGAAAATGGGACTGGATGCGACCAATAAATGGCCAGGCGAAACGACGCGAGAGTGGGGACGTCCAATCCGTAAAGATCCGGCGGTAACAGCCCGTATCGATGAGATTTGGGACGAACTGGGCATCTTCAGTGAGCCACCTACGCGCAATAACACGCCCGGCAAATAACTGCCAGAGACCCGACAGAGGGAACGCATGACAACGTTAAGCTGCAAAGTGACCTCAGTAGAGGCGATTACCGATACTGTGTACCGAGTGAGAATGGTGCCGGAGGCTGATTTTAGCTTCCGTGCTGGCCAGTATTTGATGGTGGTGATGGACGAGCGTGACAAGCGTCCATTCTCACTGGCATCCACTCCGATGGAAAAAGACATTATCGAGCTGCACATTGGTGCCTCAGAACTGAATCTGTATGCCATGGCGGTGATGGAACGCATTCAGGAACAGCGCAAAATCACCGTCGATATTCCCCATGGTGATGCCTGGCTGCGGGAAGAGGGCGATCGCCCGCTGGTGCTGGTTGCGGGTGGAACCGGGTTCTCCTATGCCCGCTCTATTCTGCTGACCGCCCTTTCTCAGCAGCCGGATCGTGATATCGCCCTTTACTGGGGCGGACGCGAGCTGAAGCATCTCTACGATCTGGAAGAGTTAGACGCGCTGGCCATTAAGCACCCTAACCTGAAAATTATTCCGGTTGTCGAGCAGCCTGAAGCGGGTTGGGATGGGCGCAGTGGTACGGTGCTGACCGCCGTGATGAATGACTATGCCACGCTTGCCAGTCATGACATCTATATTGCAGGCCGTTTCGAGATGGCCAAAATCGCCCGTGAGCGTTTTTGTGCCGAGCGCGGCGCGAAGGAAGATCAGATGTTCGGCGATGCCTTCGCCTTTATCTGAGGTTACCGGGGGCAGGACGCTCTGCCCCTGAACCTGAGCAACGAAAAAACCCGCCCCTGACAGGCGGGAATTGAATCAGTGAAACAGCCAGTTCAACGTATCAGATGCGTTCGAAGACGGTAGCGATCCCCTGTCCCAGACCAATACACATGGTCGCCAGGCCAAATTGGGCATCGCGCCTTTCCATCAGATTAAGCAAGGTAGTACTGATGCGGGCACCCGAACAGCCCAGCGGATGACCTAACGCGATTGCACCGCCATTCAGATTGACCTTTTCATCCATCACTTCCAGCAGCCCGAGATCCTGAATACAGGGCAGCGTTTGCGCGGCGAACGCTTCATTCAGTTCGAAGACGCCAATATCCGTCACGTTCAGACCGGCTCTTTTTAACGCCAGTTTTGACGCCGGAACCGGACCGTATCCCATCACCGAAGGGTCACATCCCACCACCGCCATCGCGCGGACAACCGCTCGCGGCTTAAGGCCCAGCTCACGCGCACGGGATTCACTCATTATCAGCATCGCAGCGGCACCGTCTGACAGTGCGGAAGAGGTGCCTGCAGTGACCGTGCCGTTGACCGGATCGAAAGCGGGACGTAATGCGGCGAGGCCCGCAACGGTGGTATCTGAACGGATCACTTCATCGAAGTCGTAACGGCGCAGCACGCCATCCGCATCATGTCCGCTGGTTGGCACAATCTCATTGGCAAAGTGACCGGCCTGGGTGGCAGCCCAGGCACGCTGATGGGAACGTGCGGCGAAGGCGTCCTGACGCTCACGGCTGATTTTATGGATGCGCGCGAGCATCTCGGCGGTTAATCCCATCATCCCAGCCGCTTTGGCGACGGTTTTGCTCAATCCCGGATGAAAGTCCACCCCGTGATTCATCGGCACGTGGCCCATATGTTCAACGCCACCAATCAGGCAGGCATGGGCATCGCCCACCATAATGGCGCGCGCCGCATCATGCAGCGCCTGCATTGAGGAACCACACAGGCGGTTGACCGTGGTCGCCGGCACGCTGTGCGGGATCTCCGCCAACAGCGACGCGTTGCGGGCAATATTGAAACCCTGTTCAAGGGTTTGCTGCACGCAGCCCCAGTAAATATCGTCCAGCGAAGCCGCGTCCAGCGCGGGATTGCGGCTCATCAGGCTGCGCATCAAATGTGCCGATAAATCTTCAGCACGAACGTGGCGATAAGCGCCACCTTTAGAACGACCCATCGGCGTGCGGATGGCATCAACAATCACGACTTTTTCCATTTTCTTACCCTCACGCCGTTTTCAGAGTGGCATCGCCGATTGGCGCGGCCTGTGGATACCAGCTTTCGTCTTTCTGCGCTTTTTCATGCAGGCCAGCAGGCGGCTGATAAAGCGCACCCAGCTCGCTGAACGGTTCAGCCTGGCTGACAAAACGCGCATTGCCTTGCGTATCGAGATAGCGGAAAGCGCCGCCGTGGAAAGGCGGGAAGCCGAGTCCATAAACCAGCGCCATATCGGCCTCGGCAGGGGAGGCAATAATTCCCTCTTCCAGGCAACGTACGACTTCATTGATCATCGGGATCATCATGCGGGACACGATCTCATCATCGCTGAACACCCGCTTTGGCTGACAGACCGTCTGCAACAGGTCATCGACCGCCGGATCCGCCACCTTCTTCTGTTTACCCTTGCTGTCCGTTTCCCAGCGATAGAACCCAAGCTGATTTTTCTGACCAAAGCGTTTGGCATCGAACAGCACGTCAATCGCATCGCGATAATCTTTCTTCATGCGGGAAGGGAATCCGTCAGCCATCACCATCTGTGCATGGTGAGCGGTATCAATCCCCACCACGTCCAGCAGCCAGGCCGGGCCCATTGGCCAGCCGAACTGTTTTTCCATCACTTTATCTATCTGGCGGAAGTCCGCGCCATCGCGCAGCAGCAGGCTGAAGCCAGCAAAGTAAGGGAACAGCACCCGGTTAACGAAAAAGCCCGGACAGTCATTAACAACGATTGGCGTCTTGCCCATTTTGCTGGCCCAGGCCACCACGGTTGCCAGCGTCGCGTCTGAGGTTTTCTCACCCCGGATCACTTCGACCAGCGGCATGCGGTGAACAGGATTAAAGAAGTGCATGCCGCAGAAATTTTCTGGCCGCTTCAACGCGTGGGCCAGCTGGCTGATTGGGATGGTGGAGGTATTCGACGCCAGGATCGCACCGCTGTGCAGATAGCCTTCCGTTTCTGCCAGCACCGCGGCTTTTACCTTCGGGTTTTCAACAACGGCTTCAACCACAATGTCTGCCCGCTCAAAGCCGGCATAGTCCAGCGTGGGTTGAATGGTGCCAATAATGCCAGCCAGTTTCATGCCGTCGATTTTTCCGCGTTCCAGCTGTTTATTCAGCAGTTTCGCGGCTTCTTTCATACCCAATTCCAGCGAGGCCGGATTAATGTCCTTCATCATCACCGGTACGCCTTTCGAGGCGGACTGATAAGCAATGCCACCGCCCATAATACCGGCGCCCAGCACAGCGGCTTGTTTTGGCGTTTCAACGTCGCGGGTCAGCTTTTTGGCTTTGGCCTTCACCGCCTGATCGTTGAGGAAGATCCCCACCAGTGCGCGAGCCTCGTCAGAACGGGCCAGTGGCACAAAGGCCTGCGTCTCCAGCTTCAGCGCAGCATCACGGCCCAGACCTGCTGCGGCCTCAATGGTTTTCACCGCCATCATTGGTGCCGGGTAATGTTTCCCGGCGGTCTGCAGCACCATACTTTTTGCGATGCTGAAGCTCATGGTGGCTTCAATTTTGCTCAGTTTCAGCGGCGCAAGCTTCGGCTGACGACGTGCGCGCCAGTCCTGCTTGCCGGACATCGCTTCCTGCAGGATGGCCAGCGCGGCCTGCTGCAATTTCTCAACCGGGACCACGGCATCAACCAGACCGATGGCCAGCGCTTTTTGCGCATCGACATCTTTGCCGGCGGCTATAATTTCCAGCGCGCTGTCCGCACCTAACAGGCGAGGCAGGCGTACCGATCCCCCAAAGCCAGGCATGATGCCCAGTTTGGTTTCCGGCAGGCCGATGCGGGCGTCCGGGGTGGCGATACGGAAATCGGTCGCCAGAATGCATTCACATCCGCCGCCGAGGGCATAGCCCTGGATCGCGGATAGCGTCGGCACGGGCAGGTCTTCCAGTCGGCTAAAGATGCCGTTGGCAAATCCCAGCCACTGTTCCAGTTTTTCAGCCGGTGCCGCAAACAGAGAAAGGAACTCAGTGATATCCGCGCCAACAATAAAAGCCGGTTTGCGGGAGCTGAGCAGCAGCGCTTTCAGCCCTGGCTGCTTCTCCAGAACCGAAATAGCTTCACCCAGGCTGGCCACGGTTTGTGTATCCAACTTATTCACCGAGCCGGGCGCATCAAAAGCCAGCTCGGCGATGCCATCTTCCAGCCAGTCCAGGGTAAGCGTGTCGCCTTTGTAGAGCATGTTGATCTCCTGAAGCCGCATTAAGGGGATCTGGTCATACCAGATGATCGAGAGTGTGGAAGGGATGTTAATTATTTGCAAACGAGAGTTTGCTAATTTGCAAACAAGATCACAGGCGCGGCAAAACGGCATCGGGTAAAGGGCTGTGATAAGATGCGCTCAATTTCACGTTAATGGAGACGGAGTTATGGAATCGTTGGTCACTCTTTATCAGGACCACCTGAAAACACTACAGGCGCGTGCTCAGCAGGTATTAGCTCGCAGCAAGCTGGATGCCATGCTGATCCATTCGGGAGAACTGCTCACCGTTTTCCTCGACGATCATACCTATCCCTTTAAAGTGAATCCGCAATTCAAAGCCTGGGTGCCGGTGACCTCTGTGCCGAACTGCTGGCTGTGGGTGGATGGCGTAAACAAACCTAAGCTGTGGTTCTACTCGCCGGTTGATTACTGGCACAACGTTGAACCGCTGCCGCAAAGCTTCTGGACCGACGAAATCGACATCGTGGCGTTAAAAAATGCCGATGAGATTCAACAGCTGTTGCCTGCTCAGCTGGGTAATGTGGCTTATATCGGCCCTGTGCCCGCGCGCGCAGCGCAGTTAGGCATCAAAGCGGAGCTGACTAACCCGAAAGCCGCTATCGATTTCCTGCATTACCATCGCTCGCTGAAAACTGACTATGAGCTGTACTGCATGCGCGAAGCGCAGAAAACCGCGGTGATCGGTCATCGTGCGGCCAAAGAGGCGTTCCTCTCAGGCATGAGCGAGTTTGATATCAATGGCGCTTACCTGAGTGCCACCGGCCACCGCGATATTGATGTGCCTTACGGCAATATCATTGCGCTGAATGAACACGCTGCGGTGCTGCATTACACCAAGTTGGATCATCTGCCCCCTGCGCAGTCGCGTAGCTTCCTGATTGATGCCGGAACAGAATACAACGGCTATGCGGCCGATCTGACCCGCACCTATTCAGCGCAAAGTGACAATGACTATGCCCAGCTGATCCGCGATATGAATGAAGAAGAGCTGGCGCTGATCGCCACGATGAAAGCTGGCGTTCGCTACACCGAATACCATCTGCAAATGCACCAGCGTATTGCCAAACTGTTGCTTAAGCATCAGCTGGTGAAAGGGCTGAGTGAAGAAGCGCTGGTGGCGGAAGATTTGACCGGGCCGTTTATGCCGCATGGTATTGGCCATCCGCTGGGACTTCAGGTTCATGATGTCGCCGGATTTATGCAGGATGAAGAGGGCACCCATCAGGCTGCACCTGCGCAATATCCTTACCTGCGCTGCACGCGCATTCTGGAACCGCGGATGGTGGTCACCATTGAACCTGGCATCTACTTTATTGATTCTCTGCTGGCGCCATGGCGTGAAGGTAAGTTCAGCCAGCATTTCAACTGGGACCGCATTGATGCGCTCAAGCCTTATGGCGGCATTCGTATCGAGGATAACGTGATTATTCGCGAACAGGGCGTGGAAAATATGACGCGTGACCTGAAGCTGGACTGATGGACGCGTATGACATCCCCGCTGAGCGCTTCAGCGTCAGCGAGGAGATTAAAAAAAGCCGCTTTATTACACTGTTGGCCCATACTGACGGCGTGGAAGCGGCGCGGGCCTTTGTTCAGCAGGTCAAAGGCGAGCATCCTTCTGCCCGCCACCATTGCTGGGCATGGGTGGCGGGAGCCCCTTCCGACTCACAACAGCTTGGGTTCTCTGATGACGGTGAACCCTCTGGCACGGCAGGTAAACCGATGCTTGCTCAGCTGATGGGAAACAACATCGGGGAAGTGACCGCCGTCGTCGTGCGTTATTACGGTGGCATCCAGTTGGGTACGGGCGGCTTAGTGAAGGCGTATGGCGGAGGTGTTCAACAGGCATTAAAGCTGCTGCCGCGTCAGCAAAAAGTCCCGATGCTGACCTTCACGCTCTCCTGTGACTATGCTCAACTGGCAGAGATAGAAAGAATGACTGGCCGCTTTCATGGCCAGCTGTTGCAGACAGAATTTTTGGCATGCGTCTCGCTGACGCTGGCCTTGCCCCATGCGCAGGTGGCCGGGTTTTCGCAAAATCTTACAGACTTTAGCCGAGGGGCGCTCACGCTCACACCGCTCGACTAACCTCATCATCGTCAGGAAGGAAAGGCTACATGCATTATCGTGCCATTACCCGCATCGTTGGGTTGCTGGTCATTTTGTTCTCGGGGACGATGATCGTGCCGGGCCTGGTCGCGTTAATCTACCGCGATGGTGCCGGACGAGCCTTTACTCAGACCTTCTTTATGGCACTGCTGATCGGCTCGATGCTGTGGTGGCCCAACCGAAAGCAGAAAAAAGAGCTGAAGCCTAAAGAGGGCTTCCTGATCGTCGTGCTGTTCTGGACAGTGCTGGGCAGTGTGGGGGCGATGCCCTTTATCTTTGCGGAACATCCCAACCTTTCAATTACCGATGCCTTCTTTGAATCCTTCTCAGGCCTGACGACGACCGGTGCCACGACGCTGGTGGGGCTGGACTCGCTCCCGAAAGCGATCCTCTTCTACCGGCAAATGCTGCAATGGCTGGGCGGCATGGGGATCATTGTGCTGGCAGTGGCAATTCTGCCGATTCTGGGCGTGGGGGGCATGCAGCTCTATCGCGCTGAAATGCCCGGCCCGTTGAAAGACAATAAGATGCGGCCGCGTATTGCTGAGACGGCGAAAACCCTGTGGCTGATCTACGTGTTGCTGACCGTTGTCTGTGCGCTGGCACTCTGGCTGGCGGGTATGCCGCTGTTTGATGCCATCGGCCACAGCTTCTCAACGATCGCCATCGGCGGCTTCTCCACCCATGATGCGAGTATCGGCTATTTCAACAGCCCGACGATTAACACGATTATTGCCATCTTCCTGCTGATTTCCGGCTGTAACTACGGCCTGCACTTCTCTCTGCTGAGTGGTCGCAATCTTCGCGTTTACTGGCGCGATCCAGAATTCCGCATGTTTATTGGGGTGCAGCTGACCTTAGTGGTGATCTGCACCATCGTGTTGTGGTTCCACGATGTCTATCATTCCGGACTGCAAACGCTGAACCAGGCCTTCTTCCAGGTCGTGTCGATGGCCACCACCGCCGGTTTTACCACCGACAGCATCGCGCGCTGGCCACTGTTCCTGCCGGTCTTGTTGTTGTGCTCTGCCTTTATTGGTGGTTGTGCCGGTTCGACGGGCGGCGGGCTTAAGGTCATCCGTATCCTGCTGCTGTTCAAACAGGGTAACCGTGAGTTAAAGCGCCTGGTGCATCCGAACGCGGTTTACACCATCAAGCTGGGACAGCGCGCGCTGCCGGAACGTATCCTCGAAGCGGTGTGGGGATTCTTCTCTGCGTATGCGTTGGTGTTCCTGTTGAGCATGCTGGCGATTATCGCGACCGGCGTTGATGATTTTTCTGCGTTTGCGGCTGTGGCAGCTACCCTGAACAATCTGGGCCCAGGATTGGGAGTGGTGGCAGATAACTTCACCACCATGAATGATACGGCGAAATGGATCTTAATCCTGACGATGCTGTTTGGTCGTCTTGAAGTGTTCACGCTGCTAGTCCTGTTTACGCCGACCTTCTGGCGCGAGTAACTAAAACGAGTAATGAATATGAAAGCGTTGATTCTGTTTTCCAGCCGCGAGGGACAAACCCGCGAGATTGCAGCTTATATAGCTAACCAACTTAAAGAGCAGCAGGAGTGTGAGGTAGTGAATATCGAACATGCCTCTGCTGTTGACTGGTCTAAGTACGATCGGGTGTTGCTCGGGGCCTCTATTCACTACGGTCACTTCCATCCGGCGGTAACCAAATTTGTGAAGAAGAACCTTGCCCAGTTAAATGAAAGGCCAAGCGGCTTCTTCTCCGTCAACCTGACCGCCCGTAAAGCAGAGAAGCGTACGCCGCAGACCAATGCGTATACCCGCAAGTTCCTGTTGCAGTCGCCATGGCAGCCGGACTGCTGTGCGGTATTCGCTGGCGCACTGCGTTATCCGCGCTATGGCTTCTTCGATCGCTTTATGATCCGCTTGATTATGCGTATGACCGGCGGCGAAACCGATGTCAGTAAAGAAGTTGAGTACACAGATTGGGTTCAGGTGGGTCGCTTTGCCCATGAATTTGCTGGATTATCAGGCAAAATGCAGGAAAAAAAGGCGCTTTGATGAAAAATGACGCTGTCAGTCATTTTTCTGCAATAAACACTTGTCCTCCGTCAGGAACTCCCTATAATGCGCATCCACTGACACGGAACAACGACTTACGAGTCACCGGGTCAGAGGTTCAGGAAGCTGAATCGCCGGAGAAAAACTTCACAAAAAGAAGTTGACTCTGAAGGAGGAAAGCGTAATATACGCCACCTCGCAGTAAGGCGCCAAGGCACTTACCGCAACGCTCTTTAACAATTTATCAGACAATCTGTGTGGGCACTCGCAGGATTGATATCAGCGCCGCAAGGCGCAAAAAAATATCAAGCCTTAAGAGTGAACACATAATGAAATTCATTATGACGTTTTACACTTGAGCACCGCTGAACTTGTTTCAGCAAATCGAACTTTTAATTGAAGAGTTTGATCATGGCTCAGATTGAACGCTGGCGGCAGGCCTAACACATGCAAGTCGAACGGTAGCACAGAGAGCTTGCTCTCGGGTGACGAGTGGCGGACGGGTGAGTAATGTCTGGGAAACTGCCTGATGGAGGGGGATAACTACTGGAAACGGTAGCTAATACCGCATAACGTCTTCGGACCAAAGTGGGGGACCTTCGGGCCTCACACCATCGGATGTGCCCAGATGGGATTAGCTAGTAGGTGGGGTAATGGCTCACCTAGGCGACGATCCCTAGCTGGTCTGAGAGGATGACCAGCCACACTGGAACTGAGACACGGTCCAGACTCCTACGGGAGGCAGCAGTGGGGAATATTGCACAATGGGCGCAAGCCTGATGCAGCCATGCCGCGTGTATGAAGAAGGCCTTCGGGTTGTAAAGTACTTTCAGCGGGGAGGAAGGCGATAAGGTTAATAACCTTATCGATTGACGTTACCCGCAGAAGAAGCACCGGCTAACTCCGTGCCAGCAGCCGCGGTAATACGGAGGGTGCAAGCGTTAATCGGAATTACTGGGCGTAAAGCGCACGCAGGCGGTCTGTCAAGTCAGATGTGAAATCCCCGGGCTTAACCTGGGAACTGCATTTGAAACTGGCAGGCTAGAGTCTTGTAGAGGGGGGTAGAATTCCAGGTGTAGCGGTGAAATGCGTAGAGATCTGGAGGAATACCGGTGGCGAAGGCGGCCCCCTGGACAAAGACTGACGCTCAGGTGCGAAAGCGTGGGGAGCAAACAGGATTAGATACCCTGGTAGTCCACGCCGTAAACGATGTCGACTTGGAGGTTGTGCCCTTGAGGCGTGGCTTCCGGAGCTAACGCGTTAAGTCGACCGCCTGGGGAGTACGGCCGCAAGGTTAAAACTCAAATGAATTGACGGGGGCCCGCACAAGCGGTGGAGCATGTGGTTTAATTCGATGCAACGCGAAGAACCTTACCTGGCCTTGACATCCACGGAATTCGGCAGAGATGCCTTAGTGCCTTCGGGAACCGTGAGACAGGTGCTGCATGGCTGTCGTCAGCTCGTGTTGTGAAATGTTGGGTTAAGTCCCGCAACGAGCGCAACCCTTATCCTTTGTTGCCAGCGAGTAATGTCGGGAACTCAAAGGAGACTGCCGGTGACAAACCGGAGGAAGGTGGGGATGACGTCAAGTCATCATGGCCCTTACGGCCAGGGCTACACACGTGCTACAATGGCGCATACAAAGAGAAGCGAACTCGCGAGAGCAAGCGGACCTCACAAAGTGCGTCGTAGTCCGGATCGGAGTCTGCAACTCGACTCCGTGAAGTCGGAATCGCTAGTAATCGTAGATCAGAATGCTACGGTGAATACGTTCCCGGGCCTTGTACACACCGCCCGTCACACCATGGGAGTGGGTTGCAAAAGAAGTAGGTAGCTTAACCTTCGGGAGGGCGCTTACCACTTTGTGATTCATGACTGGGGTGAAGTCGTAACAAGGTAACCGTAGGGGAACCTGCGGTTGGATCACCTCCTTACCTGAAGATACCTTCCCGCGTAGTGTCCACAACAGATTGTCTGATAGAAAACGTAATGAGCAACAGTAACAGAGTCCCCATCGTCTAGAGGCCCAGGACACTGCCCTTTCACGGCTGTAACAGGGGTTCGAATCCCCTTGGGGACGCCATCTCCTGATAATGAGTGAAAGACATTATCAACCAGTATCTCAAAACTGATTCTCTCCGCAAGGACGAGTCACGTTTGAGATATTTGCTCTTTAACAATCCGGAACAAGCTGAAAATTGAAACGACATGTCGTTTTCATTCTCCGTAATAAGAATGAAATTAACGATATGTTCGAGTCTCTCAAATGCTTACAACAGCACGTGTCTTTCGGGACGCTTGTGGGTTGTGAGGTTAAGTGACTAAGCGTACACGGTGGATGCCTAGGCAGTCAGAGGCGATGAAGGGCGTGCTAATCTGCGATAAGCGTCGGTAAGGTGATATGAACCGCAATAACCGACGATACCCGAATGGGGAAACCCGGTGCACTTTGGTGCATCATTGCAACATGAATACATAGTGTTGCAAGGCGAACCTGGGGAACTGAAACATCTAAGTACCCAGAGGAAAAGAAATCAACCGAGATTCCCCCAGTAGCGGCGAGCGAACGGGGAACAGCCCAGAACCTGAATCAGTTTGTGCATTAGTGGAAGCGTCTGGAAAGTCGCAGGGTACAGGGTGATACTCCCGTACACAAAAATGCACTTGCTGTGAGTTCGATGAGTAGGGCGGGACACGTGACATCCTGTCTGAATATGGGGGGACCATCCTCCAAGGCTAAATACTCCTGACTGACCGATAGTGAACCAGTACCGTGAGGGAAAGGCGAAAAGAACCCCGGCGAGGGGAGTGAAACAGAACCTGAAACCGTGTACGTACAAGCAGTGGGAGCACCTTCGTGGTGTGACTGCGTACCTTTTGTATAATGGGTCAGCGACTTATATTCTGTAGCAAGGTTAACCGTATAGGGGAGCCGAAGGGAAACCGAGTCTTAACTGGGCGTTAAGTTGCAGGGTATAGACCCGAAACCCGGTGATCTAGCCATGGGCAGGTTGAAGGTTGGGTAACACTAACTGGAGGACCGAACCGACTAATGTTGAAAAATTAGCGGATGACTTGTGGCTGGGGGTGAAAGGCCAATCAAACCGGGAGATAGCTGGTTCTCCCCGAAAGCTATTTAGGTAGCGCCTCGTGAACTCATCTTCGGGGGTAGAGCACTGTTTCGGCTAGGGGGCCATCCCGGCTTACCAACCCGATGCAAACTGCGAATACCGAAGAATGTTATCACGGGAGACACACGGCGGGTGCTAACGTCCGTCGTGAAGAGGGAAACAACCCAGACCGCCAGCTAAGGTCCCAAAGTCATGGTTAAGTGGGAAACGATGTGGGAAGGCACAGACAGCCAGGATGTTGGCTTAGAAGCAGCCATCATTTAAAGAAAGCGTAATAGCTCACTGGTCGAGTCGGCCTGCGCGGAAGATGTAACGGGGCTAAACCATGCACCGAAGCTGCGGCAGCGACGCTTAGGCGTTGTTGGGTAGGGGAGCGTTCTGTAAGCCGTCGAAGGTGGCCTGTGAGGGCTGCTGGAGGTATCAGAAGTGCGAATGCTGACATAAGTAACGATAAAGCGGGTGAAAAGCCCGCTCGCCGGAAGACCAAGGGTTCCTGTCCAACGTTAATCGGGGCAGGGTGAGTCGACCCCTAAGGCGAGGCCGAAAGGCGTAGTCGATGGGAAACAGGTTAATATTCCTGTACTCGGTGTTACTGCGAAGGGGGGACGGAGAAGGCTATGTTAGCCGGGCGACGGTTGTCCCGGTTTAAGCATGTAGGCGGAGAGTTTAGGTAAATCCGGACTCTTTTTAACGCTGAGGTGTGATGACGAGGCACTACGGTGCTGAAGTAACAAATGCCCTGCTTCCAGGAAAAGCCTCTAAGCATCAGGTAACACGGAATCGTACCCCAAACCGACACAGGTGGTCAGGTAGAGAATACCAAGGCGCTTGAGAGAACTCGGGTGAAGGAACTAGGCAAAATGGTGCCGTAACTTCGGGAGAAGGCACGCTGGCGCGTAGGTGAAGGGACTTGCTCCCGGAGCTGAAGCCAGTCGAAGATACCAGCTGGCTGCAACTGTTTATTAAAAACACAGCACTGTGCAAACACGAAAGTGGACGTATACGGTGTGACGCCTGCCCGGTGCCGGAAGGTTAATTGATGGGGTTATCCGCAAGGAGAAGCTCTTGATCGAAGCCCCGGTAAACGGCGGCCGTAACTATAACGGTCCTAAGGTAGCGAAATTCCTTGTCGGGTAAGTTCCGACCTGCACGAATGGCGTAATGATGGCCAGGCTGTCTCCACCCGAGACTCAGTGAAATTGAACTCGCTGTGAAGATGCAGTGTACCCGCGGCAAGACGGAAAGACCCCGTGAACCTTTACTATAGCTTGACACTGAATATTGAACCTTGATGTGTAGGATAGGTGGGAGGCTTTGAAGCGTGGACGCCAGTCTGCGTGGAGCCAACCTTGAAATACCACCCTTTAACGTTTGATGTTCTAACCTGGCGCCGTGATCCGGCGTGGGGACAGTGTCTGGTGGGTAGTTTGACTGGGGCGGTCTCCTCCTAAAGAGTAACGGAGGAGCACGAAGGTTAGCTAATCACGGTCGGACATCGTGAGGTTAGTGCAATGGCATAAGCTAGCTTGACTGCGAGAGTGACGGCTCGAGCAGGTGCGAAAGCAGGTCATAGTGATCCGGTGGTTCTGAATGGAAGGGCCATCGCTCAACGGATAAAAGGTACTCCGGGGATAACAGGCTGATACCGCCCAAGAGTTCATATCGACGGCGGTGTTTGGCACCTCGATGTCGGCTCATCACATCCTGGGGCTGAAGTAGGTCCCAAGGGTACGGCTGTTCGCCGTTTAAAGTGGTACGCGAGCTGGGTTTAGAACGTCGTGAGACAGTTCGGTCCCTATCTGCCGTGGGCGCTGGAAGATTGAGAGGGGTTGCTCCTAGTACGAGAGGACCGGAGTGAACGCACCACTGGTGTTCGGGTTGTCATGCCAATGGCATTGCCCGGTAGCTAAGTGCGGAAAAGATAAGCGCTGAAAGCATCTAAGCGCGAAACTTGCCTCGAGATGAATCTTCCCTGGGCCTTTAAGGCCCCTGAAGGGACGTTGAAGACTACGACGTTGATAGGCCGGGTGTGTAAGCGCAGCGATGCGTTGAGCTAACCGGTACTAATGACCCGTGAGGCTTAACCTTACAACACCAGAAGCGTTCTGGTGGTGTCTGAGAGACACGAACAGATATTTTCAGCTTGAACCGGATAAATTTGCGCGGCCCTATGGCGGCGTGAATAACAGAATTTGCCTGGCGGCTTTAGCGCGGTGGTCCCACCTGACCCCATGCCGAACTCAGAAGTGAAACGCCGTAGCGCCGATGGTAGTGTGGGGTCTCCCCATGCGAGAGTAGGGAACTGCCAGGCATCAATTAAGCAGACAAGCCTCATGCGAAAGCATGGGGCTTTTTTGTGTGCGTAAAAAGCAAAAATCCACGCCAGACCTGCATCAAAACGGCTCCCGGACTCCCCAGGCCCGCCTGATAACGGCCAAAACCCGCCACTAAAATCCAAAACCCGCCACTGAAATCCAAAACCGCCCCAAACACCCCCTAAAACTCCCAAACCATCCCAAAACCAGACAAAAGAAGACGCCGTCCTTCCGCACGACGCCTTAAAGGATAATGACAGGCAGATAACGTCGTGTTCTGAAAGCGTTAATTACCCGACCTTGTTAAGGAGAACATAATGGTAATTTTATTGAGATCCATAAACCCGATGGAATAACCAAAATATAAGAGTAATTAGCAAAAATTTATTCTGACTGTGGTTTTTTACAGATAATATTTAAATTATAAGGAGAGAATAAAAGTGCAGAGGATAAAGACACTGAGTGAAGGGTTTGTTGAGTGAAATAACTGAGCGACTGATATTGCTATATCCTAACCTTCCATTGCGCGCATTGTACATGACGTAAGACAGACAGGGGAGCTCAAAATATTTAAATGATTTCTTGGTGGTAAACACCAATCACTCGCATTATATATTAGCCAGTTTTTATGGCCAATCTCCTGCTAATGGCGTCCCGAGACAATATGAAAAACTGAACCTGAATAGCGTTAAAATAATTCCATCTCATCAGCTATCCTATCAACAGTTGTAGTCTGGTAGACCTTCATTGCCTGAATCTGTATCAAATAGTCTTCAGATGGAATGAATATCATCGGGTCGTCTGATGTGATCTAAATTCATTATTACAATCATGCATTAAATTAAACCTCATCATTGTTAAAGGGGGTTATTTAATGGTGGGTGAATGTTTTGGTGAAACAGTCGATTGATTGAGATGGGGTTTTGTCCCTGCATTTTAATATAAAGCAATATTCAAGAGTTTGGTTTTTAGGGGTTATCCGTAACTCATTCCCGTATTACAACAAAAGTCTTTATTAAATCAAAATCCACTGCAAGCTTGCGGATGGATGGGGTACACTCTCCCGTAGATTAATTTATTAAGGTTTGAGCATGTCCTCTCAACATAACTCCCTTCAATCCTGGAATACTTTTGGCCTTGACGCCCATGCCGCTAATCTTGATGTAGCGACCAGCGCAGAGTCGCTTCTGCAAAGCTGGCAGCAGAGCCTGCTACACAACCAGCCGGTGTTGCTACTGGGAGAAGGTAGCAACATTCTTTTCCTGGAAGACTTTTCTGGCCGGGTGATCATCAACAGAATTAAAGGCATACAGATCGAGGAAGATCAGCATCACTGGCAGCTGCATATCGGCGCGGGTGAAAACTGGCACAATCTGGTGCAGGTCCTGCTGGAGAAAGGCATACCGGGACTGGAAAATCTGGCGATGATCCCCGGTTGTGTTGGTTCAGCACCTATACAGAACATTGGGGCTTATGGCGTCGAGCTAAAGGATGTCTGTGCTTATGTTGATGTATTGGATTTAAACACCGGTGAAGTCGAACGTCTGACGGCAGCCGCATGCCAGTTCGGTTATCGGGACAGCATCTTTAAGCATCAGTATCAGCTGGGCTATGCCATTGTTGCCGTAGGACTGGTGTTGAACAAACAGTGGTGCCCGGTAATGACTTACGGCGACCTGAGAGCATTAGATCCACAGACAGTCACTCCCCAACAAATTTTCGATGCGGTCTGCGCAATGCGTAGCAGTAAGCTGCCGGATCCGGCGATAACAGGTAACGCTGGCAGCTTCTTCAAGAATCCGGTTGTCACTGCTGAAGCCGCAGAGGCGATCCGCACTGCCTACCCAACGCTGCCCGCTTATCCTCAAGCGGATGGAAGAGTAAAGCTGGCTGCAGGCTGGCTGATTGAGCAGTGTGAGCTTAAAGGGGTTAGCGTTGGCGGCGCAGCGGTGCATCAGCAGCAGGCGCTGGTTTTGATCAACAAAGAGAAGGCGACAGGGAGCGACATAGTGGCTTTAGCGCATGAAGTGCGCCAACGAGTGGGCACGAAATTTAACGTGTGGCTTGAGCCTGAGGTGCGCTTTATTGGCGCGCAGGGTGAAAAGGATGCAGTTGGAGTCATTGCATGAAAGCAAATACCGTCCCGTTAACGCTGATTGGCCTGTTGGCTGATGGCGAGTTCCATTCCGGAGAGCAGCTTGGCGAACAGCTGGGTATGAGCCGCGCCGCAATCAATAAGCACATTCAGACCCTGAAGGATTGGGGGATTGATGTCTTCACTGTTACCGGCAAAGGCTATAGCCTGCCGGCACCGATGCAGCTGCTGGATGAAGAAACGATTATGGCGCAGCTGAAGGAAAAACGGCTGGCCGTAATCCCGGTGATTGATTCAACTAATCAGTATCTGTTGGAAAGAATGGATTCACTGCAATCAGGTGATGCCTGTGTCGCAGAGTATCAACAGGCTGGCAGAGGACGGCGTGGTCGTCAGTGGTTCTCCCCGTTTGGTTCTAATCTCTATTTATCTCTTTACTGGCGCCTGGACCAGGGGCCAATGGCGGCAATGGGCCTGAGTTTAGTTATCGGGATTGTCATTGCCGAAGTTTTGCAATCACTGGGTGCTAAAGACGTTCGCGTAAAGTGGCCTAACGATCTCTATCTGAACGATCGCAAACTGGCCGGCATTTTGGTTGAGTTGACCGGAAAAACCGGCGATGCCGCTCAGTTGGTGATCGGTGCGGGTATCAATCTTGCTATGCGCTCACCCGATGCCGGTATTGTGAACCAGGGCTGGATAAACCTGCAGGAAGCCGGCGTCAACGTGGACCGAAATACGCTAACGGCGCATCTGATCAACAATATGCGTGAATCGTTGCCGATATTTGAGCGCGAGGGACTGGCACCTTTTATCGATCGCTGGAGCGAGCTGGATAACTTTATTAACCGGCCGGTTAAATTGCTGATTGGCGATAAAGAAATCCCGGGAATTGCGCGCGGCATCGATCAGCAAGGCGGATTAATTCTGGAGCAGGATGGGGTAAGGAAATCCTGGGTCGGGGGCGAAATTTCGCTTCGTCCGCAAGATTAATTGCAAGAAAAGGGGCTTTCGCCCCTTTTTTTATTTCCGCAAGCGGACCAGGTCCACCGCATGATCGACGCTTTTGGTCATTATCAGGCTGGCTCGTTCCCGGGTAGGCAAGATATTTTCCTTAAGGTTCATAAGGTTGATCTCTTCCCATAGCTGAGTTGCCACGCCCACCGCTTCCTCTTCAGAGAGTTTCGCGTAGTTGTGGAAATAAGAGTCTGGATCGGTAAAGGCGCCCTGGCGGAATTTCAGGAAGCGGTTAATGTACCAGCTCTGCAGCAGATCTTGCGGGGCATCGACGTAAATTGAGAAGTCTACAAAATCAGAGACAAAGACGTGATGCGGATCGTGAGGATAGTCCATCCCACTCTGCAAGACGTTAAGCCCTTCAAGAATCAAAATATCAGGCTGCTGCACAACCTTGTCACCCTGCGGGATCACATCATAAATAAGATGAGAGTAAACCGGAGCCGTGACCTGCGAAGCGCCTGATTTTAAATCTGATACGAAATTCACCAGTCGGTGCATGTCGTAAGACTGCGGAAAGCCTTTCTTCTTCATCAGACCGCGTTCTTTAAGCACCTCATTAGGGTGCAGGAAGCCGTCAGTGGTGATCAGCTCTACCCGCCGATGCTCAGGCCAGCGGCTCAGCAGAGCCTGCAGTACACGCGCTGTAGTGCTCTTACCCACGGCGACGCTGCCAGCAATACTGATGATATAGGGAATCTTCTGGCCATTGGTTCCCAGGAACTGCTCAAGTACAGCCTGACGACGAACGTTAGAACTGATATAGAAATTAAGCAGACGTGAAAGGGGAAGATAGATCTCGGCTACTTCCTCAAGAGATAAATCTTCATTTATCCCCTTCAGGCGGGCAATTTCTTGTTCACTCAAGGTCATTGGGACTGAATCGCGGAGCGCAGCCCATTGATCACGATTGAATTGTAGATAGGGGGTGGTCAACAAGGAGTCTTTTTTGCTCATATGCATGCTTCTGCCAGCAAGAATTTGCCTGTCGTAGAGTTAACTACTCTGTCGAGGGGGATAAACCCGCCTTTTCCAGCTCATGTGACTAAGGTAAATTTCAGAAAACAATGGGCAGGAGGTTACCACCAGAGAGACAGTAGCTGAAGGAAAAATATATTCTGCGAGCGCAAACGGAACGGCACCCGCATTTATTGAATAATGTGCTGGCAATCAGCAAAAGAAACTGATCACACACGCCAAGAAAAAATCGCTTATACGCCGCCTCTGTTTAGTCAGTCATGGCACGATGCCTGCCAATTGTCGCCTTTTTAAGCGTAGTGTGTTGCCATCGCAATTTTTTTGCCGCGATCATGCATCTTTTAAACTTAGCGGCGCAGTTGAATCGCAAAATCATCCGCGTGGATGCTGGTGAAAAAATCGCTAAAATGGCGCTTCTTTGAACTGTTTTTCTGCCCCAATGCGATAATTTGCGAAGAATTGCACAAATAGTAAGCATAAGAACATTTATCGCAATTTTTTTGTTGCATCAGAGGCCAGGTCTTCCTAGAATGCGCACCACTTGATGCCGGCTTAGCTCAGTTGGTAGAGCAACTGACTTGTAATCAGTAGGTCACCAGTTCGATTCCGGTAGCCGGCACCATCAAGTAACGAAATACCCCTGGTGGGGTTCCCGAGCGGCCAAAGGGAGCAGACTGTAAATCTGCCGTCATCGACTTCGAAGGTTCGAATCCTTCCCCCACCACCATTTCGACCCGGAACGTTAAGGTTGAAATGAATGAAGATTTTAGACTGAGCACCAGCGCAGTCAGGGTCATCAAGCGTATGCGGGTTGACTCGAATAGCAAGGGGGCATCTTCTTGTTGTTCAAAAGCTACAGACAGAACAGGTAGCCGAGTTCCAGGATGCGGGCATCGTATAATGGCTATTACCTCAGCCTTCCAAGCTGATGATGCGGGTTCGATTCCCGCTGCCCGCTCCAAGCCGTGCTGATATGGCTCAGTTGGTAGAGCGCACCCTTGGTAAGGGTGAGGTCCCCAGTTCGACTCTGGGTATCAGCACCACTTCTAATTCTCCCTCCCTGATTCTTTCTCTGTACGTTAAAATTCAACTGTTCAGGCTTTGCCTGGTTGATGTGGTGATATCACCGATTTATCCGTGTCTTAGAGGGACAAGTTATGTCTAAAGAAAAATTTGAACGTTCCAAACCGCACGTCAACGTTGGTACAATCGGCCACGTTGACCACGGTAAAACTACCCTGACTGCTGCTATCACTACCGTTCTGGCTAAGACCTACGGTGGTTCTGCTCGTGCATTCGACCAGATCGATAACGCACCAGAAGAAAAAGCGCGTGGTATCACCATCAACACTTCCCACGTTGAATATGACACCCCATCACGCCACTATGCGCACGTTGACTGCCCAGGCCACGCCGACTATGTGAAAAACATGATCACCGGTGCTGCGCAGATGGACGGTGCAATTCTGGTTGTTGCTGCAACTGACGGCCCTATGCCTCAGACCCGTGAGCACATCCTGCTGGGTCGCCAGGTTGGCGTTCCTTTCATCATCGTATTCATGAACAAATGCGACATGGTTGATGATGAAGAGCTGCTGGAACTGGTTGAGATGGAAGTTCGTGAACTTCTTTCTGCCTACGACTTCCCTGGTGATGACCTGCCAATCGTTCGCGGTTCTGCACTGAAAGCACTGCAGGGCGAAGCTGAGTGGGAAGAGAAAATCATCGAGCTGGCTGGCCACCTGGATAACTACATCCCAGAACCAGAGCGTGCAATTGACAAGCCATTCCTGCTGCCAATCGAAGACGTATTCTCCATCTCCGGCCGTGGTACTGTTGTTACCGGTCGTGTAGAGCGCGGTATCATTAAAGTTGGTGAAGAAGTTGAAATCGTCGGCATCAAAGATACGGCTAAATCAACTTGTACCGGCGTTGAAATGTTCCGTAAGCTGCTGGACGAAGGTCGTGCAGGCGAGAACTGTGGTGTTCTGCTGCGTGGTATCAAGCGTGAAGACATTCAGCGTGGTCAGGTTCTGGCTAAGCCAGGCTCTATCAAGCCACACACCAAATTTGAGTCAGAAGTTTACATTCTGTCCAAAGACGAAGGCGGCCGTCATACTCCGTTCTTCAAAGGCTACCGTCCACAGTTCTACTTCCGTACAACTGACGTGACCGGTACCATCGAACTGCCAGAAGGCGTTGAGATGGTCATGCCTGGTGACAACATCCAGATGGTGGTTACCCTGATCCACCCAATCGCGATGGATGACGGTCTGCGTTTCGCAATCCGTGAAGGTGGCCGTACTGTTGGTGCGGGTGTTGTTGCTAAAGTTATCGCATAATCGCGGATAATATTTGACGCAACGCACATGAAAAGGGCATCATTTGATGCCCTTTTTGCACGCTGTAACATAGAACCTGGCTCATCAGTGATTTTCAACCATAATCATTGCTGAGGCAGGCTCTGTAGCACGGCGTTATATGCCGAGTTTCGCCTGAAAGCCTCATTCGGTTTGGTTGCCTCGTATTACGGGGCAAAATAGTTTCTGTTTATTGTGGCAGGTTGGTTTATGAGTGCTAATACCGAAGCTCAAGGGAGCGGGCGTGGCCTGGAAGCGGTAAAGTGGCTAGTCGTAGTGTTACTACTGATTCTGGCCATCGTAGGTAACTACTTTTACCGTGAAGTCTCGCTGCCGTTGCGTGCGCTGGCCGTCGTTGTCCTTATCGCTGTAGCCGGTGGCATTGCGCTGCTGACCACGAAAGGTAAGTCTACACTGGCGTTTGCCCGTGAAGCCCGCACCGAAGTTCGCAAGGTCATTTGGCCGACTCGCCAGGAAACGTTGCATACCACGTTAATCGTTGCCGCGGTTACTGCCGTGATGTCACTGATTTTGTGGGGACTGGATGGTATTCTGGTCCGTCTGGTATCGTTTATCACTGGCCTGAGGTTCTGAGATGTCTGAAGCTCCAAAAATGCGCTGGTACGTCGTTCAGGCGTTTTCCGGTTTTGAAGGCCGCGTAGCCCAATCGCTGCGCGAGCATATCAAGTTACATAACATGGAAGAGCTTTTTGGCGATGTCATGGTTCCAACTGAAGAAGTGGTTGAGATCCGTGGTGGTCAGCGTCGTAAAAGCGAGCGTAAGTTCTTCCCGGGTTATGTCCTGGTCCAAATGCTCATGAATGATGCAAGCTGGCACTTAGTGCGTAGCGTGCCTCGCGTCATGGGATTCATTGGTGGTACCTCCGATCGTCCGGCACCTATTAGCGATAAAGAAGTCGATGCGATCATGAACCGCCTGCAGCAGGTTGGTGATAAGCCACGTCCGAAAACCATGTTTGAACCTGGTGAAATGGTCCGTGTTAGTGACGGTCCGTTCGCAGACTTCAACGGTGTGGTTGAAGAAGTGGATTATGAGAAAAGCCGCCTGAAAGTGTCGGTTTCAATCTTTGGGCGTGCTACGCCGGTTGAGCTGGACTTTGGTCAGGTTGAAAAAGGCTGATAATCACTCTGCGCGGAGACAGACTGTGGGGTAACCACTCCCTGCATATAAAATGATCTCTTTGAGTGAAAATTGGTTGCGAGAGGCGCGAAATTGCCATACAATTTCGCGCCTTTTGTTTTTATGCGCTGTTCGCAGCGTGTGGAATATTAATCACGGGGAGCTCTTCACGGAGCGTCTGAACCCAATTGAGGAATTATCATGGCTAAGAAAGTACAAGCCTACGTCAAGCTGCAGGTTGCAGCTGGTATGGCAAACCCAAGTCCTCCGGTCGGTCCGGCACTGGGTCAGCAAGGTGTTAACATCATGGAATTCTGTAAAGCGTTTAACGCCAAAACAGAATCCCTGGAAAAAGGCCTGCCTACTCCAGTTGTGATTACCGTTTACTCTGACCGTTCTTTCACCTTCGTTACCAAAACGCCTCCAGCACCTATCCTGCTGAAGAAAGCGGCTGGTATTAAGTCTGGTTCCGGTAAGCCGAACAAAGACAAAGTCGGTAAAGTAACGCGTGCTCAGGTACGTGAAATCGCAGAAACTAAAGCTGCGGACATGACTGGTGCTGATATTGAAGCGATGGCTCGCTCAATTGAAGGTACTGCTCGTTCCATGGGCCTGGTTGTAGAGGACTAAGAAATGGCTAAGCTGACCAAGCGTATGAGCGTGATCCGCGACAAAGTTGATGTAACTAAACAGTATGACATCAACGAAGCTGTTGCTCTGCTGAAAGAACTGGCTACTGCCAAGTTCGTTGAAAGCGTTGACGTAGCGGTAAACCTGGGCATTGATGCCCGTAAATCTGACCAGAACGTTCGCGGTGCAACTGTACTGCCACACGGTACTGGCCGTTCTGTTCGCGTTGCCGTATTTGCCCAGGGCGCAAACGCTGAAGCTGCTAAAGCTGCAGGCGCTGAGCTGGTAGGTATGGAAGATCTGGCTGACCAGATCAAAAAAGGCGAAATGAACTTCGACGTTGTTATCGCATCTCCTGATGCAATGCGCGTTGTTGGCCAGCTGGGCCAGGTACTGGGCCCACGCGGTCTGATGCCTAACCCGAAAGTGGGTACCGTAACCCCTAACGTTGCTGAAGCGGTTAAGAACGCTAAAGCCGGTCAGGTTCGTTACCGTAACGACAAAAACGGCATCATCCATACCACTATCGGTAAGGTTGATTTCGATGCAGATAAACTGAGAGAAAACCTGGAATCCCTGCTGGTTGCGCTGAAAAAAGCAAAACCTTCACAGGCGAAAGGCGTTTTCATCAAGAAAGTTAGCCTGTCCACCACTATGGGTGCAGGCGTTGCAATCGATCAGGCTGGCCTGAACGCTGCAGTTTAATCTGCTTTACGCGGGCGAAAGTTTCTATTAGAATCTTACGCCCGTTGTTCCGTTAATTGCGGAACCAGAATTTTCGGTTGGAGCCTGGCCTTATCCAGGCCTCCGTCCAAGACCGCAGGTGTCTCGAAAGAGGCTTAATCTCCTGCGTAGACGGTGACAGAACCTGAAGAATATTTTTATAGTCTTTGCTGGATTCTGCTCACCGTGTTAAGCGCCTGACTTCGGAAACGCGGTCAGGTGAAGTGAGTTCCGGAGAAATTCATCTCCGGCAAAATCCAGGAGCAAAAGCTAATGGCCTTAAATCTTCAAGACAAACAAGCGATTGTTGCTGAAGTCAGCGAAGTAGCCAAAGGCGCGCTGTCTGCGGTAGTTGCGGATTCTCGTGGCGTACCAGTAGGCAAAATGACTGAACTGCGTAAAGCAGGTCGTGAAGCTGGCGTTTACATGCGTGTTGTTCGTAACACCTTGCTGCGCCGCGTCGTTGAAGGTACTCAGTTTGAGTGCCTGAAAGACACGTTCGTCGGTCCAACCTTGATTGCATATTCTATGGAACACCCGGGCGCTGCTGCTCGTCTGTTCAAAGATTTCGCTAAAGCGAATGCAAAATTTGAGGTTAAAGCTGCGGCCTTTGAAGGCGAGTTAATCAGTGCGGCTCAGATCGACCGCCTGGCAACTCTGCCTACTTACGATGAAGCAGTCGCACGCCTGATGGCAACCATGAAAGAAGCCGCTGCCGGCAAACTGGTTCGCACTCTGGCTGCAGTACGTGATCAGAAAGAAGCTGAAGCTGCATAAGCTCAGGCCTTTCATTTTCCGTACTCTTGCTAACGTATTTACACCTAAACTGAATTTCAGGAACATTTGACATGTCAATCACTAAAGAACAAATCATTGAAGGCGTTGCAGCCCTGTCTGTAATGGAAATCGTTGAACTGATCTCCGCTATGGAAGAAAAATTCGGCGTTTCAGCTGCTGCTGCAGTTGCTGGCCCAGCCGCTGCTGCTGAAGCTGTAGAAGAAAAAACCGAGTTCGACGTTGTACTGAAAGCTATCGGCGCTAACAAAGTTGCCGTGATCAAAGCAGTACGTGGCGCAACTGGTCTGGGCTTGAAAGAAGCTAAAGACCTGGTTGAGTCTGCACCTGCTGCCCTGAAAGAAGGCATCAGCAAAGACGACGCTGAGTCTCTGAAGAAAGCACTGGAAGAAGCTGGCGCAGAAGTTGAAGTTAAGTAAGCCAACCTTTCAGGTTGCAGCCTAATCTGATTTAGGCTGACGGCTGGTGACTTTTTAGTCACCAGCCTTTTTGCGCTCTACAGCGTCAATGACGTTTCACACTGTTTAGTCATTGAATTGCTTAATATCTTTCTCTATCGACGACTTAATATATTGCCCTCCTGCGGCGCTTCTCTGCTTTGCTACGGCAACGAAATGATTTAAGAGTGATAGAAAGAGGTATTACGGAAGGGGAGTCTTCTTTCCGCGTCACAAAATAGTGTTGCATGAACTGTCCCCTCTGGACGGACAGCGAGGTTCTACCTTTCAGCGAGCTGAGGAACCCTATGGTTTACTCCTATACCGAGAAAAAACGTATTCGTAAGGATTTTGGAAAGCGCCCCCAGGTGCTCGACATTCCTTATCTCCTTTCTATCCAGCTTGACTCGTTCCAGAAGTTCATCGAGCAAGACCCGGAAGGTCAACATGGTTTGGAAGCGGCTTTCCGTTCCGTATTCCCAATCCAAAGCTATAGCGGTAATTCTGAACTGCAGTACGTCAGCTACCGTTTAGGCGAACCTGTTTTTGATGTGAAAGAGTGTCAGATTCGTGGCGTCACGTACTCTGCACCCCTGCGCGTAAAACTGCGCCTGGTGATCTACGAGCGCGAAGCGCCGGAAGGCACCGTTAAGGACATCAAAGAACAAGAAGTTTACATGGGTGAAATTCCACTCATGACCGATAACGGTACCTTTGTCATCAACGGTACAGAAAGGGTTATCGTTTCTCAGCTGCATCGTAGTCCTGGTGTCTTCTTCGACAGCGATAAGGGTAAAACCCACTCATCGGGTAAAGTGCTTTATAACGCACGTATCATTCCTTACCGTGGTTCATGGTTGGACTTTGAGTTCGACCCGAAAGACAACCTGTTCGTTCGAATTGACCGTCGCCGTAAATTGCCTGCGACCATCATTCTGCGTGCACTGAATTACACCACTGAGCAGATCCTTGACCTGTTCTTTGACAAAATCGTGTATGAAATCCGCGACAACAAGCTGCAGATGGAACTTGTTCCTGAGCGCCTGCGTGGAGACACTGCCTCATTCGATATCGAATCCAACGGTACTATCTACGTTGAGAAAGGCCGTCGTATTACTGCACGTCATATCCGTCAGCTGGAAAAAGATGGCATTGAGCACATCGAAGTTCCTGTTGAATACATCGCCGGCAAAGTCGTTGCTAAAGACTATGTTGACGAGAGCACCGGTGAGCTGATCGTTGCTGCCAACATGGAGCTGTCGCTGGATCTGCTGGCTAAGCTGAGCCAGTCTGGTCACAAGCGCATCGAAACGCTGTTCACCAACGACCTGGATCACGGTGCGTACATTTCCGAAACCGTCCGCGTCGACCCAACCAGCGATCGCTTGAGCGCACTGGTTGAGATCTACCGCATGATGCGCCCTGGTGAACCACCAACGCGCGAAGCGGCTGAAAACCTGTTCGAGAACCTGTTCTTCTCTGAAGACCGCTACGATCTGTCTGCGGTTGGTCGTATGAAGTTCAACCGTTCTCTGCTGCGTGACGAGATCGAAGGTTCCGGTATTCTGAGCAAAGACGACATCATCCAGGTGATGCGTAAACTGATCGGGATCCGTAACGGTATTGGCGAAGTGGATGATATCGACCACCTCGGCAACCGTCGTATTCGTTCCGTTGGCGAAATGGCAGAAAACCAGTTCCGTGTCGGTCTGGTCCGTGTTGAGCGTGCGGTGAAA